>JAILBG010000004.1:0-28586 GCA_024681215.1 Clostridiales bacterium
GCACGGAGAGGAGACGCATGGCATGACGGAACAGAAGGAAACCGGCATTTCCCGGCTGGCAGAAGAAATCCTTTCTCTTGCCAAGGCACAGCTGCTGGTGAAGTATCGATTTCTGGACCGGGCACTGTACGCCCTCAAGACTCAGGAGACGGATCTTCTGCCTCTGGCGACGGACGGAGATAGGCTGTATTATGAGCCCAAATCGCTGCTGACGGTTTATCGGGCAGAGCAGGGATATGCCGTGCGCGCTTACGGGCACATACTGCTGCACTGTATTTTCAGGCATATGTTTGTGGGCCCTGGCGTGGAGGATTCACTGTGGGATCTGGCCTGTGATATAGCTGCGGAGGCTGTTTTGATGGATTTGCAGCTCCGGCAGGTGCAGGCGCTGTCAGGCCGCGCGGAGCGTCAGAGCATCCTCAATGCCCTGTCGCCGCAAATCAAGCCCCTGACCGCGGAGAAGCTCTATCGCTGGCTTTTGGATCATCGGCCTTCGGAAAAGCAGCAGCGGGAATGGCAGGCGCTTTTTGCCATAGACGATCATTTACCCTGGCACATTCGCGCCGTGAGGGTCAGGCTGCAGGCGGCGGGCACTCAGGGAACATCCGGCCATGAAGACGGCGGTGATTCCGCGCCGGAGAATACAGCCGCGGTCACAGCCATGTGGCGGGATATTTCGGAGCAGATCCGGACGGACCTGGAAACCTTCGGGCAGCAGCGCGGAGACTTACCGGGGAACATGCTGCAGCAGCTGCGGGCAGTGAATCGGGAAAAATGCGATTACCGGCAGTTCCTGAAGAAATTTGCGGCCCGCACTGAGGTGATGCGGATATCACCCGATGAATTTGATTACGCCTTTTATACCTACGGCCTGTCGCTTTACAAGGATATGCCGCTGATCGAGCCTTTGGAATACCGGGATGACCGGAGGATCCGGGAGCTGGTGATCGCCATCGACACCAGCGGATCGGTAGCGGGCGAAAAGGTGCAGATGTTTCTCCAGAAAACCTTCACAATCCTGAAACAGGAGGAGACATTTGACCGGCGGTTCATGCTGCATATCATCCAGTGCGACGCGGATATTCAGGAAGCGGCGGTGATCACCAGCCAGCAGGAGTTCGACCGGTATTTGCAGCATATGACGATCAAAGGGCTAGGCGGCACGGATTTTCGTCCCGTATTCGCTTTTGTGGAGAAGCTGCGGCGGGAAAAACAGATTCAAAGGCTGGGCGGATTGCTGTACTTTACGGATGGATATGGCGTATTCCCGGAGCGGATGCCGGATTACCGGACGGCCTTCATTTTCCTGGAAAAGGACGATTTCATTTTCCCGCAGGTGCCGCCATGGGCGATCCGGGTGGTGCTGGAAGAAAATGATATCACCGTGTTTGGAAGCCCAAGGGAATAATCAGCAGTAGCCATGCGCCGGTTTTGGGCAGTACCACACAATGAACATGCTACAACCCTGATCGACTTACAGAAAGATTGAGATTGGAGGCATCCTGTAACTGTTCTGTGGAACTGCGGCACTTGATCCAATAATGATTTTTTGAATGGAATGCAGACGGAGGCGGATACGATGATCGAAGCCAGACTGACAAATGATCTGCGGTTCATTCTCTTTGATACGGAGAAGCAAAAGGAAATCAAGTCTTTCCCGAAAAAAGGAATCGATCCGGAAAAGCGGGAAAAGGCTGAGGCAAGCTTTCAGGAAACAAAGAAAAAAATCCAGCAGATCACGGACGGGCAGAAAGCTTATCTGAAAAGGCTCTTTCTGACCGGAGAAGGCATTGACGCGGCGCATTGGCGGAAGGAGTATCAGAAGAATCCCGTGCTGATGCGCATCGCCCAGCTGATTGTTTGGAGACAGGGGGACGCCTGCTTTACTGTCAGGCAGGGGAACACCATATCATGGGATGAAACCGCGTATCAAATAGGAGATGCGCCTGCAATCACCCTGGCGCATCCCATGGAAATGACCGAGATTCAGGTTGCTTCATGGCAGAAATATTATTTGGACAATCATCTGAAGCAAGCCTTTCCGCAGGTTTGGGAACCCGTGGGCTTTCGGACGGAAGGCGAGCTGAGCCCTGAAAGGTATGATGGCTGCAGGATCACGGTGGGCCATATCCTGTCACTGGAAAAACAGGATCTTGTCCATGTGAAGTATGATCCGGAGTCTCTGCCGGAATTCCGGTTTGCCGGGAGCATGACGATCACGGGAGAACTGGCGCAGTGGGGCCGTTTCCTGACGGAAAACGGGCCGCAAAATACCATTACCTTGGGGAAAATCGAAAACCTTCAGATCACAGAGCCGAGAAAGCTGAACAGAGTGATCGCCTATCTGGACAGAAGGATCATCCTGGACAAAATCAGGCAGGATGACGACGCTTTCCTGGGCCATGCGCTGACAGGGCAAACCCCGGCGCAGATGAACGAATATATTCGCGCCGCGGCCGACTGCCAGGCGGTCAAGTGCACCGCGGTCCTGCTGGAATACAAAAGCACTCATTTTCCCGATGATGCCGGTATGGATGAACTGACGCTGGATTGGTAGGAAGAAACCCGGACCGACAGACAGAAATAATGCCGAAGAGATGCTGCCAGCAAATCTTCGGCATATTCATGCGCTGCGGGGTTTTATGGATGATTACAGATCAAAATGCATGCTGCCATCATCGTCAAGCACTGTGCTGCTGTTTTCGCTGCGAATCGCTTCGGCAGTCATTCCGCGCATCTTGGCATACACATCCAGCATGCCGTACTTGTCCAGGTAGGCGGCCGCTTCTTTGGTGTCGCTCAGCAATAGCGCGCTCCGAATGCCGATTGCGGTTCTTCTTCCTTCCATGGACCAGTTCTTCATTAGGTTCTCGGCGGTTTTCGTCAGCGCTTCGATCTGTGCGGGCGATGCAAAGCGGGCATAAGGGACAAAACGGCAGGACGGTCCGATCCCAAGCACATCATCCTTTGGCGGCAGATCAACATAGGCGTCGGGGATCAAGGGAATTGTGCGAACAGATTGACGTTTGAGAACAGCGATGCATGGATCTGTTTTGATGATTGCTTGCATGAGAGAATCATGATCCATTGTCCGGGCGATCTCATCAGCCTCCGGTACAAAGGAAAGTTCCACATAATCCGTTTTATAGGTTGCTTTGTGATAAACCGGTTCTTTTTTCATTTGGTTTTCATACGCATACAGCACAAACAATACCGCTGTATGCGGCGCAGGCTCTCCCGTGTCCGCCATGCGAACGATCCCGAGGGCTTTTTGTGAATACATTTTTTTTCTTACATCGGCCCATTCCAGCAGTTTTTCCAGTTTCACATGCTTGCTGATCTTTTCCAGCAGTTCGGGAGAAAGGTCATCTGTCTTTAATGCTTGTTTTTTGTCCGGCTCGAAGGGAGTGCCGTCAGGCGCAAAAAACGCTGCCTTTTTGAACAGTTTCTGGGCGGTGCTGATATACTTCGGATCAACCGTCACTTTTGAAATCGATTTGCAGCCCTGAAATGCACTGGACCGAATCCTGCCAGGGTCTCCCTGGATGATGACGGTCGTAAGCCCTGTGCAGCCTTTGAAGGCAAAAGCATCAACCATGACCTGGGGTGGCAGCGTTATTTCCCGCAGCGACGTGCAGTCCTGAAATGCTGATTTACATATCGTGCGCAGGTTATCCGGCAGCGTGATTTCGGACAGACTGGTGCAGCCTGAAAACAGTTCTTCACCAATTGAAATGATATTCTTCGGGATTACCATGCGCTTCAAGCTGCTGCATCCTTTGAAACAAGGAACACCATAATGAAATTTTGTCAGTTTTTCGGGCAGAATGATCTCTGTCAGGGCGCTGCACCCTTCGAATGAACAGCTGATTTCTGTTATGCCCTCAGGTAATACAGCTTTCCCGGCTTTCAGTGTAGGAACAGCCATAATCTCTGTTTGCTTTTTATTGTATAGAATTCCATCCACAGCACAGTAGCTTCCACTGCCTTCCTCAACCTCAAACGCAGTCAAATTTCTGCACCCATAAAATGCATATCTATATATTTTCTTCACGCTGGCGGGAATGGTAACTTTGCCTTTTTTTCTCTTTGGACAGACTAAAAGCGTACCTCTGGCCTTTGTATAAAGAATTCCATCCACTGAACTGAATTTTGCATTCTCTTCGGCAACCGAGATTTCAGTTAGATTTTCACATGCTGAGAACGGATAACACGATGGGCTGCCATACTCGCTGTTTATGCTGAAATACATAAATTCGGACACACTGCTTGGAATTGAAATCCTGGTGATGATCTGACTGTTTTCCGATGATCCAAGTGATCCGATTTTTTTGACGCCTTCGGGAATCTCCACCGTGCTGTCTGTTCCGTTGTATCCCATCAGGACATGATCCGGAGTAATGCTGAAATCTGACATTGTTTGACCTCCTGTTTGCGTTTTATTGCAATTCCATTCCCAGTACTGAATCTGAATGATACCGCCATGGGTTTGGACGCTTCTATCGACTGAGCAGGGGGATAATCTCAGAGATAGGATGCGATGCTGATCTAAGACATATTATACTGATTGACTTGAAATTGTCAAATATTTGATAGGTCAGCTTGCAAATTAAAGAATGACCTGATTATTCGCTTTTCATGTTTGCGGATAAGCAGAAACGGCGCAGTTGACAAGCTGAAACGATGCCTTTATAATGAATACATTGTCAGGCAAAAATATGAAAAAATAGGTTTTTCGGCGTACTGCGAATGCGCATCCACGAGAAAAGAAACAGTATCTTGTCCCAACTGACAAAAAGGAGAGAGGTAACCATGAAATACACCATGGACGGCAATCGGCTCGTGATCAACGACGGCGTGGAGAAAATTGAATTTCTTGATTTCTTCGTCTGCTACAACGCCGTTTCGGTGTTCGTTCCCGCCAGCGTACGGGAATTTTTTCTCAACGGATTTTCCGAGATTTACCACCTGGAAAGCATCGAAGTGGACCCAGCTTCGCCGTACTTCAAGGCTGTGGACGGCGTGCTGTATACCGCGGACGGAAAAGAACTGGTAGCTTGGCCCAGGGCGAAGGGCGAATCGGCCGTGGTACCGGAGGGCGTGGAGCTGATCCGCACCGACGCGATGGGAAAAAACGAAAAAATCACCTCCATTCATCTGCCGGCCAGCTTGAAAAGCATCGGGGAAGACCCTTGCCGGGAGCTTGCGGGCGTCAGGCACCTGGAACGGATCGAAGTGGACCCGGCTTCAACCTGCTTTCAAACCGCCGACGGCATCCTGTACACCGGCGACGGGAAAACGCTGCTGTATTGCCCGCGGAAGAAAGGCCCTGTTGTCACGGTGCCCGAAGGGGTGGAAAAGATCGGCGACGGTGCATTTTGCGACGCGAGTCTGATCGAAGCCGTTCAATTGCCCGCCAGCCTGAAAAGCATCGGAAACGCAGCTTTCGAACACACTACAAGACTGCATGAAATCAGCATCCCCGAGGGGGTAGAGGAAATCGGCGAGGAGGCGTTCTGCGCCTGGCATAACATGATCGGAACAGGCCTGCATGCTGTTTCTTTGCCCTCCACCCTGAAGCGAGTTGGGAAAAGCGCATTTTCCAATTCCGGCCTTCAATGCGTGGAGCTGCCCGACTCCGTAGATCAGATTAGAGAATCCGCATTCAAACAATGCGTACAGCTGACCTCTGCCCGCCTGCCATCCAGGCTGAAAACCATTGAGAATTCCCTCTTTCACTCCTGTAGAAGCCTCAAAAACGTGGAGATTCCCTCGGGTGTTACGGCAATTGAGCCTGGCGCATTTGCCGGCTGCGCCAGCTTGGATCATCTGACGATTCCGGAGAGCGTGACCGCCATCGGTTATTACGCATTCTCTCATTGCCAAGCGATCAAGCACATTGAGATCCCAGCAGCGTGCGTTTCTATGGGCAGAGGCGCATTTATTTGCTGCTCTGCCCTGGAAGAAGTGATCCTGCACGAGGGACTGTCTTCGATCGGAATAGAGGCCTTTGCCGAATGTACGAAGCTGAAAAGCATGAGCATACCGTCCACTGTGACGCAGATCGGCGAGAAGGCGTTTTTCCACACCGCAGTCAAGTTTACCAGCGTTTCTATTGCTGATTTCACTCCGGAGATTGCCAAAGAGTTCCGCAGCCTGGAGATCGAGGAAATACATACTGCGGACATCGATGCGCTGCCTGCGGCGCGGCGGGAGGCAGCCGCTGTGGGCTTTTCGCGGGAAGCGGGCGCGGATGGGGACAGTGAGCGGGCGAAGAAACATCGGGAATGGATTTCCAAAAACGCCACCAAGCTCCTTGACCGGGCCATGCTTTGTCCGGAACTGATGAAGTTGATGCTTGAACAGAAGCTCATTCAAAAAAAGGCGCTGTCCGCCTATATCGAACGAGCCACCCTGATCAATAACCAGACGCTGACCGATCAGCTGGAGGATTACGCAAAGACTATCGGCGCTTCCGGCGGTGAAATTCGTAAGGGGGCTCAGGCGAAAGCAGAGAAGAGAAAACAGGAGATTGGTGCCCGTACCGCAGTTCACAGGGAGGGTTTCGATAAGGCGGTATACGCGCTGGACGGCAAGCCGAAAATCTTCAAGAATAAGGCCGCTCTGGAATTCGCGCTGCTGTGCGTTGGCGCTAAACTGACGGGGAGCGCTTCCGAAAAAACAGATGCGCTGATCGTGAGCGATTCGACCTCTGCGTCCATCGTGCGCAAGAAAGCGGAGCAGCTGGGCATCCGGGAAATCACAGAAGAGGAGCTGATGAACAAACTTTCCGCCATCGAGGAAATCTATGTGCCCGATGACACGGAGGAAATCCCCGCTTATGGCCTGGCAAAACTGCGTGGGATGAGGCGCGTTATTCTTCCGAAGGGGCTGAAAGCGATCCGCCAGAGCGCGTTCAGCGACTGTCGTGGGCTGACCGAGATTGATATTCCTGATACGGTAGAGTTCATCGGCCGCGACGCGTTTGGCGGCACCTGCATCGAGATCGTCCGCGTTCCCGACGCTGTACATGGAATGCCCGCCAATGCAATCGAAACGACCCACTTCATCAATGCTTCGGCTAAGAAAACAGATGATTTGATGGATGACGATGACTGGTGCCATTATCCCATGCTGGCGGTTATTGGCTCGGTTGAGCAGTTATCGGGGATCAGCACTTGGGAAATCGCCTACCGTGGAGATATCGCAGACCTGCCTTCTGACCGGAAGTTCATGGCGGTCAAGGGGTTGCTTCGGTTGGAACGGATGGGGGATGAAACGTTGGCACCGTGGCGCGGAAGCTATGTTGCATGGATCCGCGCCGATAAAAAGAGAGTATCGAAGTTACTGGATGAAGATACGGAACTGCTGCTGCCGTTGATCAGACTCGCCGCCATCCCCGCCGGAGCCGTGAATGAGATTCAAAAGCGCTGGGATGTTCAGAAACGTCCTGAATTGATGGCCGCGCTGCTTGAATACTGCAGCGCGCTGCCGGAGGCTGAGAAGAAGAGGGTTTCGCGCGCAAAGGATCAGGGATTTGACAAGCAGCTTCAGAATATAGCGGAAGCCGCTGAGCGCCGTAAAAAAGCGCAAGGCATCGCTGGGCTTGCATTTGCGGCTACGGGTAGCATGAAGAATTTCGGGTATATGGATGAATACACAGGCGCGGTGGACTGGAGCGACCTGAAGGCGTATATTGAGGCGCGGGGCGGTTTTCTGCGTAGCGCTGTCAGCGGAAAAACCGATTATCTGATCTGCAATGATCCGGATATCGATACAGCAAAGGCCATAAAAGCACGCGAACTCGGTATTCCCTTCATCACAGAAGAAGAATTTTTGCGAATGGCGGATGAAAAGAGATAGAGTTCTTTCGTATGCTCAGAACCATATGTTAGTAAATGAAGTCTTCAGGAGAAATCCATGAATATTAAACAGGCGAAAGAACAGATCAAAAACGCTGTTATTGCCTACCATACCAAGGATGTATATGGAAGGCCCACGATTTCTGCGCAGCGGCAGCGTCCCATCTTCCTGATGGGGCCTCCCGGCATCGGGAAAACAGCCATCGTGGAGCAGATCGCCCAGGAAATGGGCCTGCCGCTGGTTTCTTATTCCATGACGCATCATACGCGGCAGAGCGCCCTTGGCTTGCCTTTCATTTATGAAAAGCAGTTCGACGGGCAATCTTTCCGCGTCAGCGAATATACGATGAGCGAGATCATCGCCGCGGTGTATGATAAAATGGAACAGACCGGGCTGCGGGAAGGCATCCTCTTCCTGGATGAAATCAACTGCGTATCGGAAACGCTGGCGCCATCTATGCTGCAATTCCTGCAATACAAGGTGTTCGGTCAGCACAAGGTGCCGGAGGGGTGGATCGTGGTTACGGCGGGTAATCCTCCGGAATACAACCAAAGCGTCCGTGAGTTTGACATTGTTACATGGGACCGGCTGAAACGCATCGATGTGGAGGCGGATTTTGATACCTGGCGAAGCTGGGCTGTGGAACAGGGTATACACCCAGCGGTATTGAGCTATCTGGATATACGAAAGGTCGATTTCTATCTGGTGGAGTCCACTGCGGATGGGAAAAGTTTTGTAACCCCAAGGGGCTGGGTGGATCTGTCGGATATGCTCAAATTGTACGCTCAGCTTGGCATCAAGGCGGATCGGTATTTGATCGGGCAGTATTTGCAGAATGATAAGATCAGCAGCACTTTCAGCCATTATTACGATCTCTGGACCAAATATCAGAGCGATTATCAGATCGACAGCATTTTGGCAGGCAAGGCTTCGCGAGAGATCCGCCAGCGGGCAAAGAACGGGAAGTTCGATGAGCGCATCAGCCTGGTGGGTCTTTTGATGGACGCGGTGCTGAATACCATCCGCCCGGTCATGCAGGAACAGAGCATGCTGGAGGAAGCGGTGAAGGCGCTGCAGGAGATCAGGAGAGCTCATACGCTGAAGCATACATCAATGGAGAAGCTGCTTCTGGATACAGCAGAGGATCGGCAAAAAAAGCTGCAGGCTGCGATGGCCGGCGGTATGATCTCCAGGGAGCAGGAGAACACCCAGCGGGAATTGATCGCCTTTATGAAAGAGGCCTCCGTCGTCGCCGCAGACGCGCAGGACGCGCCGCTCGACGCCGTCAAGGGGATGTTTGACCAGAGCGTGAAGGAACAGAAAAAGCAGGCCGCACAGCTTGGCAAACAGTTGGAGCATATGTTTGCGTTCGCGGAGGACGTATTTGGCGAGGGGCAGGAGATGCTGATCATCGTGACGGAAATGACCGCTTCGGCCGCCGCATCCCAGTATATTGCCAAATATGGCTGTCCGGGGTATTTCCGCAATAACAAGGCGCTGCTGTTCTACGAACGGCAGAAGCAGCTGATTCAGGAAATCGACCAATTGGAAGCGGCAGAAGATCAGGAAGCGCCTTCACAAACGAAAGACAAGAAAAAGATGAATTGACGGCATGGGAATGCTACAGCAAGTTTCGAAAAATGGATGCGTCTATATACGTGCTCGAAAACTTGACGAAGGAAAACCCAATGTTAAAAAATCCAATATTGGATAATCTAACATTGGATAATCCAACGTAGGAAAATCGAACGCAATTAAATACAGATATATAAAATACAGATATAATGAATACTAATCCTATCCATCAATCCTTATCCATCAATCCAATCATGAAGAAGAGTCTTCTCTCCACAGCAATGCTGATGAACAACCATTAATCCTTGAAAAAACCGTCTGAACAGGGTATAATGATTCCAGGGGAATCATCCCCACGATCCACAGCAATAATGCCTCTTTATCACGCTCATAAAGGAATGATAAACTGAGGCTGTAGAGCATGGAGAATACAATTAATCTGTGGAACCAGAATCACTGGAACGAACAGGAGAAATGAAAATTAAACAAAAAGCGTTAGACTGTGTTGGGTAGGAATAAGATAGAAAAGCTGGAGAGTCTAAAGGGCTGCTGAACATATGCTATGTTCAACAGCCCTCATGTTGTAATCTCACAGTATTGACCAATCCTGTCGGCAGATGCTTTTTCAGAATCTTTGTCTAATACTGTTTTATGGGGCGTGAGCCTCCCCCGCCTTTTATATCAATATCATCTATCACAGCCTCACCGGAGACGACCAGGCCCGCAGGCCGTTTTCGTCCTCAATTTCCACGCGGATATAGGTTTCCCGGGGCAGCGGGCGGTAGCGCGCCTCCGTGATGTCCTCCCCGGACAGGGTGCGTTCCCGGGAATAAATGGCGTCGGAATAGAAAATGACCTTCCGGCAGGGCGTGCATTTCAGCGCCACCTCGCCGTCCTCGATCTTCATTTCCGTGATCCGCGGACCCTGGCTGCCGTACACGTTTCCTTTATCCAGCGCATCCAGGATGCTTTCCCGGGTGCACGCTTCCGCGCATGCGATCACCGCGCTGTGGCACTGGTCGCCGTTGTACCGGTGGGCATCGTCCGCGGCCACGATCGGCAAAAGGAAGCCGTCGGCGAAGCACAGGTCGATCACCTCGGAGGAATCGGCCCGCCGGGCGTTCCAGGGAAAATCGGAGCAGCGGTTGTAGATCTCCACGGCGCTCAAATGCTTCAGGCCTTTGATGGTTTCCGGATCGTTCAGGCTCCAGGCGGGGTGGGCGAAAATCGCCAGGCCGCCGCAGGCCCGGATGGCGTCGACGCCCTGCTGGGGCGATGCCAGCGCGGCTGGGTCCTGCATGATCCCCGGATGCACGCCCACGCCGATGATATGCACCGCCTGGGCATGGCCGGTCTCCACGCGGTAATCCAGCTCCACCCCGGGGATCAGGAGCAGGTCCGTTTCCGCTTCGGCGGGCTCGGTGACCCGGCGATGATCGGTGATCGCCAGGAAATCATAGCCCGCGGCTCTGTACTGCGCTGCCGCTTCCCGCGGGGTCAACCACCCGTCGCTGCCGGTGGTATGGCAGTGAAAATTGCCCTTCCATTGCGGAAGGGCAGGATCAATGATCATGCGCATGTTTTGTTTTTCTTCGTTCCTGTTCATCAGATCGCCCGTTCCTTGCCCATGAAGCAGATGGCCAGGGTGCCGGGGCCGCAGTGCGCGCCGATGACGGGGCCTACCGCCTGGATGCGGATATCCCGGATGCCGGGGATGCGCTGCCGGAGCATTTCCGCCACCCGCTGGGCTTCCTCTTTCACGTCGGCCTGCATGATGAGCACGGTCTGGTCCTCCGGATGCTCAATGTATTCGGCGGTGCGGTCCACCAGGGTGCGCAGCGCCTTCTTCCGGCCCTGCACCTTTTCCGCGGGGTCCAGCTTGCCGCCTTTGCCCATGCAGATGATGGGCTTGATATCCAGCATGGAGCCGAAGAACGCGCTGGTGGAGGAAATACGCCCGCCCCGGGCCAGGTATTTCAGATCTCCCACCGTCAGCCAGGCGTGGGCCCGCATCCGGTTGTCCTTCACCCACTGCTCCACTTCCTCCATGGACTTGCCCTGCTCGTAAAGCGCGTGGGCGCCCAGGATCAGCAGCGACTGGGGGCCGGAGATGCTCAGGGTATCCACCACGATGAATTTCCGCTCCGGATACTTTTCCAGCAGCTGCTCCCGGGCCTCGAAAATATTATTGATGGTGGCGCTCATCTGGGAGGAGAAGGCGATGAACAGCAGGTCCTTTTCTTTCAGGATGGGCTCAAAATACTCCAGATACGCGGCCGTGGGCAGCAGGGACGTATTGGGCGCGGCCCCGGCTTCCATCTTATGGAAAAAATCCTCCTCGATACCGGCGCGGCCGTTATCATCCAGGTATTCCACGCCGTCCAGCGTATAGGGCATTTTTACAACGGGGATCTGCTTCTCATCGGCGATGGAAAAGAGCAGGTCGCTGTCGCTGTCCGTCATGAATACATAATTCTGTTCCATGTGCGTCAACCCCTCCTTGCGTCATTGGTATCATGAAAAAATCATGATATATTATTTTACCCTGTTTTTCCGAAAAAATCAACCGATCCGCGCAATTTGTACGTCAGGCGATTCTTTTTCCCGCCGGAGCGCAATTTCCGCGCAAAAAAAGACCGCTGCGGTTTCCCGCGGCGGCCTTTGCGAAAATCTTATTTGATTTCGACCTTCGCGCCCACTTCGGCGAACTGGGCCTTGACCTTTTCGGCCTCTTCCTTGCTGACGCCTTCCTTCAGGGGCTTGGGCAGGGATTCCACGAATTCCTTGGCTTCCTTCAGGCCCAGACCGGACACGACTTCGCGCACAGCCTTGATGACCTTGATCTTTTCGGAGCCGGCATCCACCAGGATGGCGTCGAATTCGGTCTGTTCTTCCGCGGGAGCGGCGGCGGCAGCGCCGGCACCGGCAGCGCCGGCCACGGCGATCGCGCCGGTAACACCGAATTTTTCTTTCAGAGCTTCAACCAGTTCGTTGACTTCCATCAGAGACATTTTCTCGATGGCTTCAATGATTTCCTGAACGGACATTTTCTTTTCCTCCATTTTTATTTCAGATCGGTAAGTGTTTTCATGCGGCCTTCAGGCCGCGCCGCTCATCAGGCGGCTTCCTTCTTTTCGGCGATTTCGCCGAGCACGGCCACCAGGGCGGAAACGGGGCTCATCAGGCAGCCCACCAGGGTCGCCATAAGCTCGTCCTTGCCGGGCATCTTGCTCAGCTTCAGCATGGTCTTTTCATCGGCAGCCTTGTTTTCAAAGATACCGCCGGTGATCTTGAGGGACTCCAGCTTGTTCTTTTCGATGAACTGGGCCACGGCCTTGGGGCCGCTGACCGGGTCCTTCTTGGAGAAGACGAACGCGTTGGGGCCGTTGAGCAGATCGTCCAGGCCCTCGACGCCCACCTGCTGCAGCGCCAGCTTCACCAGCCGGTTCTTGAGCACGCAGTAGTCCACGTCGTTTTCGCGGCAGGCGCGGCGCAGGTTGGTATCCTGCTCCACGGTCAGCCCGCTGTAGCTCACCAGGGTGACGGACTCGGCGCCCTTCAGCCTTTCCACGATCTCAGCGACCTTTTCGACCTTCATGTCACGGTTCTTGCTCATTTTTCCATTTACACCTCCTCAATGGCTCAGAGTAAAAGAAAAACCCTTGCGCCGCGCAAGGGAGAGCATACAAATCACTTTCCTTTGCACCTCGGCAGGCGGGCAGCGCCCTTTAGATCCTTGCGGATACCGGCTGTCTACGGCACAGGCTCTTTCAAAGCCGAAAAGGATTTTACCACAAAAAAGGAGGGCTGTCAACCCCCCGCCGTTGTATTTTCAATGGGTTTTTGGAACGTCACCGTCAGTTCCTCCCCGGTCCACTGTTCGGCCAGCTGCCGGATGCGCCCGCAGGTCTCCTGCCAGGCGTTTTCCAGGCAGGCCGGATCCTCCAGATATTTTTTCCTGCATTCCGCCGCCTGCTCGTCCAGCATCTGCTGATAGCGGTCTTCGCTGAGGGGATAAAGAAAATCGCTGACTTCCGGCTTTCCCGTCACCTGAAAACTATCGTACGTCATGACGGCATCCGGCACCGTGAAAACCAGCCCGTCCTCCCCCGCGGCCACCGCGACCCCGTTGAGGTGCACGCCCAGGCCGATTTCGTACGTATACGGAACGGACACCGTCTGCACGTCTCCGATCAGCAGGGCCTTCGTGCTGCTGTGCATCACGGAACTGTCGGTGTATTTCACCGCCGTCAGTTCGCCCACCCGCTGGATCTCGTGGGCGATGATCTCCGTGGCCCTTTCATATTTTCCCTGCAGCATATTGCCGCTGAACCAGCCCCATCCCCAGCGGATCAGGAATACCGCCAGGGTGATGCCCAGCGCCAGTCCGGCCACCCGCAGCAGCGCCTTGCCTGCGCGCTTCATTGCCTCATGCCCTCCAGCAGCACCAATACGTACACCGCGCCCCGGACCACGGCGTACAGGATGGCCGCGTAACCCACCAGCAGCACGAACCGGTGCCACAGGCTCAGCCTGCCGCTTCTGCGCCTCGGTTTCCGGGCTTCGATCTGATAATCCGTCATAAGCAGCCTCCTTCCGTCATCATTATACAACACAATCTTCAATTTTTCTACACAATTCTGAAATATTTTACAAAACCATACGAAAAAGGGGCCTTCCGGCCCCCGTAAGATGCGCGTGTATATCAGTTCCCGCAGCGGCGGCAGCCGTTCCCACAGCCGCCGCAGCTGTTGCAGTTGCCGCAGTTATTGCAGTTGCCGCAATTCTGGCTGTTGTAGGCGTCCTCGTCGCACAGGGTAGCGGGCGGGAAGAGCGGCAGGGAGAAGAATTCGTCGCACACGCTGTCGGAGAATTCCTCGCAGGGCGGAATGGGGCAGAACCCATAGCTGGGCACCAGGATCTCCACCCGGGCCAGCACCTTGAGCACGATGGTGACGCAGACGGTGAGCCGGAAGGTATTGTCGCCCTGGTAGCTGCCCGCCACGCACACGGCGCTGGCCATGCCCTCCAGGGTGAAGGGCACGATGGAATCGTCGGGAATAGCCAGGAGCACATCCTTCCCCACCGTTACGACGCCCTTTCCGATGTATTCCACGCAGCGGCTGTCCGTGAACAGGATGTCGATGGGGATCTCCACCGTGCCGCGCACCCGGGCGAAGCAGGGCCGGTCGCACAGCCGCTCCACGGAGAGATTGCCGATGTCCACGTCCATGGTGCTGGAGCGGCAGGATTCAAAGGTGATGGGGGCCACGGGGGCGGAAGTAGGGGGCACGGTGGTGGTGTCGTCGTTGCAGCTGCACCCGCAGCCGTTGTTCACCACCTGGGCGTAGCTGGTGATGGTGACGTTCACGTTGGTCAGCTGCTCCTGCTGCAGGCAGCTGTCGTACACCCGCTGCACCTGGATGCAGATCTTCTCGTTCAGTCCGTCCAGGGCGCTGCCCTCGATGGTGCCGGGGCAGCAGCCGGGATTGGCGTTCTTGTAAGAATAGAAAGACATAGGTTTGCGCCTCCTCGCACGGGCGCTTTCCAGCGCCGCTTCGTTGGGCCAGGATATGAGCGGCCCTCACCCCCATGCTATGTAGCCGCGCGGGTTTGGTGCGAAGGCCGAAGGGCGGCCGGCGGCCCCCTTCGGGGAAGGCGGACGGGAAAAGGGAGGAAAAGCCTGCGCCGGCCAATGGATTTTGGAAACCGCCGAATTGTTGATTTTTTGTAAACTAATGCCGGAATCCCTTGCGCTTGGGCGCTTTGCGGGGTAAAATGATCGGGTATGGATGATTGGGCCTTTTTGGTGGCGCGCGCCCGGGAATCCTGGCGACGCGCGGGGAAGCCGGGCCGCGTGAAGGCGGCCGTGTCCGGGGGCGCCGATTCGGTGGCCCTCCTGTTGGCGTTGACCGAATTGTCCATGCAGGAAGGGTTCTCCCTGTCCTGCGTCCACGTGGACCACGGCCTGCGCCCCGATTGCGCCGCGGACGCCGCGTTCGTGGCCGGGCTGTGCGGAAGGCTGGGCGTTCCCTGCCGGGTGATCCCGCTGAAGCTGAAGGGAAAAAGCGAGGACGAGGCCCGGCGGGCCCGCTACGCCGCCATGCTCGGCAGTTTTCCGGAGGAAGCGGATTTTGCCCTGGCCCTGGCCCATCACCGGCGGGACCAGGCGGAAACCGTGCTGCTGCACCTGCTGCGCGGCAGCGGCGGCCGGGGGCTGTGCGGCATGGCGGATGCGTCCCTGCGGAAGCGCCCCGGCGGGACGGTCCTTCTCTGGCGGCCTTTTCTGGATGTTCCGCCGGAAACCCTGCGGGGCGCCCTCGCTGAAAAGGGCGTCTCCTGGCGGGAAGACGGCACCAACGAAGACGACGGATACCTGCGGAATTTCCTGCGCCTGAAGGTATTGCCCCTGATCCGGGAAAGGCTGCCCCGGGCGGAGGAAGCCGCGGCCCGGTGCGCCCGCATCCTGGCCGACGACGAGGAATACCTCGTCCGCGCCGTCATGGACGCCCTGGAAAAGGGAGACGCCCGCCTGGCGGACCCCTGCCGGTACGCCGCTTTCTTCCTGCTTCGGGCGCTTCCCGTTTCCCTGCGCCGCCGGGCGGTGCGCATCCTGTGCCCCGTAGCACTGGATTTTGAGCAGACGGAAGCGCTGTGCCGCCTGCAGCCCGGCGGAAAAATGAACCTGCCCCTGGGCTGGCGCGCCATGGGCACGGAAAAGCGGCTGCACATCCTGCCCCCGGAGGGGCTCTGCTTCCCCGACGCCCTGCCCCGCGGTCAGGCGCTGCTTGCTTCCCCCGCAGGGAACGAACGGGGCGACGGCATCCGCCTCCAGGCGATGCCCCGGCGGGTGTATGAAAAATGCGTGCTGCGCGCCCGGCGGCCCGGCGACGCGATCCGCCCCCTGGGCGGCCCGGGGAAGAAATCCCTGCAGGATTATTTCACGGACAAAAAAGTGCCCCGCCCCTTCCGCCCCTACGTGCCCCTGCTGTGCGACGGAGATCGGGTGATCTGGGCGATCGGCGTCGGCCCCGGGGAGGAAGCCCGGGTGACGGACGATACCGGCGACGCGGTGCTCCTGCGCTACACGGGTTTCCTGCCCGGCGGGGATGAGGGCGCCAGCGAAAAATAAAAGGAGAAAACGAGTATGGATACCAACGCGAAAATCTACGGCGATCTGGAAAAGATCCTGGTGACGAGGGAGCAGATCGCCAAGGCGGTCAGGGACATGGGCCGGCAGCTGACGCAGGATTTCGCCGGAAAGGAACCGGTGATGATCTGCATCCTCAAGGGCGCCAGCGTGTTTTTCACCGATCTGATCCGGGAGATCGACCTGCCGCTTACCACCGAATTCATGGCGGTTTCCAGCTACGGCAGCAGCACCAAGAGCACCGGCGTGGTCAAAATCGTTAAGGACCTGGATAAGCCGGTGACGGGCCGGGACGTGGTGCTGGTGGAGGACATCGTGGACAGCGGCATGACGCTTTCCTACCTCAAAAAGGTCTTCGCCAACCGGGAAGCGGCCTCCGTATCCATCGTGACGCTGCTGGATAAGCCCGCCCGCCGCCGGGTGGATCTGCAGGTGCAGTATTCCTGCTTCAACATCCCGGACGCCTTCGTTGTGGGCTACGGCCTGGATTACGACGAAAAATACCGCAACCTGCCGGATATCGGCGTGCTGCACCCCAGGATTTACACCAAATAATGCGGCGGAAGATTGCAAATTCTACAATAGATGTGCTATAATGCTTTTCTGGCCCCATTGTATGCTTAGGAGGACTTGAATTTTGCGCAAAACGTCACGTGGGTTGGTGGGATACCTGTTCATGATCGCGGCGTTCATTTTTTTGATCGTGCTCCTGTCCGGCGGCATGTCGGGCGAAAGCCGCCGCATCGAGTATCCCGAGTTGCTGAATAAAATCGAAAAAGGGCAGATCGACCGGGTATCCATCCGGGGCACGTCCCTGGTAGGCCGGCTGAAGGACAGCCGCATTTCCCTGGCGGATTATCCCGACCGGGGCTATGATTTTGAAACCACCATCGGCCCGGATTTTTACGATACGGTGCTCACCATGCTGGCCCAGAAAAAGGGCGTGGACGTGGACGCCGTTTCAGTGAAGGATCTGGGGTTTGAAATCGAATACCTGGCTCCGGTGTCCACCCCCTGGTATCTGGAGCTGATCCCCTACCTGCTGCCCATGGTGCTGCTGATGGCCATGTGGTGGTACATCATGCGCCAGCAGACGGGCGGCGGCGGCAAGGTGATGAGCTTCGGCAAATCCCGGGCCTCCATGGTGGACCCCAGCAAGAACAAGGTCACCTTCGCGGACGTGGCCGGCGCCGACGAGGAGAAGGAAGAGCTCAAGGAGATCGTGGATTTCTTAAAGAATCCCAAGCAGTACGTGGATCTGGGCGCCCGCATCCCCAAGGGCGTGCTGCTGGTGGGCCCTCCGGGCACCGGCAAAACGCTGCTTGCGAAAGCCGTGGCGGGCGAAGCGAACGTGCCCTTCTTCTCCATTTCGGGCTCCGATTTCGTGGAGATGTTCGTGGGCGTGGGCGCCAGCCGCGTGCGCGATCTGTTTGAGCAGGCCAAGCGCAACGCCCCCAGCATCGTGTTCATCGACGAGATCGACGCCGTGGGCCGTCACCGCGGCGCGGGCCTGGGCGGCGGCCACGACGAGCGGGAGCAGACGCTGAATCAGCTGCTGGTGGAAATGGACGGCTTCGCCACCAACGAGGGCGTCATCGTCATGGCGGCCACCAACCGCCGGGACATCCTGGACCCCGCTCTGCTGCGCCCCGGCCGGTTCGACCGGCAGGTGACCGTGAATTACCCCGACATCAACGGCCGCATCGCCATATTGAAGGTGCATTCCAGGGGCAAGCCCCTGGCGGAGGACGTGGACCTGGACAACATCGCCAAGCGCACCCCCTACGCCACCGGCGCGGATCTGGAAAACATCATGAACGAGGGCGCCATCCAGGCCGCCCGGGAAAAGAGCTCCGTCATCACCCAGGCGCATCTGATCGAGGCCGTGGAGCGCATCCAGATGGGCCCCGAAAAGCGCAGCCACAAGGTGCTGGAGGAGGACCGCCGCATCACCGCCTATCATGAGGCCGGCCACGCCCTGGTGGGCCATTACCTGCCTTTGTGCGATGACGTGCATATGATCACCGTGGTGCCCCGCGGCCAGGCCGCCGGCATGACGCTGAGCCTGCCGGAAAAGGAATCCGATCACCACAGCAGGCAGCGTCTGCTGCAGAACATCACTATGATGCTGGGCGGCCGCGCCGCCGAAAGCCTCACCCAGGAGGACGTGTGCACCGGCGCCATCAACGATCTGCAGCGCGCCACCGAACTGGCCCGGAACATGGTCACCAAATTCGGCATGAGCGACAAGCTGGGCACCGTGTACCTGGGCAACGACCAGGAAGTGTTCGTGGGCATGGAATTCGGCCAGACCCGGGATTACAGCGAAGAAACCGCCGCCCTTATCGACAGCGAGGTGCGCGCCATCCTCACCAAATGCTATCAGGACAGCCTGGATATCCTCCGGGCCCATCTTGATCAGCTCAAAGGCCTGGCGGAAATGCTGATCGAGAAAGAAACCATCACCCGCGAAATGTTCCTGGATTTCATAAATCCCGCCCCCGCCGCGGAAGGCGAAGGCGCTCCCGAAACCCCATGATCCGCCCGGACCTGCACATGCACACCGCCGCGTCCGACGGGGTGCTCCCCGTGCAAGAGCTGGCCCGCCAGGTCCAGCGCGCGGACGTGACGCTGTTTTCCGTCACCGATCACGATACCGTGGCCTCCCTGCCCGCGGCCTTCGATGCCGCCTATGAGCGGGGATTGGCCTTTATCCCCGGCGTGGAGATCAGCACGGAGGGCGACGAGGACATCCACATCCTGGGCTACGGCGTGGATCCGGAGGACGAAGCGCTGCTTTCGTTCCTCCGCCAGTCCGACGCCATGCGGCTGGAAAGGACCCGGCGGGCCGTGGACGTGCTGGGCAGAATGGGCATGTCCCTGGACTGGGACGAATTATCAGGCGGCGCCGAAGGCACGGTGGGGCGGCTGCACATCGCCCGGGCGCTGACGGCGAAAGGGTACGTGCAGAACGAAAGCGAGGCTTTCTCCAGATATCTGGGCAAGGGCCGCCCGGCCTGCGTGCCCCGGGAGACCCCCGCCGCATCCAAAGCCATTTCGCTGCTCCGGTCCCGGGGCGCGGTGCCGGTGCTGGCCCATCCCGGCTTGATCCATTGGCCGCGGGAGCGGCTGCTGCCCATGCTGCGCCAGTGGATGGACGCCGGGCTGATGGGCATCGAGGTCTATCATCCCGCCAACCGCCTGCATTATCCCCTGTGGGACCGCATCGCCCGCCAGAACGGGCTGCTGGTCACCGGCGGCAGCGATTTTCACGATTTTCAGGGCAGCCACGGCCGGATCGGAGAAACCGCGGCCGAATGGCCCGATGCCTGCGACGACGCCTGGAAGCTGTACCGGGCCGCGAAAATGCGTCATTTTTAACCGTTATCAAGGAGTTTTTCCATGCAATACCGTCAGGGCTATCAGCCCCCTCCCCTGCCCGCCCCGGACAAGCGGAAGCGGATCAGCAAAAAAGCCGTCGCGCTGACGCTGTCGGCGCTGGTTTTGTGCGCGCTGGCCGTGGGGGGCATCCTGATCGCCGGCAGCATCCGCCGCGCCAACGCGGAGCGTCAGGCCCTCAAGGATGCGGTGGAGGCCTATGACGGCGTATACGCCCCCAACATTGTGGTGGACGGCGTGCGCCTGGAGGGCAAAACGCCCCAGGAAGCCATCGACGCCGTGCTGGAAAAGGTCAACGCCCGCCAGAACAGCTGGACGCTGAACCTGACTTATCGGGGGCATACCTTTTATACCCTGGATTACGCATCCCTGGGCGTTACCACGGACGTGACCCAGGTATACAGCCTGCTGGAGGAGCTTTACCGGCTGGGCAAGGTGGGCACCCTGGAGGAACGCAAGGCCGAGATCGACGCCCTGCGCGAAACCCCCCGGATCGCCAACACCACCCAGTCCGAAATGACCGACGCGCTGCTGGACAGCGTGCTTTCCCAGATCCGGGACGCCCTCTCCTGGGCGCCGGTGGACGCTTATCTGGTGGCATTCAGCCCGGATCTGGAGGATCCCTTTACCATCCAGCCGGATCACCCGGGCTCCACCCTGGATGTGGAAAAGGCGAAGCAGCAGGTGCTTTCCATGGCGGCCGCGGGGCAAAGCGGCGATCTGGAAATGGAGCCGGATACGGTGCCCGCCCAGGTCACGGAGGCGGAAGTGCGCAATCAGTTCACCCTGCTGTGCAAGGCCGTCACCCCCATTTCCACCTCCTCCAGCGAATACCGCAACAGCAATATCCGCACGGCCTTTTCCTACATCAACGGCACCGTCGTATCCCCGGGCGACACCTTCAATTTCAACCGCATCACCCAGGACCGCACCTTTGAAAACGGCTACCGCCCCGCCATCGAATACGGCGAAGGCGGGCTGGAAACCGTGGGCATCGGCGGCGGCGTGTGCCAGGCCAGCACCACGGTGTACCTGGCGGCGCTGCAGTCCGGCCTGGAGATCGTGGAGCGTTCCCCCCACGCCGATCAGGTGTCCTACACCACCTTCGGCCAGGACGCCACCGTGGTGTACAACCGGCTGAACCTGCGCTTCAAAAATAATTACAACAGCCCCGTTTACATCACCGCCCGGGTGGAGACCGTCGGGAAGAGCAAGAGCCGCTATCAGTGCGTGGTGTGCATCTACGGCCCCAGCCTGGGGGAAGGCGTGTCCTATAAGCTGCGCACCCAGGAGCAGGTGGAGGTGATCCCCGCCCCCCTGAACGTCTCCTACGTCAAGGATACGGAGCACCAGCACGTCACCTACACCGACGAAACGTACCTCTACCGGGAGGCCCGGGACGGCTTCATCAACGAAACCTACCTGCAGAAATGGGTGAACGGCCAGATGTTTTCCGAAACCTTCGTCAGCCGGGACGAATGCAAGGCCCGGGAAGCCGTATACCTGGTGGGCACCCTGAGCCGGTAAAAAACTTTTCCCGGGCAAAGGGATTGACAAACCCCCCGCGCGTTTGATATACTGATTGGGCGCTTCGGGGCGGCTGTCAGTCCCATCCGCGGAGGGATGGCCGAGCGGTTGATGGCGCTGGTCTTGAAAACCAGTGATGCCGAAAGGCACCGGGGGTTCGAATCCCTCTCTCTCCGCCATTTTCTTTCCTGGAAAAGCGCGTGCAAGCCAAATGGAGAAGTACCCAAGTGGCCGAAGGGGCTCCCCTGCTAAGGGAGTAGTACGAGTGAATCGTAGCGAGAGTTCAAATCTCTCCTTCTCCGCCAAAAGCTCTGAGCCATTCCGGCTCAGAGCTTTTTCTTTTCAACGACAGTATCGGGAGGGAACCATGGCGGCTTTTGTGGATCGCGCGCCTTTCATCGCCAAGGCCGGCAACGGCGGCAACGGGTGCGTTTCCTTTCACCGGGAAAAATTCGTGCAGAACGGCGGGCCGGACGGCGGCGACGGCGGCCACGGCGGGGACGTGATATTGCTGGCCGACGAAAACATGCACACCCTGCTGGATTTCCGTTTCCGCAGCAAATACGAGGCTCCGGCGGGCCAGGACGGCGCCGGCGGCCGCCGCAATGGCAAGCGCGGCGACAGCCTGATCGTCAAGGTGCCGGTGGGCACGGTGGTGCGGGAAAAGGAAAGCGGCGTCGTTGTGGCCGATATGTACGAGGCCGGGCGGCAGAAGGTGCTGCTCCGGGGCGGCCGGGGGGGCTGGGGCAACAGCCATTTCGCCACCCCCACCCGCCAGGCACCCAATTTCGCCAAGCCCGGCATCAAAACCGAGCGGCACGAATTCGTCCTGGAGCTTAAATCCATCGCGGATGTGGGGCTGGTGGGCTATCCCAACGTGGGAAAATCCACCCTGCTTTCCGCGGTCACGGCGGCGCGGCCCAAGATCGCCAATTATCATTTCACCACCCTGACCCCCAATCTGGGCATGGTGCGCCGCCGCGGCCAGGATTTCGTGATGGCGGACATCCCGGGCCTGGTGGAGGGCGCCAGCGAAGGGGCCGGGCTGGGCCACGATTTCCTCCGGCACGTGGAGCGCACCCGGCTGCTTCTGCACGTGATCGACGCCGCCGGCAGCGAAGGCCGGCATCCGGTGGAGGATTTCGAGCAGATCAACCTGGAGCTGCAAAAATACGGCGATCTTTCGGGCCGGCCCCAGATCATCGCCGCCAACAAAATGGACCTGCCGGACGGCGAAACGGGCTATCAGATGCTCAAGGAGCACATCGCCGGCCGCTATCCCCTCTTCCCCATCAGCGCCGCCGCCCACGAGGGCCTGGA
Source organism: Clostridiales bacterium (assembly GCA_024681215.1). Classification (GTDB taxonomy): domain Bacteria; phylum Bacillota; class Clostridia; order Christensenellales; family Aristaeellaceae; genus RUG563. The sequence continues at coordinate 22,835 of JAILBG010000004.1, forward strand.
CGCCCTGATGGACTGCGTGGCGGACACCCTGGCCGCCCTTCCCCCGGCGGCGCCCTTCGCGGAAGAAGAAATGCTGCCTGAGAGCCTGGAAAAAACGGGCTTTGAAGTGACCCTGGACGGAAGCGTGTTCGTGGTCAGCGGCGGCGCCGTCAATCAGCTGCTGGACAGCGTGAACTTCTCCGACGACGAATCCCTCAATTGGTTCCACCGCACCCTGCGCCGTGCCGGCATCATCGACGCCCTGCGTCAGGCCGGGGCGAAGGAGGGCAGCACCGTCCGCATCGACGATATGGAATTCGATTTCATTGAATAAAGAAAGGAAACACCCATCATGCAGCTGGAAATCACAAGCAAGCAGCGCGCTTACCTGCGCTCTCTGTGCAACACCCTGCAGCCCGTGCTTTACATCGGCAAGGAGGGCATCACCGACGCCACCGTCACCGAGGCGTGGAACGTGCTGGAAGCCCGGGAGCTGATCAAATGCTCCGTGCAGCGGGAGGCGCCCCTCACCGCCCGGGAAGCCTGCCGGGAGCTGTGCGAGCGGGTCCACGCCGCGCCGGTGCAGTGCATCGGCGGCAAATTCTCCGTATACCGCCCCCGGCGGAAGGACCCCACCATCATCCTGCCGTAAACCCGAGGAGGCCAGAAACATGGACGCCCTGAACGCCATCCTTTCCCGCCGCAGCTACCGCGGCGCATTCCGAAGCGATCCCGTGCCCCGGAAGGACCTGACCGCCATCCTGCAGGCCGGCCTCGCCGCGCCCTCCGGCTGCAACAAGCAGACCGTCAGCCTCATCGCCGTGGACGATCCGGACACGCTGGATCGGATCAAAGCGGTTATCGACCCGCCCGTGGCCCAAACCGCCCCCGCCGCCATCTGCGTGCTTTCCCGGAAAATCATTGCGTACCGGGACAGGTGCTTTTCCGTGCAGGATTACGCCGCCGCCATCGAAAACATGCTGCTGGCCGCGGTGGCCCTGGGGTATCAGAGCTGCTGGTACGAGGGCCACATCACCGACGCCGACCGGATCGGCGCCAGGATCGCCCGCATCCTTGGCGTTCCCGACGATTGCGAGCTGGTATGCTTCCTGCCCGTAGGCGTCGCCGAAAGCGCGCCCACGCCGCTCAAAAAGCTGCCCGCCGGCGAGCGTGCCTGGTTCAACGCCTATGGGGGCGAAAGCATCGAAGAATAATACAGAATAAAAAAGGGGATGTTGCAGAAGCCAATCTGCAATATCCTCTTTGTTTACAGGGATATTGGTTCTCATAGAAGAATGAGCAGCAGTGAATACCGGGAAAAAAGAAAACTCCGGGGTGGTTTGGAGGGGCCGCAGCCCCACCAAGTGTAATCCGCAGCAGCGACCTGTGCGCTGCGAGGAGCATTTTTGCTTTCGCAGAGCATGCCCTGCGAGAGCAAAAATGCTTTCCTTGCGCCTTTTCCGCCCGGGAGTCCCGCAGGGACGAGAGGAAAAGGCGTCTCTGTCGATCAAATGGAGGATCCATTTGATCGAAGGGGCTGTGCAACAGCCCCTTTTTGCTGCGTTCCGTTACCGATCGAAGAAATACGCGTTCATCCGGGGATAGACCTTCACGTTGCCTTCGTCGTTCAGCACGCTGTAGGCCCCGGCGGTCTCGCCGTACACGGTCACCTGCTCGTCCGTGTTCACCCCCGGCTCCTCCTGGCAGATCACGTAAATGATCTCCTTGTAATTTCCCGCGTTGGTTTTGGTCAGCGCCACCGTTACCACCCATTCGCTGATGGTTTTCGTTACGGAGGTGACATACCCCGTTTCCTTGGCGGTGCGCCCCTGATATTCGTTTTTGGCCAGGTTTTTATAGTCGATCCGTTTGGCGCTATCCCGGATCCGGTCGCGCCGCTCCAGATCGGAATACGTCCGGGTGGCGGTGTAGGTGAACACCTGCTCCTCCATGCCCTTTTTATTCACGCTCAGCACGAAGCGGTAGGTCCCCTCGGCGCTGGTATCCACCTTGAAGCTGAAGGTCTTCCCGGTGGTGGACCGGACGTACTCCGCCGGGCCGGAAACCGCCAGCTGGATCTTCGCCCCGGCGATGGTGCTGCCCGCCACCAGCGTTTCATCGGACAGGACGGCGGGGGGCGCGGCGGTGATCTCCACGGGCAGCTCGTTTTTCCGGTAGCTGATCTTGTACTGCCGTTTGGCGGTGATGGCGTCCGGCGCTTCCGCGGTCAGCGTGAGGGAATACACGCCCTGGGAAGACAGCTTCACCGGCAGGGAAAAATTGCCGCTGTTGTTGGCCACGGTGGTAAAGGTTTCGCCGTTTGCCTTGCCCATGGAAAACACCGTGGCGGTCACGGTGGCTTTTTTCTGGGTGGTGCCCGTGATGGTGAAGGTTCCTTCGTTGGTGCTGGCCGGAGGCGCGGAGGAAACGGTCAGCTTGATGGGCAGGGCCGGCATGGGCAGGATCTCGGTGAACTGCCAGGTCTTCATCACGGCTTCCAGCGCGTCGTTGTCGTTTTCCTTGGCCAGGCGGTTCCGCACCTGCATATCCAATGTGATGGTGTACCCGTTGCGGATGGTGCGCCGCTGATAGCCGGTGCATACCAGCTGGCCCTCCTGCCGCAGGCTGTATTTCGTGACCAGGAAGCGCAGGGTGTCCCCGCCGTAATTCTTCCATTCGGGTTTTTTATCGGTGTACGAATAACCCAGCACGCCGTAGGCGCTGCCGTTGCTGTGGGACACGCGGAATTCCTTGCGCATGTCCTCGTCCTGCAGATTCAGGTCGAAATAGGTCTGGGCGTCCACGTCCTTGAGGGCGGTGATCACCAGCGTTCTGTCCGTTTCGGCGTCGATGGCCTTGAGCAGCACGCCCTCCGCCGCAAACTCTCCCAGCAGCGTATCCGCGTCCGTCCCCTGGGCGGCCAGGTACTCCCCCTGGGTGGCCAGGTTATAAGGGGTCAGGACCGTTTCATACTCCGCGGGAATATCCACGGACGCCCGCACGTCCCCGAACGTATATGTCTGCGCCAGCACCGCCGCCGGCGTACAAATCAGAATCACCGCTATCAGCAATAAGATCCGATACTTCCGCAATTCTTCCTTCTCTCCCTTCGGCGGCACGGCCGCGGATGAAATCGCAACGTATATCTTAACATAACTGTATTCTTTTTTCAACCATTCCGTAAAGAATTTGAAAAAATTGTTAGATATTTACGCTTCGCACATATCCCGCGCCCCTCCCGGGTATGCTTTGTATATCAAGCATCAAGGAGGCGCATCCATGATCGAACAGGATACCGTGAAACTGCTGCGGGAATGCGACGCGGGGGCCCGGATGGGCATGGATTCCCTGAACGGCGTGCTGAGCGCGGCGGAGACCCCGGCGCTCAAGGATCTCCTGAAAACGTCCCTGGACAGCCACGAGGCCGTGTCCCGGGATATCACGGAGGCCCTGCACCGCTTCGACGACGCAGGCAAGAAGCCCAACCCCATGGCCAGCGGCATGAGCTGGCTCAAGGCCCACGCCGAACTGGCCCTGGACCATTCCGATTCCACCATCGCGGACCTGATGACCGACGGGTGCGCCATGGGGATCAAGTCCTTAAGCCGCTACCTGAACCAGTATAAAGCGGCGGACGAGGACGCCAAGGGCCTGGCCCGGAAGCTGATCGGTCTGGAGGACCGTCTGTCCCAGGATCTGCGGGCCTACCTGTAATCCCCCCGGCGCATCCTTCCGGCCGTCCGGGTCAAAATGTTTTGGGCCGCCGCCCAAAACTTTTGGCTCAGACGGCTTGTATTTTATTCCGTTTTCTGTTAAAATGCTATATGTGTGCATTTGGTGTCCTGTTCATGCGTGAGACATGAATACAAATCATTTTCATAGGGGGATTCGTCATGGCAGACTTTCAAACCGAAAAAATCCGCAACATTACTCTGATCGGTCACGGCAGCAACGGAAAAACCACCCTGACCGAAGCAATGCTGTACGCCGCGGGCCTGGTGGACCGTCAAGGCCGGGTGGAGGACGGCTCCGCCACCACGGACTACGATCCCGAAGAAAACAAGCGCGGCATTTCCATCAGCGCGGCCGTGGCGCCCGTGGAATGGAAAGGCACCAAGATCAACGTCATCGACGTGCCCGGCTATTTTGATTTTATCGGCGAGATGATGGGCCCCCTCCGCGTGGTGGAAACCGCGGGCATCGTGGTGGGCGCCGTCAGCGGGCTTGACGTGGGCGCTGAAAAGGCCTGGGGCTACGCCCAGAAGAACGGCGTATGCCGCATGTTCATCATCAACCGCATGGACGCGGAAAACGCCAACTACATGAAGGTCATCGACCAGCTACGCGGCAAGTTCGGCTCCTCCGTGGTGCCCATGCTGCTGCCCATCGGCGCCGGCGCCTCCTTCAAGGGCGTGGTGAACGTGCTGGAAAACAAGGCTTATGAAGGCACCGGCAAGGCCCTCAAGGAAGTGCCCGTGCCCGGCGATATGGCTTCCTCCATCGAAACCGCCATGGAAGAGATCACCGAGGCCGCCGCCGGCGCCGACGACGAGCTGATGATGAAATACCTGGAGGGCGAAGAGCTGACCCACGAGGAGATCCTCTCCGGCTTCCGCGCCGGCATGCAGAACGGCACCATCGTGCCCGTGGTGGCGGTGTCCGCCGTCACCGGCGTGGGCGTCGCCAAGATGCTGGACGTGATGAGCGTTTACCTCCACTCCCCCAAGGGCATGAAGGCCCAGGGCGAAAACCCCAAGACCGGCGAAAAGGCCGAGCGCACCTGCGACAACGCGGAGCCCTTCTCCGCCCTGGTGTACAAGACCGTGGCCGACCCCTTCGTGGGCAAGCTGAGCCTGTTCAGGGTCATGTCCGGCTCCATTACGCCCGCCACCGCGCTGTATAATTCCACCGCGGACAAGGCCGAAAAGGCCGGCGGCCTGTTCATGATGCGCGGCAAGAAGCAGCAGAATGTGAACGTCCTCAACGCCGGCGACCTGGGCGCGCTTTCCAAGCTGCAGTTCACCAATTCCGGCGACACCCTCTGCGACGCCGCGAATCCCATCCGCTACGCCCCCATCGACTTCCCCGCCCCCTGCATCTCCAAGGCCATTTCCGCCGCCAAGCAGGGCGAAGAAGACAAGGTGTTCTCCGGCCTGAACCGCCTGCAGGAAGAAGATCCCTCCATCAAGGTGGAAAAGAACACCGAAACCACCGAGACGCTGGTTTCCGGCCAGGGCGAAGTGCATCTGGACGTGATCCGCAACAAGCTGGCCAGCAAGTTCGGCGCCAACGCCGTGCTCAGCGATCCCAAGATCCCCTACCGCGAAACCATCCGCAAGAAGGTGGCCTGCCAGGGCCGCCACAAGAAGCAGTCCGGCGGTCACGGCCAGTTCGGCGACGTGTGGATCGAGTTCTCCCCCATCGGCGATACCAACGTGGACTTCGAATTTGAAGACGCCGTGGTGGGCGGCGCCGTGCCGCGCAACTTCATCCCCGCCGTGGAAAAGGGCCTGCGCGAGAACATCCGCAAGGGCGTCCTGGCCGGGTATCCCATGGTGGGCCTCCACGCCAAGCTGTACGACGGCTCCTACCATCCGGTGGACTCCTCCGAAATGGCCTTCAAGACCGCGGCCCGCATCGCCTACAAGAAGGGCTGCATGGACGCCAGCCCCGTGATGCTGGAGCCCATCATGCACGTGGAAGTGTTCGTGCCCGACGAATACATGGGCGATATCATGGGCGATATGAACAAGCGGCGCGGCCGCATCATGGG
>JAILBG010000040.1:0-17350 GCA_024681215.1 Clostridiales bacterium
TCGAGCAGGGTCTTTTTATCGCCCGCTTCCATCTGCTGGAGCTTTCGGATGGTGGGAGAGCGCCTGTTGACCACCAAGGTGTACCTGGAGGGGAAAGTGAACTTCTCGCCGTAGGCGGCGCTCATTTCCTTATAGCGGCGCACCTGCTCATCCTCGACCAGCACCACCGGCAGGGTTTCGTCGGACAGGGATTCCGCCTTGACGGTCAGGTCTTTCAGGTCGAGGGCGGTGCGGAACTCGTCCTGCAGGGCCGTCTCATCCACCTGAAGGCCGTCTTCCGCGTTCTCCTGCTTGAGGCCGGACACGTCCGCGTCCACACGGGCGAAGGTGAGGCCTTCATGGCCGCTGCCGAACTCCATGAAGGACATGAAGTTCATGTCGATCAGCGTATCCAGGATGACGACGTCGATGCCGCGCTCCGTATACAGGGCGACGGCGGCCGCCTGGCGCTGTGGCTCGGTGGTGTAGAAGATCTTCTTCTCGGCCTTTTCCTTGTTCCGGGCCTGGTATTCGTCGATGGTCAGGTATTCGTCCTTCACGGTGTGCAGGAGCAGGACGCCCTTCACCATCTCGTAGAACTTGTCGTCCCGGATGCATCCGTACTTGACGAAGGGAGCGATATCGTTCCAGTATCCCTCATAGGTCTTGCGCTCGGTGTTGAACAGGGCGTTCAGCTTGTCAGCCACCTTCTTGGTGATGTGCTGGGAGAGGCGCTTGACGTAGCCGTCGTTCTGCAGGAAGGAACGGGAAACGTTCAGCGGCAGGTCCGGGCAGTCGATGACGCCCTTCAGCAGCATCAGGAACTCGGGGATCACTTCCTTGATATTGTCCGCCACGAAGACCTGGCGGTTGAACAGCTTGATTTCCCCGTCGTTCACACCGAAGTCCCTTCGGATGCGCGGGAAGTAGAGAATGCCCTTTAAGTTGAAGGGATAGTCCACGTTCAGGTGCACCCAGAACAGCGGGTCCTCATAGGTGTGGAAGAGGCGGCGGTAGGTTTCCTTGTACTCTTCCTCCGTGCAGTCCCTGGGCGCTTTGAGCCAGAGGGGATGCACGTCGTTCAGGGGCTTTTCCGCCTTGGCCTTCTCTTCCTCTTCGGTGCCGGTGGCCTCGCCGTCTTCCTTGGGGGGCTTTTCACTGCTTAGGTCCTCCAGATAAATGGGCACGGCCATGTAGCCGCAGTAGCGCTCCAGCACCTCCCGGACGCGGTAACCGTCCAGGAATTCCTTTTCGTCTTCCATGATGTGCAGGACCACGGTGGTGCCGCGTGCTGTGCGCCCGCCGTCGCCTATGGTGAAGGCCATGCCGTCCTCGCTTTCCCAGATGACGGGAGCGGCGTTTTCTTGGTAAGACAGGGTGTCGATGGTCACTTTATCGGCGGCCATGAAGGCGGAATAGAAGCCCAGGCCGAAATGGCCGATGATGCCGCCCTTGTCCTCGCCGGTATAATTCTTGAGGAATTCCTCGGCGCTGGAAAAGGCCACCTGGTTGATATATTTTTCCACTTCCTCAGCGGTCATGCCGATGCCGTTGTCGGTGAAGCGAAGCTCGCCCGCTTCCTTGTCCACGGTGACGGTGACGCGCAGGTCCTCGTCCGTTTCGCCCTTGAGCATTTTATACTTGGTGATGGCGTCGCAGCCGTTGCTGACCATCTCGCGGATGAAAATGTCCTTGTCGGAATACAGCCAGCGCTTGATCACCGGCATGATGTTTTGGGCATGGATGGAAATATTGCCCTTGGTTTCCATGGTGTGTCTGCCTCCTGTTTTCTCGTGGTCCGGCGGGATGCGTCCACCCCGCCGGATGCTATTATAGCATGTGGCGGGAGAAAATGCAACAGAAAATTAGCACTCAGCGAAAAAGAGTGCTAACAAAAATCCGAGGGACAGCAGTCCCGGGGCGGCAGCGTATGATTATGCACCGCAATACATAATTTTTGACCTATCGGTGACACAAAAATGACACAATGACGCAATAAGATGTAATCGTCCTTTTATGCCAAGGCGTTCGCAGGCGCCGCGTTGACGGCTGCCCCCTCGGCCAGGACGCCGCCTGCGGCTTTATTTTATCCTTGGAAGCCTGCTGCGCCCCTCGCGGCAGGTTTTCTTTTTGCGATCATTTCCCGCTGCATGTTTATTCCGGCGGGGCCCGCTTCCATTGAATCCGAAAAAACAGGCCGCGGGGCGAAAGCCCGGCGGCCTGCCGTATTTGGCTCAGATGCCGAAATACGCTTTGGCGTTGTTGTAGCTGATGTCCCGCACCATGCCCTTGAGGAATTCGATATCGTTGGGATATTCGCCGTTTTCCACCCAGCGGCCTATGAGATTGCACAGGATGCGGCGGAAGTATTCGTGGCGGGGATAGCTGATGAAGGAGCGGCTGTCCGTGAGCATGCCCACGAAGGCGCCCAGCACCCCCAGGTTCGCCAGGGTGCGCATCTGCTCCTCCATGCCGTCCCGCTGATCCAGGAACCACCAGGCGGAGCCGTACTGGATCTTGCCCCGGATGCCGCCCTGCTGGAAATTGCCCAGCATGGTGCCGATGGCGGCGTTGGCGGCGGGGTTCAGGGTGTAGAGGATGGTTTTGGGCAGCTGGCCCTGGCTGTCCTGCAGGTCCATCAGGCGGGAAAGATTGTGGGCGATGGGCTGGTCGATGATGGAATCGAAGCCCACGTCCGGCCCGTAGCGGCGGAACATGGCGGTGTTGTTGTTGCGCATGGCGCCGATGTGATACTGCTGCGCCCAGCCCCGCTGGGCGTACATGCCGCCCAGCCCCGCCAGGATCACCGTGCGGTAGGAATCGATATGCTTCTGCTTCATTTCCTCCCCGGCCATGGCTGCCTGGAAGGCCTTGTCCGCCTGCTTGAAGCTGGGCTCTCCCCAGGGCACGGTGTCCAGGGCATGGTCGCTGATCCGGGCGCCGCAGGCGTGGAAGTATTCCACCCGGCGCTCCAGGGCGGTGAGCACGTCGGCGGTGGAGCGGATCTCCATGCCCGCGGTCTGGGCCAGCTGCCGAATGTATTCCGGGAAGCCGGCCCGGTCGATATTCATGGCCTTGTCCGGCCGGAAAGCGGGCAGCACCCGGGCGCTCAGGGCGTCTTCCTCGGCGATGGCCCGGTGGTAATGCAGATCGTCCACCGGATCGTCGGTGGTGCAGAGATAATCCACGTTGAATTTGTCGATGAGGGCCTGGGCGCGGAAATCGTCGCCCTGGAGCATTTCGCCGGTCAGATCGTAGATCGCTCCGGCGTTCTCCTTCGTCAGCGGCTCGTCGATGCCGAACACCCGCTGCAGCTCCAGGTGCGTCCAGTGGTAGAGGGGGTTCCCGATGGCGTGGGAAAGGGCGTCGGCGTAGGCGATGAATTTTTCCCGGGGATCGCCGTCGCCGCGGATGAGCCTTTCCTCCACCCCCCAGCTGAGCATGGCGCGCCACTTGTAGTGATCGCCCCCCAGCATCAGGTGGGTGATATTATCAAATCGGACGTTTTTGGCGATCTCGGCGGGGGAAAGATGGCAGTGATAATCGATAATGGGCATTTCCTTGGCCGCCTCGTGGTACAGGGTGCGGGCCGTTTCCGTGGACAGAAGGAAATTCTCGTCCATAAAGGGCTGCATGGCGCGGGGCCTCCTTTTTTTGTTTTTTCCGGTTTGTATTATAAGGCAGGGCGGGGGAAAAGTCAATCGTCCGAGCGGAGGATGCTCTGCAGGTAGCCGGCCAGGATGGGCACGATGCGGGTGTCCTTGCCGCCCTTCATCACCACCACGTCCGCGTAGTGGATGTAATTGCGGATGTACTGATCGTACATGGGCTTCACCGTGGCCAGGTACTGGGCGGCGATGTTGTCGATCTGGCGGCCGCGCTTTTTGATGTCCCGGGTGATGCGGCGCAGCAGGCAGATGTCCGGCTCCACGTTGATGTAGAGCTTCAGAAACATTTTATCCCGCAGCCGCGCGTCGTAGAACGCGTGGATGCCCTCCAGGATCAGCACCGGGGCGGGGCGGATGATCTCGTCCGTATCGGCCCGGCAGTGCCCGGTGAAATCGTAGGCCTTGCGGGTGATCTCCTTCCCCTCCATCAGGGCGCATACGTCCCGGTAAAGCAGATCGTGGTCGAACACCGCGGGCTCGTCGTAGTTGAGCAGGGCGCGCTCCTCGTAGGTCATGCCCGGATGATCGAAGTAATAGGCGTCCTGATTCAGCACCACGCTGTCCACGCCCATGTCCCGCACCAGTTCCCTGGCCAGGGTGGTCTTTCCCGAGCCGCTGGCCCCGCAGATCCCGATAAACAGCATCTTCCGTATCCCCCTTTGCCTTCATGTCAGCGGACAGATCCGCCGTGAAAGAAACATTCGTATATTTCCCGTCCGTTCAATGCGATGGTTTCCCGGCCCTGGAACCAGCCGGGATCCCCGGTATGGGCGCAGCGGTACACGTATCCGTCCCGGGCGTATTCCCCGGGGCCGCGGAAGGGCGCGCTTTCGTTCACGCGCAGCAGGGCTTCCTTGAGAAAATCGCCGCTGAAGGGCCCGCCCGTCACCCGGCCTGAATAGTTCATGCTCCACACGGGCTCGCCCCCGATCCACAGCGCTTCCTCCCCGGAGAACCTTTCTCCGCCCAGGTAAGTGTCGATGTAGAGCATATCTCCTTCCGCGTATTGCAGATCGTGGGACCGGGGGCGGGAGGAGGGCGATTCCGCCCCTTTGCCCGCATAGGTCAGGCGCTTGGCGCGCAGGAGGAATTCCAGGGCTTTCTGTTCCATGGGCCCTCCCGTCAGCCTTTTTCCAGCTCCGCCGCGATCCGGGCGGCCAGGCGCACGTTGTTGAGCACCAGCTGGATATTGGACGCCAGGGATTCGCCCCCCGTCAGCTCGCACACCCGGGCCAGCAGGAAGGGGGTGATCTTTTTGCCCTTCACGCCTTGGGCGTCGGCTTCCTTCAGGGCCTGCTCGATGGCGGCGTTGATCCGGTCGGCGGGCATGGCGTATTCCTCCGGGATGGGGTTGGTGATCAGCATGCCGCCGGGATAGCCCATGTCCCGCTGGGCGCGGATGAAGGACGCCGCTTCCTTGGGGGAATCCACCCGGTAATCCACGGAAAAGCCGCTGTGGGGCGTGTAGAACGCGGGCAGCTCCTGTGTCTGATATCCCAGCACCGGCACGCCCTTGGTTTCCAGGTATTCCAGGGTGAGGCCCAGATCCAGGATGGACTTTGCTCCGGCGCACACCACCGCCACGGGGGTATGGGCCAGTTCCTCCAGGTCGGCGGAAATATCCATGGTGGTTTCCGCGCCCCGGTGTACGCCGCCGATGCCGCCGGTGGCGAACACCCGGATCCCGGCCAGGGCGGCCACGATCATGGTGGCGGCCACGGTGGTGGCCCCGTCGGCCTTCCGGGCCACCAGGATGGGCAAATCCCGGCGGGAGGCCTTCGTCACCTTCTGGCCTTCCCGGCCCAGGTAGTCGATCTCCTCCTCGGTGAGCCCGGCGCACAGCCTGCCGCCGATCACGGCGACGGTGGCGGGCTCCGCCCCGCATTCCCGGGCGGCAGCTTCGCAGCGCAGGGCCGTTTCCACGTTCTGGGGGTAAGGCATGCCGTGGGAAATGATGGTGCTCTCCAGGGCGATCACGGGGCGGCCTTCCCGCAGCGCCGCTTCTACTTTGGGGCTCAGCTTGATCAGGGAATTCATTTTCTATCGCGTCCTTTCTTCATCCAGAATCCGCATCAATCCGTCGATCATTTCTTCCGTGGCGGCCCAGCTGACGGCAAAGCGAACCACGGTATGGGTTTCGTCCGCCTTTTCCCAGAAGCAGAAGCGCACCCGGCGGCTGAGACGCGCCATTTCCCCGTCCTCCAGCACGATGAACTGCTGATTGGTGGGGGAATCCAGGAACAGGGGATAGCCGCGGCGGAGGAAGCCTTCCTTCATCCGCAGGGCCATCTGAACGGCATGGCGGCTGATCTCAAAATACAGGCCGCCGGTGAACAGCGTATCGAACTGCACGCCCAGCAGCCGTCCCTTCGCCAGCAGCGCCCCGGACTGCTTTACGTGGGTGAAGAACCGCTTGGGCGCGCCGCCGGGGAAAACGGCCGCCTCCCCGCACAGGGCGCCCACTTTGGTGCCGCCGATGGAGAAAGCGTCGCAGACCCGGGCAATCAGGGGCAGCGTCACGTCCGTCCCCTCGCTCATCAGGGCGTACCCCAGCCGCGCCCCGTCCAGGAACAGGGGCAGGCCGTATTCCCGGCATACGGCGGACAGGGCTTCCAGCTCCGAACGGGTGTACAGGGTGCCCCATTCCGTGGGATGGGAGATATAGGCCATACCGGGCCAGACCATGTGGGCATGGGCGGGATCTGAGTAAAAGCGCCGCAGCAGGGCGCGCAGGTCCTCCGCCTGCAGCTTGCCGTCCCGTCCCGGCAGGGGGATCACCTTGTGCCCCGCGCTCTCGATGGCCCCGGCCTCGTGGCAGGCGATGTGGCCCGTGTCGGCGCAGACCACCCCCTCCGTGGTATGGAGCAGGGCGCTGATCACGGTGCGGTTGGTTTGGGTGCCGCCGGTGAGAAAATACACGTCCGCCCCGGGGCATTCGCAGGCGGCGCGGATCTTGCCGGCGGCGGACAGGGTATACCCGTCTTCGCCGTAGCCGGGCTGCTGCTCCAGGTTGGTTTCCGCCAGCCGCGCAAGGATCTTCGGGTGGGTGCCCTCGGAATAATCGTTTTCAAAGGAAAGCATGCGTCATTTGTCCTCCGAATCGTTCCTGGCCCGGTTGTATTTCGGCCCCAGGGCGGCGTAGCGCCGGGTGATCCACTTGCAGATACCATCCAGCCCGGGGTAGATCATGCGCTCGGAAATGTTGATGTAGTCCAGTTTGTCCCGGATCTCCAGCTTGACCTGGGCGGGAATGACGATCTTGCTGAAGCACCGGTCGGCGTCGGCGATCTGATCGATGGAAAGGGAAGCGTCGCTGCACACGGAAAAGAGGGCGTACTGGTTGGCGATGCGGTTCACGGCGCTGGCGGGCTCGAAAAACAGGGCGAAGGGATGGGAGGAAATGCGCGTCAGCGCGTCGAAACCATCCCCGACCCGGTCCATCATTTCCATGGTGAAAATGTTGCCCCGCTCGGCCCGCAGCATCTCCTTGAGGTGATCCGGCAGCTGGCGGTTGATATCGTCGATCCGGGCGCACCAGATCACCCCGTCCCGGTCGTAGGTCTCCTGGTCCTCGGTGGCGAAATGGGCCGCCACCAGGGGAGAGTAGGTCCAGTCCAGCAGCCTTGTGGGCAGGCCGTACTGCTGGGCCATGGCCAGCAGCTGCCAGAAGGACGTGACGGACTGGAGATCCGCGTAGCCGTATTTTTTGAAGGAACGCAGCATCTGCTTTTCCAGCGTCAGGTCGTGGGCGCAGATCCGGTTCAGGGACGGGGCCAGGCCCCAGTCCTTGTCCGCCATACCGCGGTAAACGCTGTTGTCCCGATAGCGCATGATGGTTTTGTCCCAGACGCCCCGGAAAATGGCGGACTGCAATTCGTCCCAGCTGTGGATCACGGTTTCCTGCATGTGCCGTTCACTCCTTTAGGAAAATGGAGGATTTCATCTTATGACGAAGCGGAATTATCAGGCCGAAATGGAGGAGGAGATCGCCCGCCTGGGCGCCCGGCGGCCTACGCTGCTGCTGCACAGCTGCTGCGGCCCCTGCTCCAGCGCCGTTATGGAAAGGCTGGCGGCGCATTTCCGCCTGACGCTGCTTTACTACAACCCCAATATCGAGCCGGAGGAAGAGTATCTGCACAGGCTGTCCGAGCAGAAAAGGCTGCTGACGCTGATCCCCGGGGAGGTGCGGCTTCTGCCCTGCGATTGGGACAACGCCGCGTTCGAGACCTTCGCTCCGGGGATGGCCGACGCCCCCGAGGGCGGGGAAAGGTGCCTTTCCTGCTTCGCCATGCGCCTGAATGAAACCGCCCGCCGCGCCCGGGAAGGGGGCTTTGAATACTTCGCCACCACCCTGTCCGTGAGCCCCCACAAAAACGCCGAAGCCCTGAACCGCATCGGGGAAGCGGCAGGGGAAAAATACGGCGTCAGATACCTCATGGCGGATTTCAAGAAGAAAAACGGGTATCTGCGGTCCCTGCAGCTTTCAAAGGAATACGGCCTGTACCGGCAGGATTACTGCGGCTGCCGCTATTCCATGCGGGAAACGGACTGACTGCCCACCGTCACTTCTCCGCTGCGCAGCACCTTTTCGCCGCCGTCCTCCCGCACCAGCAGCCCCCCGTCGTCCGATACGCCCAGCACCAGCGCCGTTTTTTCGGCGCCTTTTTCCGTATAGCGCACCGTTTTTCCGGTGAGGAACATCCTTTCCCGGTAGGCGGCGAGCACCCCTTCGGGGTCGGGCTGCGCGCTGCCGTTCAGGATCAGGGCGGCGATCCGGGCCGCCAGGCGGTTTTTATCGGCGGGCACGTCCAGCGCCCCAGCGGCCCCAGCTTCCGGGGGAAAGCCCCCGGGGGGAGAGAGCAGGTTCACGCCGATCCCCGCCACCGCCCAGCCTTCCCCGGCTTCGGCCAGGATGCCGCAGACCTTGCGGCTGCCCACGAAAATATCGTTGACCCATTTGATCCGGGGATGCAGCCCGGTTTCCTCCTCGATGGCCCGGCATACGGCCACCGCGGAAAGCAGCGTCAGCGCCCCGGGGTTTTCCCCCGGTCGCCAGGGGAGCAGCAGGCTCATGTACAGCCCGCCTGCGGGGGATACGAACCGCCGCCCCAGGCGGCCCCGCCCGGCGGTCTGCCGCTCTGCGGCCAGCAGGAAGGGCGGAGACACGCGCCCCGCCCGGGCGGCTTCCTTCAGGCGCAGGTTGGTGGAATCCACGGTATCCAGGATCTGCACGCCCGTTTCCGGCAGGCGAAGCGCCTGGTGGATAAGCGTTTCATTCAGCCTTTCAGCCACGGCGGTCACGCTTTCCGGCCTTCCGCGGCGAGGGACTTGAGATCGGCCAGGATCTCCTTGACCAGCGCCACCCGCAAAAAGGGCGTCATCACGTAAAAGCCGTCGGCGTCGTCCCAGACCGCCCGGGCGGCCTGGCGGCACAGCTTTCTGGCCATTTCCTCGCCCTGGGCCCGGTTCAGCCCCTGATAGGCGGCCAGGATCTCCCCGTCCACGTCCATCCCCGCCACCTCGCTTTGCAGGTAGCGGGCGTTTTTATAGCTTACCACCGGGAACAGCCCCGGGAACAGGAAGCCCTTGAGCGCCCGGCGGGCGGCGCGGAGGTTTTCCGCGGCCCGGGGGGAAAGGATGGGCTGGGTGAGGAAGGCGTCCGTGCCGCATTCCTCCTTCAAACGGGCCTTCTTCAGCTCCGCTTCGAAATTCCGGGCGTTCACGTTCAGCGCGGCGCAGAGGAAAAAGGGCTTCACGTCCCCCTGCTCCGTAAGCGAGCGCACCAGCTTCGTCAGCACCCGGGAATTGAACTGGAACACGCCCTTTACGTTGTCCCTGTCCTCCCGGGGCACCGGGTCCCCCGTCACGGCCAGCACGTTGCGCACCCCTTCCATGGACAGGGCCAGCAGCAGCGCCTTGGTGGCGTTGATGTTCCGGTCCCGGCAGGTCATATGGGGCAGCACCTCGATGCCGTATTCCCGTTTCAGCTTGGCGGCCAGGACGCTGGCGTCCATGCTGGCCCGGCCGATGGGGCAGTCCGCCACAGTGATGGCGTCGGCCCCGGCGCGGTACAGCTCCGCCGCTCCCGCAAGGAAGGAGGCCGGATCGGCGCTGCGGGGTGGGTCCAATTCCACCAGGATGGGCTTTTCCCCCCGGCGCAGCTTGCGCAGGATCAGGCTGTCCGCCTCCGTTTGCGCGGGCGCGGCGCCCTGGGCGGGGGCGGAGGGGGCTTCCAGTTCGTTCGTCAGGTGCGCGGCGGCCCTGCGCATGTATTCCGGGGTGGTGCCGCAGCAGCCGCCCAGGATGGACGCGCCGGCGGCCCGGCACAGGGCCAGCTGCTCGGCGTAGTATTCCGGGTCGCTGTCGTAGAAGATCCGCCGGTCCTGCACCCGGGGATAGCCGGCGTTGGGCATGGCGGAGAGATATTTGGGAAAGGGCGGCAGGGAGGAAAGCAGCTGCCGGATGTGCTGGGCGCCGCAGACGCAGTTGAGCCCCGCCCCGTCGATATCGGGGCAGTCCGCCGCCGCGGCCATCAGCGCCCGTAGGCTTTCGCCGCCCCGGCTGATGCCGTCCGGGTTCACCGCGAAGGAAACCAGGATCAGCGCATCGGGCAGGCGGGAGCGGATGTGGGCCGCCGCCGCCGGGATGCCGGAAAAGGAGGGCAGCGTTTCAAACAGAAAGTGCCCGACGCCCGCGTCTATCAAAAGGTCCGCCAGGGCGAGATAGGCCTCCTCCGGGGATGTTTCCTCCGGCGCGGGGCCGATGTCCCCGAACACGTAGGCGTCCTCTCCCGCGGCGCTCAGGGCGATCTGCGCGGCGGCGCGCGCCAGGGCGGCCTGGTCCTCCCGGTCCCGGGCGGCCTGGCCCACGTGGCCGGCGAAGGTGTTCGTTTTGATGGCGCGGCAGCCGGCGCGGAGATACGCCCGGTGGATCAGGAGCACCTTGTCCGGCGCGGTGAGGCACGCCCGCTCCACCGGCCCGGCGGGATACCCCTCCACCGTGCGGGCATAGGTGCCCATGGCCCCGTCGAAAAGCAGGGGCCCGGCGCTGAGGAATTCCCGGATCGGCCGTTTTTCCATACCCATCGCCCGCCTGTTGTTTTTTCCTGTTCCATTGTACCCGCCCGCCGCCCGTCTGTCAAAGGGAAAACGCGCATTTCCCGTTTTTTTGCCCGGGATGGCCTGCCGGGCGGGAAAACGCCCAGATACGGCATGTGAGGGCGTCGGATGTATATAATTACAAAAAATTGTGAATAATTTTTCAAAAACCACTTGACAAAGCGAAAAATATCGGTATAATCAGTGCATAAACATTCACGGAGGGAAGCAACCATGAAGAAGGAAGACATCAAGAAAGTCGTGCTGGCCTACTCGGGCGGCTTGGATACATCCATCATCATCCCGTGGCTGAAGGAGAATTACAACAACTGCGAGGTCATCGCCGTTTCCGGCAACGTGGGCCAGGCGGACGAACTGGAGGGCCTGGAGGAGAAGGCCCTGAAGACCGGGGCCAGCAAGCTTTATGTGCTGGATCTGACGGACGAATACGTGGATGATTTCATCATCCCCACCATGAAGGCCGGGGCCGTTTACGAGGATTACCTGCTGGGCACCAGCCACGCCCGGCCCTGCATCGCCAAGGGCCTGGTGGAGATCGCGCTGAAGGAAGGGGCGGACGCCATCTGCCACGGCTGCACCGGCAAAGGCAACGACCAGGTGCGTTTCGAGCTGGCCATCAAGCATTTCGCCCCCAGCATGCCCATCATCGCCCCCTGGCGGGAATGGAGCATCAAGAGCCGGGATGAGGAGATCGACTACGCCGAAGCCCACAACATCCCCCTGCGGATCAACCGGGAAACCAATTACTCCAAGGACAAGAACCTGTGGCACCTGAGCCACGAAGGCCTGGACCTGGAGGATACCGGCAACGAGCCCCAGTACGAAAAGCCCGGCTTCCTGGAAATGGGCGTTTCGCCCCTGCAGGCCCCGGACGCGCCCACCTATATCACCCTGGATTTTGAGCAGGGCAAGCCGGTGAAGCTGAACGGCGAAAGCATGAGCGCCAAGGAAATCATCCTGAAGCTCAACGAGCTGGGCGGCAAGAACGGCATCGGCCTGCTGGACATCGTGGAAAACCGGCTGGTGGGCATGAAGTGCCGGGGCGTGTACGAGACCCCGGGCGGCACCATCCTGTATAAAGCCCACGAATACCTGGAGAGCGTGTGCCTGGACAAAATGACCATGCACGAAAAGCAGAAGCTGAGCATCACCTTCGCGGAGCTGGTGTACAACGGCCAGTGGTTTACCCCCCTGCGGGAGGCCCTGAGCGCCTTCGTGGACAAGACCCAGGAAACCGTCACCGGCCAGGTGAAGCTGAAGCTGTACAAGGGCAACATCATCAAGGCCGGCGTGTGGAGCCCCTATTCCCTCTACAGCGAAGAGATCGCTACCTTCGGGGAATCCGATTACAACCAGGCGGACGCCGCGGGCTTCATCAACCTGTACGGGCTGCCCATCAAGGTGCAGGCCTTGGTGAACGGGAAAAAATAACAAACGGAAACAGAATGCCGCCGGAATCATCCGACGGCACAGGGTGTCGACAAAGTCGACACCCTGCCATCGAAAGCCAGCTAAAGCAGTCTTTCGATGTGCACATCAATTTATTGTAAAAAGGCATTTCCGGGCAAGAATGCCCGGAAATGCTCTTTTTACGGCCATAAATTGATAGAGGAAGCGGTATGACCGCTCCTCGGACCGGCAAAGCCGGTCCTGCGGAATAGAAATCGAAGGGCTGCGGCCCTTCGATGCATCCCATGGGGTACTTTGTTGACAGTCTGTGCCGTCGGAATCATCCGGCGGCATTAATTGGTCCAAATTGAAAAAAGGAGAGCGCGCCGCGTTCGGTGTGCTCTCCTGAGACACATGGCAGCGCGTTGGCTGTGCCGGATTCGGCTGCCGGCGGCGCGCTCCCTGTCCCGGTATCAGGATGCCCCGGTGGAGACGGAAAAATCATGGAAAAAAATGAGAAAAGGCGGGGGAGGACCGTTCTTTGGATCCCAAAGAACGGTCCTCCCCCGCACCCCCTCTCCAAGAAAGGCAACTGAGGGGGAAGTGAAAAAATAGGTTTTCCCCAGCCGGTTTTCTCGGAGGGGGTCTGGGGGGACCACTCTTTTGACTCAAAAGAGTGGTCCCCTCAGTTTCGATCTCTCAAAAGTTCCTGGTCAGATCGTATTTTTCGTAAAATTCCTTCCGGTAATCCAGGAACCGGTCCTGGGCGATGGCTTCCCGGATCTCCTCCATCATGCGGATGAGGAAGCGCAGGTTGTGGATGGAGGTGAGGCGGCCGCCGGTGATCTCGTCGGCCTTGAGCAGATGGCGGATGTAGGCCCGGGAGAAGTGCTGGCAAGCGTAGCAGTCGCACCCCTCCTCGATGGGGGTGAAATCGTGGGCGTACTGGGCGTTGCGCACCACCAGTCGGCCGTATTTGGTAAAGCAGGTGCCGTTCCGGGCGATGCGGGTGGCCAGCACGCAGTCGAACATGTCCACCCCCCGGAGGATGCCCTCCAGGAAGCAGTCTGGCGTGCCCACGCCCATGAGATACCGGGGCTTGTTTTGGGGCAGATAGGGCTCGATCTTCTCCAGCATCTCGTACATGAGGGGCTTGGGTTCGCCCACGCTCAGGCCGCCGATGCCGTAGCCGGGGAAATCCATGTCCGCCAGGGTCTTTGCGGATTCGATGCGCAGATCCTCGAAAAACGCGCCCTGCACGATGCCGAACAGCGCCTGATCGCCGCGGGTGTGGTGCTTCTTGCAGCGCTCCGCCCAGCGGTGGGTGCGGTGCATGGCGTCCTCGGCGGTCCTGTGATCGCAGGGGTAGGCGGAGCAGACGTCGAAGGCCATGGCGATGTCCGCGCCCAGGGCCTGCTGGATGTCCATGGAGATCTCGGGGGAAATGAACTGGCGGCTTCCGTCCAGATGGCTGCGGAAAGCGGCGCCCTCCTCGGTGATCTTGCGCAGCTCGCTGAGGGAAAACACCTGGAAGCCGCCGCTGTCGGTGAGGATGGGGTGATGCCAGTCCATGAACTGATGCAGCCCGCCGGCTTCCCGCACGATGTCCTCCCCGGGGCGCAGGTGCAGATGATAGGTGTTGGAAAGGATGATTTTCGCGTTGATCTCTTCCATTTCCCGGGGGGTCATGGCCTTGACGGTGGCCTGGGTGCCCACGGGCATGTAAATGGGCGTGGGGATATCCCCGTGGGGGGTATGCAGAACCCCCAGCCGGGCCCCGGATTGCTTGCAGGTATGCAGTAATTCAAAGGTGACGGGATCGCTCATCGTTTCGTTCCTTAAACCTGTTCTTTCAGATATTCGTTGATTGTTTGGTCGGGGATCGGATCATCCGCTGTGAGCGGGCGATAGACCACCACATTCACCGGCCGTCCGATGTCCGGGACCTCCAGCAGGCCGTGATCAACGACCACGGCATTTTGCCCTTGGCCGCCCACCCGCCGCTGCACCTGATACAGCGGCATCTGCGTCATGGGAGGCGAGGCCACAAGGCCATAGTCCAAGAGGGTATCCTGCACGGTGTTCCAGACAAAAGGGTCGGCGCTGTCTTCCGTCGCCATACCCTCGCCGTATTTCTCCGTCAGCGCTTCTTCCAGATGCTCATAATCCTGGGGATTAAAGGCCGGGATGGAAACTTGCACCGCAATCCCGCCGAAGAGGCTCCACGACTGCCGGGCAGCGTTATCCACATCCATCCAGAGAACGACGATCCGGACCAAGGGCTTTTCCTGTGTCTTCAGATCAAACCAGAAAGCCGTGACGCGCTTGGGCGACAGCTCCGCAAGGGCGGTACAGACGACCAACCTGGGGTAAAATTGGCTGTGCTGAATCCCCTGGGCCGGGTTTTCCGGATACAACGCGTCGAAAATCGGGGCAGCCTTCTCCTGGCTCATGCCGAAATAAAAGGCGTCATGAAACCGGAATGCTTCCGCGGTTTCCTCCGCCCGCGCGAAGGGGCAAAGGAGGAACAGGCAAAGCAGAACAGAAACCACTCGTTTCATTTGTTATTCTCCGCTGCGCACCATGGCGGGCTTGATCTGGGGCCAGACGGTTTCCAGGCCCTTCAGCTCCCGCTCGAACCACAGCCAGGGCTTTTCCTCCGGCGCCGGGGCGATGAAGAGCATCTGCTCCCGGGTGATGGGGTGGGCGAAGGAAAGGCGCATGCCCCACAGGGCGATCTGCTCCCTGCCCTTGCCGCTGCCGTAGCGGTGATCCCCCCAGAGGGGATGGCCCGCGTGCTGCATCTGCACCCGGATCTGGTGCGCCCGGCCCGTTTCCAGCTGGATGGCCACCAGGGACAGCCCGTCCCGGCGCGCCACGGTGCGGCCGTGGAGGATCGCTTCCTTTCCCTGCAGTTTCAGGTAGGAGGGAAGCACCGTAACGATGTTCTTTTCCGGGTCCTTCGCCAGATAATCCACGTAGGTGAACTGGTCCGGCGTTTCGCCCTCCACGATGGCCACATACTGGCGGTTCAGTTCGTGCACCCGCACCTGCTCGCTCAGCCGGGACGCGGCCTTGCTGGTGCGGGCGAAGACCAGCAGGCCCCCCACGGGCCGGTCCATCCGGTGCACCAGGCCGATATAGGCCTCCCCGGGCTTGCCGCAGGTTTCCTTCACGTACTGCTTCACCTGATCCAGCAGGTTATCGTCTCCGGTGTCGTCCCCCTGGGTCAGCAGGTTCTGCGGCTTCACCGTCACGATCACGTGATTGTCCTCGTACAGAATGGTCGGCTTGTTCTCCATGTTCTCCCTCTTTTGCTTCACGGGCAAACCCGCTGATCAGTGATGATTTATTTTCTTCCCGAAGTGGTTTTCGGGAGGGGCCCGGGGAACCCGCTTTTGACGCAAAAGCGGGTTCCCCGGCATTATCCAGTCACGCTCCGGTCCACCGGCCCGTGGCCCCGCAGGGCAGCACCCCGCCGGAGCGGACGGGCAGGCACAGCTCCCGGCTGTCGATGCGCCCGCCCCGCCTGGCGCAGACGGTTTTTTCCAGGATGTTCCGAAGCACGGCGGGCTGGAAGCCGGTGGTGTAGCTGTTGATGAAAAAGAACAGGGGATCGTCGGACAGCACCTGGGCGCAGGTGTCCGCCAGGCCGTACAGCTCGTTTTCCAGCTTCCATACCTCGCCCCCGGGCCCGCGGCCGTAGCTGGGCGGGTCCATCACCACGCCGTCGTACCGGCTGCCCCGGCGGATCTCCCGGCGGACGAAGGCCAGCGCGTCCTCCACGATGAAGCGGAAGGACGTTTCGGGCAGGCGGGAAAGCTCGCGGTTTTCCTTGGCCCAGAGCACCATGCCCTTGGCGGCGTCCACGTGGGTGACGTGGGCCCCCGCCGCGGCGCAGGCCAGGGAAGCGCCGCCGGTGTAGGCGAAAAGATTGAGCACCCTCGCGCCGGGCCGCGCTTTGAGCAGGGCGGCCATGGCGTCCCAGTTGGCGGCCTGCTCCGGGAACAGGCCGGTGTGCTTGAAGCCGGTGGGCCGCACGTAGAAGGAAAGCGCGCCGTAGCGGACGGTCCATCTGTCCGGCAGCGTTTTTTTGAATTCCCACGCACCGCCGCCCCGGTCGCTGCGGATATAATGGGCGTGGGCGTCCCGCCACAGCGCCTCGTCCGCCCGTGGCCAGATCACCTGGGGATCCGGCCGGGCCAGGATGTACTCCCCCCAGCGCTCCAGCTTTTCGCCGCCGCCGGTATCCAGCACCTCGTAATCCTTCCATCCATCGGCCAGAAACATGGCACAGCTCCTCCCGCGCGCTTCATGGACATAAACCCGCTAAAACTGTCGGCGTCTTTCCCTTCGGGGGCGCCGACCCGGCTGACGGCCCTGCGGGCCCGCCGCCAACTCATTATAACATGCAAAAACCCGCCTTACAAGCGCAGGGCGGGAAAAAACGGAGCGATCCGGGGCTTACGGGGAAACGGAAATACGGCCCTGGGCGTCCTGCACGCGGGTCAGGGGCGTCACGGCGGTGAGCAGCGCCGCGATCTCCAGGGTGTCCGGGTCGGGCAGATGCTCCGCGCCGTCCGATTCGTATTCGATCACGTCCAGGCCGTCCGGGGAGATCCAGCCCGCGGCCACCAGGTATTTGCCGTGATCCTCCAGGCCGTCCAGCCCCGCGGTGAGGATCATGGCGGCGTCGGTGAAATACAGCTTCCCGTCCCGCACCGAAAAGGAGAACAATTCGTGCCCGGTGGTTTCGCCGTTCAGGGTATCGGTGAATTCCGCGCTGCCGGCGGACAGGCTTTCCGCCGCGCCGTAAGCGCGCACCCGGACGAACCGGCCGCCGCCGGTGACGTCGTAATCGCCCATGAGCTGATGATCCTGGGGCGTTTCATCCGCCGGGTCCGGGGTGGCGGAGAGGAGGGAGGGATCGCTCTTATACAGGTCCATGGCGGTGGATTCGTAGGTGTGGTCGCCCGTTTCCCGGACGGAGAAAGCCCAGCGGCCGTCCCCGGCCTTCGCTTCCGCGGTCTGGGCGTCCCGGGCGAACTGGGAAAGCACCTGGAAGGGGATCAGGCAGGCCGCATCGCCGCCGGCCTGGGCGGACACCCGATCGGCTTCCGCCCGATAGGGGGAAAGCAGCTTTTCCACGGCCTGGGCGGCGGGGCCGGCCGGCGCGGCCGTGGGCGCCGCGGTGGG
>JAILBG010000042.1:0-29332 GCA_024681215.1 Clostridiales bacterium
CGCCACGGGATACATCTACGCGGTGAAGCTGCTGGACGGCGAACCCAATCCCAGCGACAATGAAACGGGAACGATGCTGGCGCATGTGAACGGGACGACAGCCCGCACGGTGACGATCACCCAGGGAAAACTTGCCCAGAACAAGTGGGTGAAGCTGTATGTGCAGGCTTATGGCAGCGGATACAACGCGAACAGCACCACCATTTATGTGTACGTGCAAGGCAAAGCGCAGCTTGCCGCCCCCGTCGTCACATCTCATACAGACTGGCAGACGGTGCAGTACAGCAATCTGGACAGCGGTCTTACCTTCAGCTGGAATGCTGTAGCAAACGCCACGGGATACATCTATGCGGTGAAACTGCTGGACGGCGAACCCAATCCCAGTGACAATGAACCCGGAACAATGCTGACTCAGGCCAACGGGACAACGAGACGGACGGTCACAGTCGCGCAGAGTAAGCTTGCCCAGAACAAGTGGGTGAAGCTGTATGTACAGGCTTATGGCAGCGGATACAATGCATGCAGCACAACGATCTATGTATACATTGAAGGAAAGCCGCAGCTTGCCGCGCCTACGGTTACATCGCATACGGACCGTCAGACGGTATTGTACGGCGATCTGAACAGTGGCCTGATCTTCTGCTGGAACATAGTAACCAATGCCACGGGATACATTTACGCGGTGAAGCTGCTGGACGGCGAACCCAACCCCAGTGAAAACGAGGCCGGGACGATGCTGGCTCAGGTCAACGGCACGACCAGCCGAAAGGTTGTGATCGATCAGAACAAATTGATCAAAAACAGATGGGTAAAGCTGTATGTTCAGGCATTCGGCAGCGGATATACCCCAAACAGCACCAGCATCTATGTGTATGTCGGAGAGAAGCAGCTGCTTTCAGCGCCGGTGGTTACATCCCATCTGGATCGTGAAACAGTTCTTTACAGTGACCTGAGCAGCGGCCTGACGTTCAAATGGAACGCCGTGACGAATGCGACGGGATACATTTACGCAGTGAAGCTGCTGACTGGAACTCCGAATATCAGCGATAATGAACCGGGAACTATTCTGGCCCAGTCCAGCGGAACAACGAGCCGGACGGTCACAATCGACCAGAGCAAGCTTGCCCAAGGCAAATGGGTGAAGCTCTATGTACAGGCCTTTGGCGGCGGATACAACCCGAACAGCACCACAGTTTACGTCTATATCGCCCAGAAAGCCGATGATACATATACGATCCCTGGTTTGGGAGTAACAATTGATTACGGCCTGGGCCAGTTCTTTACCATCGACAAGAAAAACCACGGCACCGATAAGCAGTATGATAAGTGGTACAGCGGCGCGTATGAATGCTGGGGCTTTTCGCTGTATGTGATGGATAAAATCAAAGCCAATTCCGCCGACAAACGGATAAAGATCTATTACTCAACAAAAAATGATACTCTCGTTAAGAATGCGATATACGGTGCAGGGCCCGGATCGCATATCAGGACGAATTCCAGCAATCATTCCTACGTTGTTACAGGTTTGAGCGCAACGGGCATGTCAATTATCCAGGCAAACGGTACGGCGGCAGGGGATTACTCGGATTACGTGAGAAATATCATTTCAGTAGCAAACTGGAGCTGGAATGACTATTTCTCAATCATCAGCTACGGTTCCCGCGGCGTTTATTTCACCGAAATATGGGCGGCCGATGAAGAAGACGCGATCGTAAAAACAATCAGAAATCTGAAAAAATATGCCGGTATGACCACCGATAACGCCGTGACATTCCTGAAGACCAATGCATCCGACGGGTCAAAAAAGTACAGCGCGAAATATACGGATGAGCAATGGCAAGCGATCAAGCAGAAAGCGGATAAATCCCAGCTCGCCGCGCCAGTAATCACGTCCCATACGGATCAGCAAACGGTCTTGTACAGCAGTCTGAACGATGGACTGACCTTCAAATGGAATGACGTAACGAATGCCAAAGGATTCATTTATGCCGTTAAACTTCTGGACGGCGTTCCGAATCCGAGCGAAAACGAAGCAGGGACCTTGCTGGCGCAGGCGAACGGAACAACGAGCAAATCGGTAACGATCCCGCTGAATAAATTGGCTCAGAATAAATGGGTCAAGCTGTACGTTCAGGCATTCGGCGCCGGATACACCGCAAACAGCAGATCAATCTATGTTTATGTGGAGGGCAAACCGCAACTTGCCGCGCCCACAATCACATCTCATAAGGATCGCCAGTCGGTTAAATACAGCGATCTGAACGACGGTCTTGTGTTCTGCTGGAGCGAAGTTGCCAATGCCACAGGGTTCATCTATGCGGTCAAGCTGTTGGACGGCGCGCCCAATTCGGGTGAAAGCGAAGCCGGGATTCTGCTGGCCCAGGCCAACGGAACGCGGGAAAAGTCAGTAAAGATTCCGCAAAACAAACTTGGCAAGGACAAATGGGTCAAGCTGTATATTCAGGCATTCGGCTCCGGCTATAATGCAAACAGCTGTACGATCTACGTCTATGTGACAAGTAAAACCATTAATCCTTTAACGTCAGAACAGGAAAAAAATCTCGCGGCGTTCAAAGCCGCCTATCCAAACGGCTGGTATTGGACCTGCTCGATTGATGATTATACCGTTTCGGAAGCCACAACTACGCCTTGCGGTTGCGAGTATAGGCACGGCGGTTCCAGGCCGGGGAAAGGGGGCCATCCAAACTATTATTGCGATAAAATGCTGCACACAGGCCGCGGCTGCGGTTCTTATTGGGAAAACGGCACGTCCATCGCCATGCAATGCCATGGCTACACGAATCTGATCTCAAAAGAAGTGTTCGGTATAAAGAGCAATGATTGGGAAATCGATGAGAGTGATAACTGCCTTGACACTGTGAGCCCCGGCGACGTTATTCGATATTATGAATCAGGGCATTCGGCTTTTGTGACAGCTGTGAACGGCACGACCTTTACCATTACCGATTGCAACTGGAGCACAAATTGCAAGATTCGCTGGGATGTACAGGTTACCGTGAGCCAGATTAAAAACTGGGGCACCTATTATGTATATAAGCATCCGTAATCCGGGATACAGCGCGATCGCCCCGAAAAACCGTTATGCAAGAACGGCGTTTCGGAATAAATCAAAAAACGGAACGGTTCTGAACCGCTTCGTTTTTTGATATGCAAAATCGCAAATAAGGAAGGAAAGATTATTTGCTTTTCAGGTATTCGTCGATGGCTGCGGCGGCGTTCTTCCCGGCGCCCATGGCCAGGATCACCGTGGCTGCGCCGGTGACGGCGTCGCCGCCGGCGTAAATGCCGGGCAGGGAGGTGAGGCCCGTTTCGTCCTCGGCCACGATGCCGCCCCACTTCTGGGTCTCCAGCCCTTCGGTGGTGGATTTGATCAGGGGATTGGGGGAGGTGCCCAGGGCCATGATGACGCAGTCCAGCGGGATTTCAAACTCGCTGCCCTCAACCGGCACGGGCCGGCGGCGGCCGGAAGCGTCCGGCTCGCCCAGGGCCATTTCCTGGCACCTTGCGGCCTTGACCCAGCCCTGTTCGTCGCCCTGGATCTCCAGGGGATTGGTGAGGAAACGGAACACGATGCCTTCTTCCTTGGCGTGCTCCACTTCCTCCCGGCGGGCGGGCAGCTCCGCTTCCGTGCGGCGGTAGATCACCGTCACGTCGGCCCCAAGCCGCCTGGCGCAGCGGGCCGCGTCCATGGCCACATTGCCGCCGCCTACGACGGCCACGTGCTTGCCGTGTTGAATGGGGGTGTCGCTGTTCGGCTTATAAGCCTTCATCAGGTTGATGCGGGTGAGGAATTCATTGGCGGAATAAACGCCTTTCAGATTTTCCCCGGGAATGTTCATGAATTTGGGCAGGCCCGCGCCGGAGCCGATGAACACGGCCTCGTAGCCATATTCGTCCATGAGTTCGGAAATGGTGATGGTCTTGCCGATGACCACGTTGGTCTGAATATCCACGCCCAGCTGCGCGAGGGTGTCGATCTCCTTCTGCACGATGGATTTGGGCAGGCGGAATTCGGGAATGCCGTATACCAGCACGCCGCCGGCCAGATGCAGCGCTTCGAATACCGTGACCTGATATCCTTTCTTCGCCAGGTCCCCGGCGCAGGTGAGCCCGGAGGGGCCGGAGCCGATCACGGCCACCTTATGGCCGTTGGGCGCGGGCTTTGCGGGGGCCTGGGTGCTGTGGGCGTTGTGCCAGTCGGCGGCGAAGCGCTCCAGGCGGCCGATGCCCACGGGCTCGCCCTTGATGCCCCGGACGCATTTGCTTTCGCACTGGCTCTCCTGGGGGCAGACCCGGCCGCACACGGCGGGCAGGGAGGAGGATTCGGCGATGATCTGATAGGCGGCCTCAAAGTTTCCGGCGGCCATCTCTTTAATGAAATCCGGGATCCGGATGCGCACGGGGCAGCCGGAAACGCAGGGGCGGTTTTTGCAGTTCAGGCAGCGCTGGGCCTCGTTTACGGCCGTTTCCGCGGTATAGCCCAGGGCGACTTCCTGAAAGTTTTTGCTGCGCGCCTGCGGCTCCTGGGAGGGCATGGGGTTCTTTTTCATGGCCATATTGGGCATATCACTTCGCCTCCTTGAACAGGTTGCAGGCTTCTTCGTAGGCGTGGCGTTCAAAATCCTGATAGGTGCGGCCCCGGGCCATGGCCTCGTCAAAGTCGATCTCGTGGCCGTCGAATTCCGGGCCGTCCACGCAGGCGAATTTCGTTTTGCCGCCCACCGTCAGCCGGCAGCCGCCGCACATGCCGGTGCCGTCGATCATGATGGGATTCATGCTGGCGATGGTTTTAACGCCGTATTCCTTCGTTAAGCGGCAGACGAATTTCATCATGATCAGGGGGCCGATGGTGATGACCTCGTCGTACTGCTCGCCGGATTCGATGAGCTTTTTCAGCGCGTCCGTCACCAGCCCTTTTTCACCCCAGCTGCCGTCGTCGCTCATGCGGATGAATCTGGTGCTGTGAGCGGCGAATTCATCCTCCAGGATCACCAGATCCCGATTGCGGAACCCGGCGATGGCGTGGACCTCCGCGCCCTGCTCGAACAGCTTTTTCGTGACGGGATACGCGATGGCGCAGCCGACGCCGCCGCCCACCACGGCCACCTTTTTCAGGCCTTCCGTGCGGGTGGCCCGGCCCAGGGGGCCGACGAAATCATGGATGAAATCCCCTTCGCCGAGATGATTCAGCTTTTCCGTGGTGGCGCCTACGATCTGGAAAATGATGGTGACGCTGCCTTTTTCGCGGTCAAAGTCCGCAACGGTCAGGGGAATGCGTTCGCCGCTTTCGTCCACCCGGAGGATAATGAACTGCCCGGGCTCGGCTTTCCGGGCGACCAGGGGCGCGTCCACCTCCATCAGCGTTACGGTGGGGTTCAGCGGCTGTTTTCTCAAAATACGGTTCACGGCTGCTCCTCCTTGGATGTCCTTGGAATGGCCCTGCCATCAGGGTTGATTTACATTATAACAGATTTTCTTCAAAATGCATCCGGAGAACAAAAGAAATGCATTTTTTCCCTCCGGCAGGAAAAAGAAGAAAGAAAAATGAACCTTTTTACGGATGAAATGCGACTGTACAGGTGAAAACCGGTTTTCAATGCAGAAGGAAAGGAGGGCGGAAGGTGGAAACGTTTGAAAAAAACCTGGAAGCATACCGGGCCAGCCTGGAAAGATGGATCGCCTGCCGGGTGCGCGGGAACGCGGACGCGGAGGATCTGTTTCAGGAAACGTGCCTGGCGGCGTATCTGTCCTACGGACGGCTGCGGGATGAATCCGTCTTCCTGCCCTGGCTGCTGGGCATCGCCCGACACAAGTACGCGGACTGGTGCCGGAAAAAGGCCGCCTGCCGGGAAACGCTGCCGGGAAAGCTGCCGGAGGAGGCGGCGCCGGCCCGGGAGGATTCGGAAGCTGAAGATACGTTGAAAAGGCTGAGCGAAAAGGACAGGCTGATGCTGACGCTGTTCTATCGGCGGGGGATGCCGCAGTCCGAAATCGCAAAAGCATTGCAGGTCCCGCAAGGGACGGTGAAAAGCCGCCTGCACGCGGCGAGAGCGCATTTCCGCGACGCTTATGAAAAGAAAGAAGGAAGAAAGAAAATGAATGCATTGCCGAAAACGCTTCCTGAATACATCATCCGGGAAAAGGCGGAGCCGCCGTTTCCCGTACTGTGGGAGGAGATGATGGGCTGGTTCATCGTGCCCAGGATTGGGGAAAAGCTGCTCTGGGGCATGTACGATCTGCCGGGGCGCGACCTGGACGTGGCCTATGCGATGGCGGTGGAAGGCCCCGCCCGGGTGCACGGCCAGGAGGGCGTGGAAATCACCGCCCGGCTGCTGACGGCGGCGGACCTTGAGGAAAACGATCCCATGCGGGAGCCCGTCCTGTGCTCCGGTGCCCGGGAGGGGGACTGGCGCTTCACCGCGCAGATGAAGGACGGCTATACCCGCTTCCTTTCCGCGGAACGGACGGAAAACGGGGAAAGGGTCCTGAGCACGTTCCTGGATCCGGATTTTATCGACAACTGGGGCTTTGGCGAGGAAAACCGGGGGAATCCCGTCCACATCGCCCGGCGGGGGCTGATCCGCAGGGCGGGGGATGAAATCGAATGTGAAAAAGGGAAGGCGCTGGTGGGCATCGTGGGCCGGTATGAAGTGACGCTGGGCGGGGTCAGGCACGATACGGTGTGCGTCATGGATGTGAACGCCTATATGGACGGCGTGGTGTCGGAACAGTACCTGGACGAGCGGGGGCATACGGTGCTCTGGCGCAGGTTCAACCCCAACGAATGGAAAATGGAGAAATACGGAAAAACCTGGGCGGAGATGCTGCCGGGAAACGAGCAGATCAAAGTCAACGGAAAGCTGTACGTACATTGGTACGACTGCCTGTGCGTACGGTAACAGATTCGACGCGCAAATTTCATCAAATGTTCCCCGGGTTGGCCTTGCCAACCGGGGAGTTTTCAGGTATAATCAAATATTGGAATGAGATTTTGTTTTATCAGAACACCGAAACGAAAGGAAGGGGTTTCCATGAGCAAGGTACATATTTTTGATCATCCGCTGATCCAGCATAAACTGAGCATCATGCGCCAGAAGGACACGGGATGCAAGGAATTCCGGGAGCTGCTGGATGAGATTTCCATGCTGATGGTATATGAAGTGACCCGGGACCTGCCCACCGAGGACGTGCAGATCGAAACGCCCATCTGCGCCACCAACGCCAAAATGCTGGCCGGGAAGCCCATCGGCATCATCCCCATCCTGCGGGCCGGCCTGGGCATGGTGGACGGCATCCTGAACCTGATCCCCAACGCCAAGGTGGGGCATATCGGGCTGTACCGGGATCCGGAAACGCTGAGGCCCGTGGAATATTACTGCAAGCTGCCCGACGACGCCGAGCACCGTCAGCTGATCGTGCTGGATCCCATGCTGGCCACCGGCGGCAGCGCCGCCGCCGCCATCACCTTCATCAAGGAGCGGGGCTGCAACAACATCCGCCTGGTGAACCTGATCGCCGCGCCGGAAGGCATCGAATACATGCAGAAGGCCCATCCAGACGTGGATATTTACGTGGCCGCCTGCGATGAGAGGCTCAACGACCACGGCTACATCGTTCCCGGCCTGGGCGACGCGGGCGACCGGCTGTTCGGCACCAAGTAACAAAGGGACGGGAAATGAAAATCGAGCCCGCCGTTCTGGCGGAAACAAAAAAAGTCGCCGCGGGCACGGCGGTGATGACGGCGCTGATGATCGCCGTATTCCTGATCCTGCGGAAGTTCGATTATACAGTGATCCTGGGCGCGCTGCTGGGCACGCTGACGGCGGTGGGAAACTTTTTCCTGCTGGCGCTGACGGTGCAGAATCTGACGGGCAGCATGCCCGTACTGCTGCGGGATGAGGAAGAAAAAGAGGAAAAGGCAGAGGAAAACGGGGAAGAAACGGAGGAAAAGCCGCGTCCGCTGAGCCCCGAAGCCACCCAGGCCGGAAGAAAAATGCAGCTTTCCTTTCTCCTGCGCCTGCTTCTGATCGGGCTGGTGGCACTGATCGCGGTGAAGACGCCGTGGTTCCATCCGGCAGCGTCGCTGCTGCCGCTGCTGTTTCCAAACATCGTGATTTCGATGATGAAAATCAAGGCCGGAAGGGGGGCGTAGAGGACGGTGGACGAAAAAAAACGAGCGCGGATCGTCGATTTCCTTTTGATCCTTTTGATCGTGCTGCCCCTGGCCGGCGCCGTGGCGCTCAAGACCGTGACCGCCCCGGTCACGCCCATGGAAAAAGGGGTGCAGATCGGCGGCGCGCAGGTATACTTTACCATCCCCCTGCCCATTCAGGAGCTGCCCATTTCCGCGGCGCAGATCAATTCCTGGGCGGTGATGCTCTCCATCCTGGGGATCTGCCTGTATCTGACCCACGGGATCAAGGTGATCCCGGATTCCAAGCGCCAGCTGGCTGCGGAATGGGTCGTGGATACGGTCAATAAGCTGGTGCGCAGCAACATGGGCGAAAAATTCATGGGCTTCGCGCCTTTTGTGGCGGGCATCCTGGCGCTGTCGGCGCTGTCCAGCCTGTCCAGCCTGCTGGGGCTGTTCGCTCCCACGTCGGATCTCAATATCGTGCTGGGCTGGGCGCTGCTTGTGTTCATTCTGATCACGCACTATAAGCTCAAGGGCGGATTGTGGGCGTATATCAAGGGCTTCTTCAGCCCCATTCCGGTGTTCGCTCCGCTGAACATCATCGGCGAAGTGGCCACCCCGATCTCCATGTCCTTCCGTCATTACGGGAATGTGATGAGCGGCATGGTCATATCCACTCTGATCGCCTATGCCCTGCGCAGCCTGTCGCTGGCGCTGCTGGGCTGGCTTCCCGGCGTGCTGGGGCAGATCCCGTTTTTGCAGGTCGGCCTTCCTGCTGTGCTGTCGCTGTATTTCGATATTTTCAGCGGCTGCATGCAGGCGTTCATTTTCGCCATGCTGACCATGATGTTCATTTCCACCGCGTCGCCGGAGGACGCATAGGCTGCAACGTGAATTGATCCCCCGCAGGATGCGCCTGCATTACATATTCGTGAAAAAACAACTGTTGAGGAGGAACGCATCATGTTGGAACTCGCAATCGGTATCATTCTGGGCTGCTGCGCCATCGGCGCGGGCATCGCGCTGATCGCCGGCATCGGCCCCGGCATCGGCGAAGGTCAGGCGGTGGCGAAGGCCTGCGAGGCCGTGGGCCGTCAGCCGGAAAGCAAATCCGCCGTCACTTCCACGCTGATCCTGGGCTGCGCCCTGGCCGAGACCACCGGTCTGTACGGCCTGATCATCGGCATTCTGCTGATCTTCGTGGCGCCCGGCTCCTTTGTGGGCATCCTGATGGCCAACCTGCCCAAATAAAGGCGGCCGGCGCCTTCCCAACCCTTCTTTAAAAAGAAAGGCAGGTTCAATACATTGGATTCGCCAATTATTTCTGTCAACCTCTGGCAGACCCTGATTTCCCTCGTCAACCTGTATATCATCTTCCGGATCGTGCGGAAATTCCTGTTCAAGCCCGTGCAGAAGGTCATGAATACCCGGCAGGAGCAGGTGGACCGGATCTATTCCGAAGCCAATGAAACAAGGACATCCGCCAACGAGATGAAACAGGAGTACGAGCAGCGCCTGGCCTCCGCCCGGTATGAGGCGGACGGCATGATCCGCGCCGCCACCCAGACGGCCCAGCGCCGGGGCGATCAGATCGTGGAGGAAGCGAAGGCCCAGGCCGCCCATACCCGGGAAAAGGCCCAGGCGGAGATCGAGCAGCAGAAGCGCCAGATGCTCAAGGACGTCCGCAGCGAAATATCCGATCTGGCGGTGAGCATCGCTTCCAAAGTGGTGGAAAAGGAAATCAACCCTGCGGATTACGAGGGCTTTGTGGACGATTTCGTGGAAAACGCGGGTGACAGGCCATGACGGAATTCGCGAAGGAATACGGCACGGCCCTGTATGACCTGTGCGCCGAGGAAGGGCTGACGGACGGGATTCTGCAAGAGATGCAGGTCCTGAGCCGCTGCTTCCGGGAAAGCCCGGATTTTCTCAGGCTGCTTGGCAATCTGTCGCTGGAAAAGGACGAGCGCATCGCGATTCTGGATGAAACGCTGCAGGGCCGCATTCACGGATATCTGCTGAATTTCCTCCGGATCCTGACGGAGAGGGGCGCCATATCCGCGTTCCGGGATTGCGCCTGCGCCTTTGAGGAATTGTACGACCGGGATCACCGGACGGTGGAAGCCCGGGTGACCACGGCGAAGCCCCTGACGGAGGAGCAGCGGCGGAAGATCGAAAACAAGATCCGCGAGATGACCGGCAGGCAGCCGAAATTGCGGCAGTGCGTCGATCCCGCGCTGTTGGGGGGCGTGCTGCTGGAAATGGATGGAAAACGGTACGACAATACCGTGAAATCCCGCCTGACGGCGATCCGGCAGGCCATGACCGCGGAGGACTGACCCAAGGCCGTTGCGCCGGAAAGAACGGAGAATGGATGATATGATGGAATTAAAGCCGGAAGAGATCTCCAAGCTGATCAAAGAGCAGATCAGGCATTATGAAAATAAGGTGTCCCAAAGCGATACCGGCACCATTATCATGATCGGCGACGGCATCGCCCGGGCGTCCGGGCTGGATCAGTGCATGGCCAACGAACTGGTGAAATTCCCCAACGGGGAATACGGCATGGCGCTGAACCTGGAAGAAAACTCCGTGGCCATCGTGATGCTGGGTACGGACGAGGGCATCCGGGAAGGGGACACGGTGGAGCGCACGGGCCAGGTGGTGTCCGTGCCGGTGGGCGAGGGGCTCATCGGCCGGGTGGTGAATTCTCTGGGCCAGCCGGTGGACGGCAAGGGCCCGGTGGACGCCGCGGGCATGCGGCCCATCGAGCGCAACGCGCCGGGGATCATTCAGCGCAAAAAAGTCTCCGTGCCGCTGCAGACGGGCATCAAGGCCATCGATTCCATGATCCCCATTGGCCGCGGCCAGCGCGAATTGATCATCGGCGACCGCCAGACCGGGAAAACCGTCATTGCCACCGATACCATCATCAATCAGAAGGGCAAGGACGTGATCTGCATTTACGTGGCCATCGGCCAGAAATGCTCCACGGTGGCCCAACTGGTGGACACCCTGGAGGCGGCGGGCGCCATGGACTACACCATCGTGGTCAGCGCCACCGCCAGCGAGCTTTCGCCCCTGCAGTACATCGCGCCCTATTCCGGCTGCGCCATGGCGGAGTATTTCATGGATCAGGGCAAGGACGTGCTGATCATTTACGACGATCTGAGCAAGCACGCGGTGGCATACCGCGCCCTGTCCCTTTTGATCCGCCGCCCGCCGGGGCGCGAGGCGTATCCCGGGGACGTGTTCTATCTCCATTCCCGGCTGCTGGAGCGCTCCGCCCGGGTGGACGCCAAATACGGCGGTGGCTCCATCACCGCCCTGCCTATCATCGAAACCCAGGCGGGCGACGTATCCGCCTACATCCCCACCAACGTGATCTCCATTACCGACGGGCAGATCTTCCTGGAAACGGAGCTCTTCCACAGCGGCATCATGCCGGCCATCGACCCCGGCATTTCCGTCAGCCGCGTGGGCGGCGACGCCCAGATCAAGGCCATGAAGAAGGTGGCCGGCAGCCTGAAGCTGCTGTATTCCCAGTACCGGGAGCTGCAGTCCTTCGCGCAGTTCGGCTCCGATCTGGACGCGGATACGAAGGCCCGATTGGCGCAGGGCGCCCGGATCGTGGAGGTGCTTAAGCAGAACCGGAACAAGCCTGTGGACGTGGTGAACCAGGTCTGCATCTTTTACGCCGTCACCCATGATTACCTGAAGGACGTTCAGGTCCGGGACGTGGCGGAATATGAAGCCGGGCTGTATGACCGCATGGCGGCCCAGCATCAGAACGTGCTGAACGCCATCCGGGAAACGGGGCTGCTTTCCGCGGAAACTGAAGCAGAAATGAAAAAGGCGCTGGAAAGCTATACGGCGGATTTCCTCAAAAGCAAGCAGTAAGGAGGCGGCGGCATGGCAGGATCGTCAATGAAGGCCATCAAGCTGCGGATCCGCAGTGTGGAGAGCACCATGCAGATCACCAAGGCCATGCAGCTGGTGGCCACCTCCAAGCTGAGAAAAGCTAAGGAACGCATGGAAGTGAGCAAGCCCTACGCCGCCATTTCCCGGGAGGCCATCATGGGCGCCGTTGCCAGCCTGGAGGATACGTCGCTTCCGTATCTCCGGGCTCGGGAAGTGAAAAAGCGCTGTTATGTGGTGATCGCCGGGGAACGCGGGCTGGCCGGGGGATACAACGCCAACGTGTTCAAGGCCGTGCTGGCCCACGCGGAGGGCACGCCCTACTGCGTGCTGCCCCTGGGGCGGAAGGCCATTGAAAAATTCGAGCGGATGGGCATCGAGCTGCTCAACGACGATTACTGGCACGTGGAAGGGCTGAGCGTTACCGTTTGCTATAAGCTGGCCGGGATCCTGACGGACGGGTATCTGCGGGAGGATTACGACGAGGTTTTTCTCGTCTACACCTCCTTCCAGTCCATGATGACCCAGGAAGTGAAAACGGAAAAGCTGCTGCCCATCGAAAAAACGGAAGAAAACAAACGCCCCGTCACCGCGGTGTACGAGCCGTCGGCGGAGGAGATGCTCACTCGGGTCATGCCGGACTTTCTGGCCGGCAGGCTGTACAGCGCCTGCTGCGACGCGTTCGCCAGCGAGGTTTCCGCCCGGCGCAACGCCATGGACAGCGCCACCAAGAATGCGGGAGAAATGATCGCCAATCTGCGGCTGCATTATAACCGGGCCCGTCAGGGTGCCATCACCCAGGAAATCACGGAGATCGTGGCCGGGGCGGAGCATTGAGGAGCTGAAAGGAGAAGCGAAACGTGACAGAGAAGAATATCGGCAAGGTGGTTCAGGTCATCGGCCCGGTGCTGGATATCCGGTTCGAGGACGGGCATCTGCCCGAATTGCTTTCCGCTATTGAGATCCGGAACGGGGAGAAGAAGATCGTGGCGGAGGTGGCCCAGCATATCGGCGACAACGTGGCCCGCTGCATTTCCATGAACGCCACCGACGGGATGGTGCGCGGCCTGGACGCCGTGGATACCGGCGGCCCCATTTCCGTGCCTGTGGGCCGGGAATGCCTGGGGCGCATCTTCAACCTGCTGGGCGACGCCATCGACGAGATGCCCAGCCCCGAAACCAAGGAACGCTGGCCCATCCACCGGCCCGCCCCCTCCTATGAGGAGCAGGAAACCAGCGCCGAGATCCTGGAAACGGGCATCAAGGTGGTGGACCTGATCGCTCCCTACGCCAAGGGCGGCAAGATCGGCCTGTTTGGCGGCGCCGGCGTGGGCAAGACCGTGCTGATCATGGAACTGATCAACAACATCGCCAAGCAGCACGGCGGGCTGTCCGTCTTTGCCGGCGTGGGGGAGCGCACCCGCGAGGGCAACGACCTGTACAACGAAATGAAGGAAAGCGGCGTCATCAATAAGACGGCGCTGGTGTACGGCCAGATGAACGAGCCGCCGGGAGCCCGTATGCGCGTGGCGCTGAGCGGACTGACCATGGCGGAATATTTCCGCGATGAAGAAAACCAGGACGTGCTGCTGTTCATCGACAATATTTTCCGCTTCACTCAGGCGGGCTCCGAAGTGTCCGCGCTGCTGGGGCGCATGCCCAGCGCCGTGGGCTACCAGCCCACATTGGCCACTGAAATGGGCGCGCTGCAGGAGCGGATCACCTCCACCCGCAAAGGCTCCATCACTTCTGTGCAGGCCGTATACGTCCCCGCAGACGACCTGACGGACCCGGCCCCCGCCACCACCTTCGCCCATCTGGACGCTACGACGGTGCTGAGCCGCGCTATT
This sequence comes from Clostridiales bacterium, assembly GCA_024681215.1. Classification (GTDB taxonomy): domain Bacteria; phylum Bacillota; class Clostridia; order Christensenellales; family Aristaeellaceae; genus RUG563. The sequence goes on from JAILBG010000042.1 coordinate 13,924, forward strand.
TCCTCCCTGGGCATTTATCCGGCCGTGGATCCCCTGGATTCCACCAGCCGCATCCTGAGCCCGGAAGTGGTGGGCCGGGAGCATTACGAGGTGGCCCGCCAGGTGCAGAGCATCCTGCAGCGGTATAAGGAACTGCAGGACATCATCGCCATCATGGGCATGGACGAATTGAGCGACGAGGACAAACTGATCGTCACCCGGGCCCGCAAGGTGCAGCGTTTCCTGAGCCAGCCCTTCTTCGTGGCCGAGCAGTTCACCGGCATGGAAGGAAAATACGTGCCCCTCAAGGAGACCATCCGCGGCTTCAAGGAAATCATCGAAGGCAAGCACGATGATCTGCCTGAAAGCGCCTTCCTGTTCGTGGGCACCATCGACGAAGCGGTGGCCAAAGCCAAAAAGGGTGAGTGACCATGGCAACGTATCATTTGCAGATCGTGACCCCGGACCGCATGGTGTACGACGGGATGGTGGAAAGCCTGATCGTCCGGGCGGTGGACGGGGACGTGTGCATTCTGGCCAATCATATCGATTACGCCACGCCCCTGGGCATCGGGGTAGCGCAGGTGACGGACGCCGAGGGAAAGACCCGGACTGCCGCCTGCAACGGCGGGCTGCTCAGCGTGCAGGACAACCGGGCGCGGCTGGTGGCCATCACGTTTGAATGGCAGGATGAAATCGACCTGGAGCGGGCAAAGCAGGCGGAGGCCAGCGCGGCGGAAAAGCTCAAAGAGCTGGAGCGCAAGGACCGGGATTTCGCCATCGCTGAAGCCAAGCTGAAACGCGCCATTACCAGGATCCATGTGAAGGGCTGAATCACAGCGCCGAATCAAACGCCGGATATTTATACCGGCGTTTTTTTCCGGAATTGACAGGAGAAAGCGGCTGCATTATAATGCAGAAAGCCGCGAAAAAATGCGGCCGAATGCACGGAGGAAACGGCAGTGGGCAGAAGAAAGATATTTATCAAGGGAGCGCAAGACGGGATCCCGGTGATGCTGGGCTATCTTGCGGTATCCTTTTCCTTTGGGATCCTGGCGGTGAAGGCCGGATTGACGGAAGGGCAGTCCATCCTTATGTCCGCGCTGAATCTGACCAGCGCAGGCCAGTTTGCTTCCCTGTCCATCATTGCCGCTTCCGGGGGATATCTTGAATTGGCCCTTTCCCAGTTCATCATCAATCTGCGCTACGCTTTGATGAGCTTCAGCCTTTCCCAGAAATTTGACGAAAAAGCCCATTGGCTGCACCGCTGCGCCGCGGCCTTTGGGAATACGGATGAAATTTTCGCGCTGGCCAGCGCGGTAAAGGGCGCGGTTTCTCCCTGGTACATTTACGGGATGATGGCCGTGGCGGTCCCAGGGTGGGTGACGGGCACGGCGCTGGGGGCGATTGCCGGAAACGTGCTGCCCCTGCGGGTGCTCAGCGCCCTGGGCGTGGCGCTGTACGCCATGTTCTGCGCCATTGTGGTGCCGCCGGCCAAGAAGAACGAATCGCTTTTGTTCCTGGTGCTTTGCGCCATGGCGCTGAGCCTGGTCTGCGCCGTGCTGCCTGGGATCCGGGAAATGTCCGACGGCACGCGGGTGATCCTGCTGACGGTGGGCATTTCGGCGGCGGCCGCGCTGCTCCGCCCGGTCAAGGAGGAACAGGATGAAGCATAGCGTTTACGGGTATATCCTGATCATGGCGCTGGTGACGTATCTGATCCGCATGCTGCCGCTGACGCTGATCCGCAAAAGGATCAGAAGCCGGTTCCTGCAATCGTTTCTCTATTACGTGCCGTACGTCACCCTGACGGTCATGACGTTCCCGGCTATCCTCTCCGCCACCGGCAGCCCCTGGTCCGGCGCGGCGGGGTTCCTGACGGCGATCGCGCTTTCCTGGAGGGGGAAAGGACTGATTTTCACGTCCCTGGTATCCTGCGCGGCGGTTTTCCTGCTGGAAGCGGCGATCGTGTGAAAACATAGGAAAAATCACGAAAAAACAGCGGAAAAACCCTTGACAAAAGACGCAGAATTTCGTATACTGACAAACGCATCAATAGACTCCGCTAGCCCCGGGTGCTATTGTTCACCGCCGGTAGGGTGCGACCATCACCCGAAAGCACACACAACGTTGACACTTTCAAGGAGGAACAATCACTTGAATACCTTTATGGCAAATGCGCAGAACGTAGAGCGCAAGTGGTATGTCGTTGATGCGGACGGCATGGTGCTTGGTCGGCTGGCCAGCCAGGTTGCCAATATCCTGCGCGGCAAGAACAAGCCCATCTATACCCCTCATGTGGATACCGGCGATCACGTGATCGTCATCAATGCTTCCAAAATCGTGCTGACCGGCAAGAAGCTGGACCAGAAGGTGTATTATCATCATTCCGGTTACGCCGGCGGCCTGAAGGAAACCAAGTACCGCAAGCTGGTTGCTGAGAAGCCCGAATTCGCGGTTCGTCACGCCATCGTGGGCATGCTGCCCAAGGGCCCCCTGGGCCGTCAGATGGCCAAGAAGCTGCGGGTGTACGCCGGCCCCGAGCATGAGCAGGCCGCGCAGAAGCCCGAAGTGCTGGAACTCATCAAGTAAGCTGAGCGGAAGGAGCAAACATCATGGCGAATGATTTCAACGCCGTCGGCCGCAGAAAGTCCGCGGTCGCCCGTGTACGTCTGGTGCCCGGGGAAGGCAAGATCCTGGTCAATAAGCGCGATATCAACGATTATTTCGGTCTGGAGACCCTGAAAATGACTGTTCGTCAGCCCATGAACCTGGTGAACGTGGGCGGCAGCTTCGACGTGCTGGTGAACGTGCACGGCGGCGGCCTGACCGGCCAGGCGGGCGCGATCCGCCACGGCATCAGCCGCGCCCTGTGCAAGGCCAACCCCGAGCTGCGGGCCGAACTGAAGAAAGCCGGCTTCCTCACCCGCGATCCTCGCATGAAGGAACGCAAGAAGTACGGCCTGAAGGCTGCCCGCCGGGCGCCCCAGTTCAGCAAGCGCTGATTTATATCAAAAGAACAATGCCTTCCAGCATTCCGCCGGAAGGCATTCTTTTTTTGCAATACAGAAAAGGAAAAGCCGCCCGAAGGCGGCTTATTTTTTGAGTGATTTCAGATGATTATTCTTCCGCGCCCACGGACACGATGCGGCCCTGGCCGTAGGGATTGTCGTATTCCTCGCCGACTACGCCGCCCAGGGTGCCGGTGATGTAATCGATGAGCACCTGGTTGTCCAGCTTCACGCTCTCCTGCAGCACCTTGGCGCCGGCAAACATGGTGTACCCGTCGCCCTGATTCAGCAGCTGATAATCATGGGAAGCGACCTTGTAGGTGGCTTCGGGATCCAGGGGCTGGCCGGCTACCAGCACGTTGCGCACGCGGCGCTCCATGGTTTCGTCAACGCCCGCGAAGAATCCCTTTTCATCCTGCTGGCAGGGGCTGGGGATGGTGGCGTCGTATTCAAAGGTCAATCCGGCCACCTGATCGAAGCCGCCGAATTCGCCGGGCAGGGAATGGACGGACCATTCCAGCGCGTCCAGCACCTGCTGGCCGGTGATTTCGATGACGGTGAGGCTGTTGCCGAAGGGATGCACCTTGAGGATATCGTTCAAAGTGATCTCGCCTTTGTTGATGGTCACGCGGATGCCGCCGCCGTTGACGAACGCGATGTCCGCTTCGCCGCTCTGATCCAGATAAGCGTCGGCGCACAGGTCGCCCAGGTTGGTTTCGGCCCGGCGGATAATGCGGATGGGCTTGCCCTCGTCGGTGACGGCTTCGGGATCGTTGATGACCAGATCCACCTGGGTGCTGGCCACGACTTCAGACAGTTTTGCATTCAGCACGTCGGCAGAAGCAGAAACGGCTTCGGAGCCGGCATTGGTAAGCCCCAGCAGCTTCGGAGCGGCGATATCCATATCCCAGCCATAGAGCTTGGAACCAATGGAGCCGTCCTTGCCGATGGTCAGTACGCCGATATTGGCCAGCTTGGTGCCGCAGGCAGAACGGACCACATCCTGGCCGTCCTTGTTCTGCATCACGACCTGGTCGGTATCGTGGCTGTGGCCGTCCAGCCAGGCGTCGATGCCGGTGGTGTTCGCGATCACGTCGCTGTATTTCCAGGGGGTGCATTCGTCCTCGTTGCCCAGATGGCCCATCACGATCACATACTGCGCGCCTTCGGCCCGGGCGTCGTCCACGGCCTTCTGCACGGCGTTGTATACGCCTTCGCCGGTGTCGTCCTGGAAGAAGCCGTAAATAAATTCGCCGTTTTCATTCATGAAATAGCTGGGGGTGGAGGACCGCAGGGTGTAGGGAGTGGACACGCCGACGAAAGCGATCTTCACGCCGTCAAATTCCTTGATGGCGTAGGGGGCGAATACCAATTCGCCTTCCTTATTGAAATTGCAGCTGAGATAGGGGAAATCTGCTTTTTCCGCCAGCTCCAGGAAACGGTCCATGCCGTAGTCGAATTCATGGTTGCCGGGAATGGCCAGATCATAGCCTACGGCATTCATGATGTCGATGATCCCTTCGCCCTTGGTCATGGTGCCGATGGGTTCGCCCTGAATGGCGTCGCCGTCGTCCACCAGCAGGACGTAATTATCTTTGGAAAGGTTTTCCTTCACCGCGTACACGCCGGCATAGCCCCAGCCGCTGTCGATGCCGCAGTGCACGTCGCTGGTAAAGAGGACCACCAGGTTTTTCTGCAGCGCGGGGGCGGCGGCTTCCTCGGCAAAAGCGGCGCAGCCCAGCGCAAGGCAGAGGATCAGGAGAAGACTCAGGATTTTTTTCATGCAGATTCACCCTCCTTGAAACATATGTATGAAACACCTGTCTCTATTTTACATGAAAAGGGCGTTTATTTCAATGGTTCGGGAACGGAGAAAATTATTAAATAAATGTTGCTGAAACAGGGATAGAGGAAGGAAAACGGAATGGGCGCGTCGTATCTGCAAACAAGAAAGGAGGCTGATGCGATGAAAGGATTCGTGCCGCGCGGCAAAATGAGCAAGAAGCAGAGGAAAGAACTGGACAAAAAAGGACGCAGGGAATGGGCGGTTGCGCCGGTGACCCGCGTGATCCCCAACAAAAAGAAAGAAGCAGAAAAGAAGCCCCGTCCGGGCAGCTACGACGCCGGATGGGGCTTTCCATATATAGGATATTCGGCGGAAAAAACGCAGTCATGTCACAATATGTAGAAAAAATTCCGAATATTCAGTTGACAGCGGGGATAAATGTACGGTATAATTGCAAAAATACATGGGAAGGGGCTGGTAGGATTGCTGCAGAAGGTCGTTCGGGAAGGGCTTACGTTTGATGATGTGCTGCTGGTGCCGCGCAAAAGCGAGGTGCTGCCCAAGGACGTTTCCCTGGCGGTTCAGCTGACGCCGAAAATCAAACTGAATATCCCGGTGCTCTCCGCCGCCATGGATACGGTGACGGATTCCCGGCTGGCCATCGCCATCGCCCGGGAAGGCGGGCTGGGCGTGATCCACAAAAACATGTCCATCACCGAGCAGGCTTCCCAGGTGGACAAGGTGAAGCGCAGCGAACACGGCGTGATCACCGATCCCTTCTTTCTTTCGCCCGAGCATCTGATTTCCGACGCCAAGGCCCTCATGTCCCGCTACCGCATCAGCGGCGTGCCCATTACCCAGGGGACGAAGCTGGTGGGCATCCTGACCAACCGCGATTTGCGCTTTGAAACGGACGAAAGCAAGCGGATCGGAGAGGTGATGACCAGCAAGAACCTGATTACCGCCAAGGAAGGCACCACATTGGACGAAGCCCAGGCCATCCTGGCGGCCCACAGGATCGAAAAGCTGCCCATCGTGGACGACGATTTCAACCTGCGGGGCCTGATCACCATCAAGGACATCGAAAAGGCCACCAAATACCCCAACAGCGCCAAGGATCAAAACGGCCGATTGCTGTGCGCCGCCGCCGTAGGCGTCAGCCACGACGTAATGGAGCGCATCGAAGCGCTGGTGGCGGCGAAGGTGGACGTGATCTCCATCGACACCGCTCACGGCCACAGTATGGGCGTGCTCAAAACCATTGAAAAGATCCGCGAAAAATATCCGGATATCCAGCTTTTCGCCGGCAACGTGGCCACCGCCGCCGCGACCCACGATCTGATCGCCGCGGGCGTGGACTGCGTGAAAGTGGGCATCGGCCCCGGCAGCATCTGCACCACCCGGGTGGTGGCCGGGATCGGCGTGCCCCAGATCACCGCGGTGGCGGACTGCGCCGAAGAAGCGGACAAATACGGCATCCCCGTTATTTCAGACGGCGGCATCAAGTATTCCGGCGATATCGCCAAGGCCATCGCCGCCGGCGCCAAGGCGGTGATGCTGGGCAGCCTGTTCGCCGGCACGGAGGAAGCACCCGGCGAAATGGAAATCTATCAGGGCCGTTCCTTCAAGACCTACCGCGGCATGGGCTCCCTGGCGGCCATGGCCAACGGCAGCAAGGACCGCTACTTCCAGGAGGACGCCAAAAAGCTGGTGCCCGAAGGGGTGGAGGGCCGCGTGCCCTATAAGGGCGTGCTCAGCGACACCGTGTTCCAGCTGATGGGCGGCCTGCGCTCCTCCATGGGCTACTGCGGCACGCCCACCATCGAGGATCTGAGGCGGGAAGGCGAATTCATCCGCATTACCGGGGCGGGCCTGACGGAAAGCCATCCCCACGATATCTACATCACAAAGGAAGCGCCCAATTATTCCAGGATGGACCGCTGATTTGATGCATAAGAAAACCGCCGTTGAAGAACGGCGGTTTTTTGAATTGGAAAAACAATCAGATGATTCCGGAAATCACGCCGGAGAAGAAGCCGTTGGATTGAAAGATCGGGGCAAGGGCGCTTTGATCCACCATATCGTTGAAGGAATCCAGGGGCACGATGGTTTTCAGCACGGGAAGCATCAGGAACAGCACGTAAATGATCAGCGCGCCCCGCAGCAGGCCGAAAACCCCGCCGACCAGCCAGTCCGCCTGCCGGAGCAGCGGCAGTTTGAACACGTGCTGCACCAGGCTCAGCACGATGGAAAGCACAAGATAGCTCACAATGAAGCAGACAATGAAGCTGAGCACCTGAATGGCCACGAACACCACCGTGTTGGAAACGTACCCGTTCACGGTGGAGACGGAGGTATCGGAAAATACCTGGCCCTTCAGATTGTTTTCCAGAATGTTCTTGATGGGATCGGGTAGATTCACTTTTTCCAGGATCCTGCTGATCACGCCCTCGTCCATTTGCCCGGCGATCTGCTGATTGGCCAGGCTGGTATCGTCCACGCGGGTCAGGGCGTCGGTATAATTCACCAGGGTGGATTGGATGCTTTCGTTATTGCTGACGGCGGACGCAAGCGGCGGGCCGAAGAGGACCGCCAGCAGGAACGCCAGGATGCAGCACGCCATGGACAGGATGGTGTGCACAAATCCGCGGTAACACCCGTAAATGATGCTGGCCGCCAGGATGAATACAATGGCGATGTCGATTGCGTTCATAAACGCCTCCATGATTTGATTTCAGATAATCAACGGATAAATCGGGGATTTTCTTCCTTAATTGTCGCCCATCTTCAGCACGGCCATGAAAGCCTCGCCCGGCAGCTCCACCGTGCCGAACTGCCGCATGCGCTTTTTGCCTTCCTTCTGCTTTTCCAGCAGCTTCTTTTTCCGGGTGATATCGCCGCCGTAGCACTTTGCCAGCACGTCCTTGCGCACGGCCTTCACCGTTTCCCGGGCGATGATCTTGCCGCCGATGGCCGCCTGAATGGGGATCTCAAACTGCTGACGGGGGATCACGTCCTTGAGCTTCTCCGCGATGCTGCGGCCCCGGGCGTATGCCTTGTCCTTGTGGACGATCATGGTAAAGGCGTCGCAGATATCGCCGTTGAGCAGGATATCCATTTTCACCAGATCGCTCTTCTGATAGCCGGTGATCTCATAATCGTAGGAAGCGTAGCCCTTCGAGCGGCTTTTGAGCTGATCGAAGAAATCGAAGATCATTTCGTTCAGCGGCACGTCGTAAAGCAGCTTGATGCGCTTTCCTTCGTACTGCATATCGATGAAATTGCCGCGCTTGTCCTGGCACAGCTGCATCAGGGTGCCGGCGTAATCCTGAGGGGTATAGATGGTGGCCCGGCAGTAGGGCTCCCGCATTTCGGCGATCTCGTTGACAGGGGGCAGATTGGCCGGGTTGTCGATGCGCATCTGGGTGCCGTCGGTTTTCACGATCTCATAAATGACGCTGGGGGCGGTGGTGACCAGGTCCAGATCGAATTCCCTTTCCAGCCGCTCCTGAATGATTTCCATATGCAGCAGGCCCAGGAAGCCGCAGCGGAAGCCGTAGCCCAGGGCAACGCTGGTTTCCGGCTCGAAGGACAATGAAGCGTCGTTCATGCGCAGCTTGTCCAGGGCGTCCCGAAGATTGTCGTAATCCGCGCCGTCGGCGGGATAAATGCCGCAGAACACCACCGGCTGCACGTCCTTATAGCCGGGCAGCGGCGTATCGGCGGGCAGGGCGGCGTCGGTGATGGTGTCGCCCACCCGGGTATCCCGGACGTCTTTGATGGAAGCGGAAATATAGCCCACGTCCCCGGGCAGCAGCGCCTCGCAGGGCGTATAGGTGGGGGAGAAGGTGCCCACTTCCACCACGTCGAATTCCGCGCCGGTCTGCATCATGCGCATGCGCATGCCGGGATAAGCGCGGCCCTCCATCACCCGCACAAAGCAGATGGCCCCGCGGTAGTTATCGTAGGTGGCGTCGAACACCAGGGCTTTGAGGGGCTTGTTTTCATCCCCTTCCGGCGCGGGGATCTGGCGGACGACGGCCTCCAGCACATCCTCGATGCCGATGCCCAGCTTCGCGGAAATGAGCGGCGCGTTTTCGGCGTCCAGGCCGATTTCGTCTTCGATCTCCTGCTTGGTTTCCTCCGGCTGTGCGGAAGCAAGGTCGATCTTGTTGATCACGGGCACCGTTTCCAGGTCGTGCTCCAGGGCCATGTATACGTTGGCCAGGGTCTGGGCTTCCACGCCCTGGGTGGCGTCCACCACCAGCAGCGCGCCCTCGCAGGCGGCCAGGGCCCGGCTGACCTCGTAGGAAAAGTCCACGTGGCCGGGGGTATCGATGAGGTTCAGGGTATAGGTTTCGCCGTTTTTGGCGGTATAGCGCATGCGGACGGCCTTGGATTTGATGGTAATGCCGCGTTCCCGTTCCAGATCCATGGAATCCAGGATCTGATCCACCATCTGCCGCTGCTCGAACACGCCGGTTTTTTCCAAAATGCGGTCCGCCAGGGTGGATTTGCCGTGATCGATGTGCGCGATAATGCAAAAATTGCGGATGTGCTCCAAGCGGTCGTTGGCCACGGGCTGTTTCCTCCTTGCTTAATAACCATATTATTATAACGGAAACGGGCAAAAAACGCAATTCCTTTATCTGCGGGCGACACGATGAAAAACCGCACAAAAAAGGCGCGGCGTCCGGCGCCGCGCTTTTTGAGGGCCCGCTGGATCAGGCTTTCAATTCTTCCGCCAGCTTTTCAAGCTGCGCGATATTTGCGTCGCTGACGGTGGATTTGATGGTGACTACGGTTTCGCAGAAGGTCAGATCCTTGCAGCCTTCCAGCAGGTTTTTCATATTTTTTGCCGCCATGGGGGCCCAGGAGCCGTTTTCAATGAAGGCGATTCGCCGCTTCTGGAAGGCTTTCGCTTTCAGATGGGAAATGAACTCTTCCATCCGGGGGAAGATGCCGCCGTCGTAGGTGGGGGAGGCCAGCACCACGGTGTCATACTTGAAGGCTTTCGACACGGATTCGGACAGGATATCCCGGGCCAGATCGGTCACTTCCACGGAAACGCCCTTTTCCCGCAGCATCTCGGCCAGCTTTTTCGCGGCAACCGCGGTGTTGCCGTGGAGGGTGCCGTAGGCGATGAGCACGCCTTTTTCTTCGGGCTGGTAGCTGCTCCAGGTGTTATATTTGTCGAGATAATAGCCCAGATTCTCGCTGAGCACCGGGCCGTGGAGGGGGCAGATGCGCCGCACGTCCAGCGCGGCGGCTTTTTTCAGCAGCGTCTGCACCGGGCCGCCGTATTTGCCCACGATGTTGATGTAATACTCCCGGGCTTCATCCAGCCAGTCTTCGTCTTCTTCGTCCAAAGCGCCAAATTTGCCGAAAGCGTCGGCGGAAAACAGCGTTTTTCCCGTTTCTTCATAAGTGACCATCACTTCGGGCCAATGCACCATGGGCGCCATGAAAAAGCGCAGGGTGTGGGCGCCCAGGGAAAGCGTATCGTTTTCCTTGACGGCCAGGGTCCTTGCGGCGAGATCGACATATCCGAACTGGGCCAGCATGCTCATGGCCTTGGCGCTCATGACAAACTGCATGTCCGGGAACTTGTCCGCCGCAGCGCGCAGGCTGCCGCCGTGATCCGGCTCGATGTGGGAAACGATGAAATATGCGGGCTTGCGGCCGGAAAGCGCCTGATCCAGATTGGAAACCCATTCCGCCGTTTTCCTGGCGTCCACGGAATCCAGGATCGCTGTTTTTTCATCCAGGATCACATAAGAGTTATAGCTGATGCCGTCGTGAATGTCGTATTGCCCCTCGAACAGATCCAGCTCGTGATCGTTCACGCCCGTGTAAAGGATGGAATCGCTGATGTTCATTTTTCTTCCCCTTTCCTCTGTTGAAAACGCAGGCGATGCGCCTTTACAAAGTATAACACAGAATGAGGAAAAAATGAAGAGAAAAGAAATTTACGAACAAATAATGCTGTATTCAAAATAATGTTCGCAAAAACGGCTAAATTTTGTAGAAAAAGTGAAAACAACGCTTGATTTCACGTTTTTTGCATGCCATAATAAGGCAACGGCTCCTTCAAAGGGACCGGAAAGCGCCCTGGGAAAACGAATGGAAACAGGAGGGTAAAAACATGGACAGCAACGTACGCCCGGAAACCATGCAGCGGATCAACACCCCGGAATTGGCCAACGCGTTCATTGAAGAGCAGATCAAAGAAATCAAGGCCCAGGTGGGGAACGGAAAAGTGCTGCTTGCGCTGTCCGGCGGCGTCGATTCTTCCGTGGTGGCGGCGCTGCTGATTCGCGCCATCGGGAAAAACCTGGTGTGCGTGCATGTGAATCACGGCCTGCTGCGCAAAGGCGAGCCGGAGCAGGTGATCCGGGTATTCCGCGATGAAATGGATGCCAATCTGGTTTATGTGGACGCGGTGGACCGGTTCCTGGACAAGCTTGCCGGCGTGTCCGATCCGGAACAAAAGCGCAAGATCATCGGCGCGGAGTTTATCCGCGTATTCGAGGAAGAGGCCCGCAAGCAGGAGGGCATCGGCTTCCTGGCCCAGGGCACCATTTATCCCGATATCCTGGAAAGCGTGGGCGTGAAAGCGCACCACAATGTGGGCGGCCTGCCGGAAGATCTGCAGTTCGCGCTGGTGGAGCCCGTAAAGCTGCTGTATAAGGACGAAGTGCGCGTGGTGGGCAAAGCCCTGGGCCTGCCGGACAATATGGTATACCGTCAGCCTTTCCCGGGCCCGGGCCTGGGCGTTCGCTGCGTGGGCGCTATCACCAGGGACCGCCTGGAGGCCCTGCGGGAAGCCGACGCCATCGTGCGGGAAGAGATCGGCAAGCTGCCTGAAACCCCATGGCAGTATTTCTGCGCGATCCCCGATTTTCAGTCTACCGGCATCCGTTACGTGGATGGCAAAGGCGTGCGTTATATGGGCTGGGCCGTGGTGATCCGCGCCGTCAATACCTTGGACGCCGTTACCGCCACCGTGCCGGAGATCCCCTTCTCCGTCCTATGCACCATCCGGGACCGGATCATCGCCACGGTTCCCGGGGTGAACCGCGTGCTGTGGGACATCAGCGAAAAGCCCGTGGCCACCATCGAGTGGGAATGACCGCCTGCAGCCCGGAAACCCAGTAACTGCAAGGCTTCCCGTCCCATCCGAGTCCGCTCTGATAACAAAATGATAACATTCGCCAGAGCCACCATTATTGTGAGCAATCCGGTGGCTTCGAGGTGCGGGTGCTGTCGGTCTCTGTGAAAACCTGTTTCGAAAAGCCCTTCGCTGTGGAGGAAATCTTCTTCCGCAGACGGAGGGCTTTTCTGTGTCTGTATGGTTGTGCCGGTCAATCCTTCAGCTTGGGCTTCCTGCCCCGCTTCCGGGGAGCGGGTGCTTCCGGCGGGATCGCGGCGCGGATACGTGTGTCATCAAATTCCGGGTAACGGTAGCGCCAGCGGTCGTACTCTTCTTTCGTAATCTCTCCCGCGCGGTATCTGGCGGACTGCTCCTGCCAGGCCCGCAGGCGCTGCTCGAAGTCGGCTGCCTGAGTGCCGCCCTCGAAGATCTCCGCTCGGAGGCAGATCAGACCGTCCGCGTCCAGAATGCGGATCAGCCTCCGGTCCTCCAGCGCGAACAGGGTGTGCATGAGGCCGTCCATGCTGTCGATGTCGGGCACCGCAATCGCCCGGGGCGACACGTCCAGCGCTTCCGCCATCTGCGCGGTCAGGTCAGCCTTCGGTGTGCGGTCCTCGGACTCATACTGCGCCATCCGGACGTCTGCACTCGTCGGCGGAAAGCCCAGCAGCATTCCCAGGTACTTCTGTGTCATCCCCCGTAGGGTCCGGAAAAAGCGGATTCTCTCGCCTGTCGCCATGGTTTCGTCCTCCCTCTGGAATGGATGAAGCTATTATAGCAAAAGTGTTTAAGAATTTCAAGAGAATTTAACAGGAAAATTTAATAATTGGAGGCTGCAAATGGGGTTGACATAATCAGATATGCTTAGTATAATCAGAATAGAAATTAAGCTCGCATGCTTAAGAACAGAAAGGAAGGATGACATGGAAAACCAATTTATGCGAGCGGACGAGGTGGCCAGGGAACTCGAGGTGTCGAGATCCTACGCCTACCGGCTGATTCAGCAGCTGAACGCGGATCTGCGGGCGAAGGGGTACATCACCATCGCCGGACGGGTGAATCGGCAGTACTTCAAGGAGCGTCTGTACGGGGCGCCGGCTGCGAAGGAGGTGACACAGAATGCCAGTCTACAAGGATGACAAGAACGGGACCTGGTATGTCATGACCCGGTATGAGGATTGGAAGGGCGAGAAGAAGCAGAAATGCAAGCGCGGCTTCCCGACGCGAAAGGAGGCACAGGAGTGGGAACGCACCTTCCAACAGCAGAACAGCGGTGACCTGGACATGACCTTCGAGGCCTTCACTGAGGTATATGAGAAGGACATCCGGCCCCGGCTGAAGGAGAATACCTGGCTGAGCAAGGAGCACATCATCCGCACGAAGCTCCTGCCCTACTTCGGGAAGCGGGTCATCAGCGGGATCGGGACCAAGGATGTGATTGCCTGGCAGAATGAACTGCTGGCCCACCGGGACGAGAAGAAGCAGCCCTATTCCCCCACCTACCTGAAATCCATCCACAACCAGCTGGTGGCGATCCTGAACCACGCCGTGAGGCACTACGGCCTGAAGAGCAATCCGGCGTCGAAGGTCGGAACCATCGGCAGCAAGGAAAGCGAGGAAATGCAGTTCTGGACGAAGGAGGAGTACCTGAAGTTCGCGGAGGCCGTGATGGACAAGCCCATGTCCTACTACGCCTTCGAGATGCTGTACTGGTGCGGGATCCGGGAGGGTGAGCTGCTGGCGCTGACCCCGGCTGACTTCGACTTCAAAAGCAGCACCGTCACCATCAACAAATCCTACCAGCGGCTGCACGGGACGGACGTAATCACGACGCCGAAGACGAAGAAATCCATCCGGACCATCAAAATGCCCGGCTTCCTCTGCGAGGAGATACAGGATTATATCGGATCGATCTACGGGGTGAAGAAGAAGGACCGGATCTTCCCCATCACCAAGAGCTTCCTCTACCACGAGATGGACCGGGGCTGCAAGGCTTCCGGTGTGAAGCGGATCCGGGTGCACGATATCCGGCACAGCCATGTAAGTCTGCTGATCGACATGGGCTTCAGCGCCGTGGCCATCGCGGACCGCGTGGGACACGAGAGCATCGACATTACCTACCGCTACGCCCACCTCTTCCCCTCCAAGCAGGTGGACATGGCAAACCGGCTGGACAGTGAAAGGATGGTTGAAGAGCATGTCAGCTAAGATCACGGACCGCCACAATCGGCTCCGCAGCATCACCGTGGGCTTCCGGGTCTCCCCGGAGGAGAACGAGCAGATCAACCGGGCGGTTGCCCTCTCCGGCCTGCCGAAGCAGGAATACTGCTACCGGCGCTGCCTGGACCGGGAGATCACCGTCCTGCCCAGCCCCAGAGTGTACAAGGCACTCAAAACCCTGCTAACAGAAGTCCTGGCTGAGCTGAAACGGCTCAGCCAGGGCGATCAGCCCAGTGAAGAACTGCTGGAGGACATCGCCCTGATCACGAAGGTCATGGGCGGCATGAAAGGAGAATCAGCATGAACACCAGCACACAGCAAGCAAACGGATGGATCGGCCGGTACGGCCTGATGCGGAAAGCCTACCTGGAAGAACACCAGCCCGAACTTCTCCGGGAACTGACACGCAGCGGCAGGCTCTCGCAGCACCTGGCGGAGGTTGATGCCGCCCGCCGGCGGCTAGTAGCCCTGATGCCGGCGCTGGCCAGGAACGCCGGCGCGACCGAGGCCCTCAAAGTCCGGGATCAGCTGGCCTGGGTGCAGCTCATGAACGCCTGCAAGGCACAGGCCGAGGAGATCATTCTCGACGAAATCATCTACACTTGAGAAAGAAGGAATGCCCCATATTGACCCACACGAACCCCACCAACCTCACGCCCACCGTCGTGATCGGCATCGATCACGGCTATGGCAACATCAAGACGGCCAACACCTGCTTCCGGGTAGGTGTGACCGCCTGGGACAAGGAACCGCTGTTCCGCACGGACGCCCTGTTCCGGAACGGCATCTGGTACACCATCGGCCAGGAGCACAAGGAATTCAGTGCCGACAAAATGATTGACGAGGACTACTACATCCTGACCCTTGCCGCCGTCGCGCGGGAACTGTCTCTGGCGCAGCTGACGACAGCGGATGTGTATCTGGCCGTAGGCCTGCCCCTGACCTGGGTAACCGAGCAGAAGGCCAGCTTCCGGAGATACCTGACGAGGGAGAAAGAAATCATCTTCTCCTTCCGCGGCGTCCGCTATGACATCCGGATCGTCGGCTGCGAAGTCTTCCCCCAGGGTTTCGCGGCTGTCGCGGACAAGCTGCCGGAGTTCAAGGGCAGCACCATGCTCTGCGACATCGGCAACGGGACCATGAACATCATGACCATCGTGGGCGGCAAGCCCAATCCCACGAAGTGCTTCACGGAGAAGTACGGCACACACCAGTGCATGCTGGCGGTCCGGGAGCAGCTCATGCGCC
Source organism: Clostridiales bacterium (assembly GCA_024681215.1). Classification (GTDB taxonomy): domain Bacteria; phylum Bacillota; class Clostridia; order Christensenellales; family Aristaeellaceae; genus RUG563. The sequence goes on from JAILBG010000042.1 coordinate 29,321, forward strand.
GCTTCGGGTCCG
>JAILBG010000057.1:0-26011 GCA_024681215.1 Clostridiales bacterium
TGGCCGCGCATGGAAAGCAGGCCGCTGTGCAGCCCCTGGCCGGCCCGGGCGCCCGCCTGAAGGAAGCGGTCCGGCAGGGGGGACAGCCGCGCCTCCGCCCCGTCGATCAGATCGGCGACGGCGGAAACGGCGGCCTCGAAGGGGGCGGTGTCTGCGGTGAATACGACGGAAATTTCATCCAGGGTCATGGGGAATCATCCTTTCCGCGCCAGGCGAGCAGGCGCTGCTTGATTTCTTCGGCGGACATTCCGGGGGCGAGGGGTGGCGGCGGGGGCGGCGGCAGCCGGTCCGAGGCGCGGAGGGCGAGGGCCGTCAGCCGGGCGAGGAGATGCGCGTCCCGCTGCGCCTGGAAACGCCGCGCCTGGTGGCACTGGATGCGCAGGTATGCCTGCCGGGGGGTTAAGGACGCAAGATCCCAGGCGCCGTCCACCCCCGCCGCCGCAGCCTGACGGATCAGATCGCGGTACCGGACGCGGAGGGGCTCGCCGCCGCCGTCGTCTGCGCCCGCTTCGGAAAAAAACAGGCGTCCTCCAGGGCCGCGGCCAGGGCGGACGCCACGTCCTCCAGGCAGCCGCCGGACCGCAGATGGGCGTCCAGCAGCGCCCCGGCTTCCTCCAGGGTCATCCTGTCCGGCGTTTCCATGAGGCCGCACCAGACAAGCCCCCGCAGGCAGCTCATCTGCCTTCCCTGCAGCCCGGAGAGGCTGAGATTGGTTTTTTCCTCCAGGCAGCACAGGGCGTTCACAGAAAATCTGAGGGGATAATCCCGGCCGTTCAGGGTGACGTTCACGATACGGTCACCCCGCCGGTCAGCCGCAGCACGGCGGTAAAGCCCACCGCGCCGTCCACGCTGGCCGCGCCCACGGCGTGGGATTTGACGAAGGCGGTGAAGGACAGGGAAGAATTGTCCGGGAAGGTGACGGTGAAGGGCGCGGCGGCGCCGGAAGCGTACAGGGTGCGCAGGGCGGTCTGGCCCTGGTTGGAGGGCTCGTAAAACCCTTCCAGGGTCACTTCGCCCATGTCCTTGAGCCCCTGGGCGTACACGCGGCAGCCGCCCGCGGCGTCCAGGGTGGTGACGTCCACGGCTTCGCTGTCCGCCTTGATTTCGCTGATGGAGCGCAGCGCGCCGATGAGGACGGAAGTGCTGTTCAACGTGCAGGAGATGCTGGTGCCCATGGATTTGTGGATCATTTTTCTGCCTCCTCAGGATGGGTACAGGATATCGCCGTGGAAAACGGCGCGGTAGGAAAGGGTCTTCGTATAGGCCCGGGCAGTCTCGTCATAGCCGTCCCGGCAGCCCTCCCGGCGGAAGCCCGCCCCGGTGAGGGCGGTGTCGGCCGCCTGAGCCAGGGATTCCAGGGAGGCCCGGTCCGCGGCCAGGAGCTGCAGGGAATAGACGGCCTGCTCCAGGTAAGGCGCGCCTCCCGCCCAGGCGGAAACGGAAGCGTCCTCCGCAGATACGGTGAGGCTGGGCAGGGCCAGCTCGGACGCCGGGTTCGCCGCGGCGGCGTGAACGGGAAGCTGGGACAGAAGGGACAGGATATCGTTTTTAAGATCGGTCACTGTTTCGCCTCCTTGTAAGCCTGCTTCACCGCGTCGGAAAGGCCGGCGGCCTTCCCGGCGGGGCGGAGGAAGGGCTTTTTCATTTCCGCGTACAGGGCGTAGGGCCGGCGGGCGGAGAGCACCGCGCTTTTTCCCTCCCGCCGGAGGGAGAGGGAAGCCCGCAGCGCGCCGGTGCGGACGGGCGCGGTGTCCCGGGCGGCGGACAAGGCTTTTTGGGCCGCGCGGGTCAGCGCTGCGTCCGTTTGGTTCCTGAAATCAGCGGCCAGACGCCGCAGACGGGCCGGGACGCTCATCCCGCACACCGGCGTACGTCCGCCTGCAGGTGCCCCAGCAGGGACCGGACGGCCACGCACACGTAGGGCGCACCGTTGACGCGTAGGGTGTCGCCGGGGGCGATCAGGGCGTCGCAGGGCAGGAGCAGCCGCAGCATGTCCTGCACGTATTCTCCCCAGCGATGGGCGGATAGCAGGCCGTTCAGGGGCCGGACCGCGGCCAGGAGGGTGCGGTTATCCAGGGTGACGGCGGCGCGGCCGCGCTGCAGAAGTCGCATGAATCGTACCTCCGTTTTTATTTTGTCGGGCAAGGCGGGAGACCGCGGCGGGGCGGCCTCCCGCCGCTTTATCATGTTCTCGCCAGGCGGAAGGAGAAAATTTCCCTCCGCAGGGCGTCGGGCAGATCCTCGGCGGCGCGGCGCACATCGCCCTCGGCGTGCTCGCGTTCGCCTTCCATGCCCATGCGGTTGAAGAAGATCACCGCCAGGCGCACCTGGGCGCTTTCCAACTCCGGCGGCACCGCGTCGCGCCAGGTGAGGGCGCAGATGAGGGCGGCGGCGTCCGCAAGATAGGAAAGAAGCAGCGCATCCGGCGCGGACGCGGCGTCGGGCAGCCGGGCGCGCAGCGACGGCAGCAGGGTTTGGTCCGCCATGGCCTCAGCCCAGCACCCGGACGGCCAATTCGGGATACAGGGTCTTGAACCCGTACAGCACGTCCATGGACAGCATTTCCCGCTTATGCTGCATATCGTAGCCGCGCACCACGCGCAGGGAAACGCCGTTGTAATGGGTGACGTAGCTTTCCACGCCGCCGGGGGAAGCCAGGGGACGGGTAACGAAGGCGAAGGCCATGGGATGGAAGGCCAGGTTGGCCGTGTGAGAAGCGATGAGGGTCACCGCGGTGTTGGCGCTGACGGCGGGCAGGGCGGGGGTCACCTTCACGTTGGCAATGGCGTTGGAGGAGGCGGAAGAACTGTCCTGGGTGACGGCGTAATCCTTGCCGTCGATCCGGAGCAGATCGCCCTTTACCAGCTTGCCGGTGAGGGACGTGCCGGTGAGGGACAGCGTGTTGCTGCCGGCGGACACGTTGGCGCTGACCTTGACGCCGGTGGCGGCGGTGATGCCGGTGGCATGGCGGCAGACGCCCTGGCTCATGTAATTGTCCATGCCCATGACCCGGCCGATGCTGCCCTCCCGCAGGGCGGCGGTATCGCCGGATTTTTCCGCGTGGACGATGGCGTCCAGGGCGGTGAAGGCGGCGTCGGCTTCCGGATCCCACACGGCGGCGCGGCCGGAGACCGGCGCGCGGTTCTGGTTCAGGGCCTTGCGGGCGGAAGCGAGCACGGAGAGGGAGGCGGGGGTGGTGCCGGCGGTGCCCACGGAGGTGTACACGTCCTTGTACAGCTGCAGTCCGTCCCGGTTGATCTTCTCCGCCAGGGCCGCGGCAGCGGGATCGATGAACACCCGGGTGAGATCGTCGATGTTGGTGGCGCCCTGGAGGGCTTCGATGCCCACGTCCACCGTGGCGATCTTATCCAGCGTCACGTCCACGGAGGTTTCGGTGATGTCCTGGGTGGAAACGCCCTGGCTGGGATCGAAATCCCTTGCCTCCAGGATGATGGGCTTGCGCACCTGGATGGTGTCGCCCTTCATGACGGAGAAATCGTCGGAATAATCCTTGTGGATCAGGTTGGGGAACACCAGATGGTCGATGAGCCGGGGCAGGGCGGCCCGGGCGAAATCCTTGACGGTGATGAACGTATTGGCCATGCGTTTTTTCCTCCTCAGTTGCCGCGGCTGACGGCCGCGTAGTATTCTTCATCGGTCATTTCGGACAGGGGCTTGACGGCGCCGGACTTGGGCGCGTCCTGGGTGAGCAGCCGCTCCTCCACGCCCTGCTGCACCGCGGTGCGGAAGGCGCTTTCCAGGGCGTCCACGCCCCGGCGGAGGGCGTCCGCGTCGGCAAAGGCCAGGCAGTCGGCCAGGGCCGTGGGCAATCCGCGCTGCTGCAGCAGTTCATGGGCCTGGGCGGTCAGCTCCCGGCGGCGCAGCTCGTCCTCCCGGGTGTCCAGCGACTGGCGGCGGGTTTCATCCTGCTCTGTCAGGGCCTCCACCTGGGCGGAGAGCCGGGCGGCCAGTTCGGCCAGCCGGCTTTCCACGGCGGCGAGGGTATCGGCGGGGGCATTGGCGGTTTCTTCCATTTGGTTTTTTCCTCCTTACGGTTTTTGATTGAGTTCGGCGTTTTCGCCGTCCAGGAAGGGCAGCTGGGAGAGGAGCACGCTGTCCGGCACCATGCCCTCCAGGGTCTTGACCATCTGGGCGGTCTCCAGGGCGGATTCGGGCAGGGCGCGGGTGAAGAGGATGCGGATGCTCTTCTCATCCGCCATGCGCCCGCCCTTGACGGCCAGGAAATGGGCGTAGCAGCGCATGCGCTCCCGAAGGGCTTCCCGGAACCAGCGCTCCTTGAGGCGGGTCAGCTGCTCCAGCCCCAGCAGCTTGTACTTCATGGCCACGCCGCTGGCGTTCCCGGCGAACTGCCGGTCGGACAGGTCCGGGATCATGGAGAATTTGTGGATGTCGCGCTCCAACGCGGCGCGCACCTCCTCCGCCCCCGGCGAGGATTGCTTCACCAGGTACTGGGCGCCGGCCTCCCGGTCCGGGAGGTAGAGCAGCTTATCCTGGCGCAGCTGCTGGGCGGGGGTGCGGCCCCGGTCGTCTGTTTCCAGCCGCGCGCCGTAGACGATCAGCAGGGCGTCGGACAGCTGCTCCTGGTCGTTGACGCGGCTGGATTCCAGCACGTCGTAGGCGTCGATCAGGGACAGCACCGCGTCCGCGTCGCCCTGCTCCTCCTCGTTGTTCCAGTATTCGATCAGGGGCAGGCGGCCGAAGTAATGGGGCGTGCGCTCCGCCGGGCCGCCCTGAAACAGATGGGAAAAATCGGCGGCGCGGTAGACCAGGCGGTCCTGGGCGGTATAGACCTCTGCTTCGTACCCCCGGGGCGCGCCTCCTTCGTCGGTGACGGGGTGAAAGTGGATCCCGAAGAGGGGATCGCAGGTGACGTCGTCGGCGTAGACCACGAAGGCGCTGCGGGGATCCAGGGCGGCGGAGCGGGGCTGGGCGCGCCTGTCGGCGTAGATGACCTCCACCCCTTTTCCGTACAGGGAGGCCTGACGGGCCAGCTCCAGGTCCACCCCGGCCACGTTGGCCGCCCGGTAGGCGGCCCGCAGCTCCTCCGCCCCGGGGCAGTCGCCCTGGTAGGAAACGGCGGCGCCGGCCAGGTAAGAGGAGGCGATGGTGACGATATAGCGGACGAAGGCGTGGCGGGCGGTGTTGTCCGGCAGCCCTTCCGCCCGGGGCTTGCGCAGGGCCGGAGCGCGGAGCAGGTATTTATCCAGCATGCCGCTCATTTTCTCCGTGGCGCGCAGGTGTTCGTTCAGGCAGCCCTGCAGCAGCTTTCCGGTCAGCCCGGAGCGCAGGACCGCCCGGTCGCGGGTGATCAAGGCGGTGTTCACTTCCTTTGCGTTTGATTGGTCACAGGCCCAGGGCGTGCTTGCTGCCGGTATGGGCGATGCGGCGGTCCATATCGCCCTCCAGGGCGTAGCGCAGGGCGTCGATCAGGTGATTGTCCCGGTCCCGGGGGCGGGGCAGCACCGCGCCGTCTTTGTCCCGCTGCCACTGGTAAGCGGCCAGCTCCGCCCGGAGGCCCGGACAGGCGGGGGAGAGGATGATCTCCTGCTGGCGCAGCCACTGGATGCCGTGGAGGATGCTGTCCGGCCCCTTGCGGACCGGGTGGACCGAAAGGCCCAGGGAAAGGAGCTCCTGAATGGATTTGGGCTCGGCGCTGTCGCAGGCAATGGAGCCGAACGCGGCGTAGGGCCGCAGGAGCGCGGCCAGATCCATGTTGGTGAGCCCCTTCTCCAGCTTTTCCTCCATCACCCAGATCCGGCGGGCCTTGCGCTCGTACCGGAGCAGCAGAAAGCCGCAGGGATCGGCGGCGAAGCCGAAATCCAGGCCCAGGCGGCTTTCTCCCGGCACGGGCTCGGGCAGCGCTTCCACCCGCCAGTTGGTGAAGATCACCGGGGCCAGCACGCCCCAGTTGCCCAGGGTGTAGACCTGGTAGAAGTAAGGGTCCTTTTCTTCCTCCAGGGCCCGGCGGTCGTCGGGGGAAAGAAAGCGGTTGTCCTTGTAGGTGGTTTTCAGGATGGAGACCTGAGGGGATTCCGCGTAATTTCTCCTGTCCTGCCAGATGGAGAAGAACTCCTTGTAGATCCAGTGATCCCGGGACACGGGATTGAAGGAGAGGGTGAGGCGCTTCACGTGGCGGGAGGGGCCGCGCAGGCGCTTGTCCAGCTGCTTGAAGTCGGTGTAAGCGCATTCGGTGGCTTCCTCCATCCACACGTCGGTAAGGACCCCGCGGCGGGGAGTCAGGGATTTGATCTTTTCCGCGTCGTCCAGCCCGGCGAAGAGGATCTGAGCGCCGTTGTTCCGGGCGGTGAGGGTGTGGTCCGTCTTGCTGACGGCGAAGAAGCAGCGCAGGCCCAGGCGGTCGATGGCCTTGAGGACCTCGTTCCAGCAGCTGCTTTTCAGCGTCCGGGCCACCTGGCGCACGATCAGCGTGTTGCGCCCCGCCAGGGCGTCCAGCACGCAGCGGGTGGCCAGGAAAACGCTTTTGCCGCTGCCGGCGCCGCCGAAGTAGATCTGGTAACGGTGCTGATTTTCCAGGTGGGGCCGGTATGCTTTGTTGACGCTGCCGCCGCTTAGCGTGATGCGGGGCAAGATCATTCCTCCTTTACGATGATGTCGAAATCGCCGCCGGACTGCGATTCGCACGCGCCGGGATACGCGCGGTCGAAGATCAGCTGAAAGGCCTTGAATACGTCGGCGCTGGAGGTGTCCGGGTCCTCCAGGAGGGAAATCAGCCTTTCCAGCGCCCGGACCGCCGCCTTTTTCGCCAGGTCGCCGACGGTGTTGCTGCTGTCTGCCATGACCACCTCCTTCCGGGCAGGATGAGCATACCGCCCCGGGGGCCGACATGCGCTGACGGGCTGGAGACGATTCCTATCCGCGCCGGCCAAAAAGAAGAAAGCCGGGAAAGGCTTGATTCCCGGGCGCAAAAAAGGTATGATAGGAGCGCGGAGGCGAAACCATGGATCAAAAACGGATCTTGCTCACCGTCGGCTACGACGGCACGGAGTACTGCGGCTGGCAGTACCAGGACAACGGGCCCAGCATCCAGCAGGAAATCGAAAAGGCGCTGGAGGCGGCCCTGGGGGAATTCACCCGGGTCACCGGGGCCAGCCGGACGGACGCGGGGGTGCACGCCCGGGGACAGCGGGCGCATTTCGACACCTGCTCCTCCATCCCGGCGGACAAATACCCCTTCGTGCTGAACCGGTATCTGCCCCGGGACATCCGGGTGACGGCGGCGCGCCGGGTGGCGCAGGATTTTCACGCCCGGTTCCAGGCGGTGGGAAAGTGGTACACCTACCGCATTCACAACGCGCCTCATCCCAGCGCGCTGTTCGGGCGGATGACGGCCCACGTGCCCGTCCGCCTGGACGAGGAGGCCATGCGCCGCTGCGCCGCCGCGCTGATCGGCACCCATGATTTTTCCGCCTTCGCCGCCGCGGGAGGCCAGGCCAAAACCACCGTGCGCACCGTCGATGCGTTTTTCCTGGACCGGATCGGGGACGATCTGATCCTGCGGGTCCACGGGGACGGGTTTTTATACAACATGGTGCGCATCATCGCGGGCACGCTGATCGACGTAGGCCACGGAAGGCTGAAGGAAGACTGCATGGCCCGGGCCATCGCAAGCGGGAACCGGCTGGACCTGGGCATTACCGCACCGGCCCAGGGGCTGGAGCTGACGCGGGTGGAATACGCGTTTGAAAAGGAGGGGGCGGACGGTGATCCGGGATATCCTTGCGGAGCATTTTGAGCGCTATCCGCTGATGGGGCCCCAGGACGCGGTGAAGCTGATCCATCAGCGCGTGTTCGGCCCGGGGCATCTGATCCGGGATCCGGACGCTGCGCTGCGGGCGATCCGGGAAGAAATGAAGGGACTTTACGACTGGGACGGCCGGGAGCCGCTTTACGAGCGCCTGGGCGGCGGGCTGTGCCGGCTGAACCTGCGGCCCTGCAGGGCGAAGGGGATCCCGGCGGAGGATATCTGCGCCCTGCTCAGGGAGGCCGCGGAGGGCACGAAGGGGGATATGAAGGAATTCCGCCGGTGCCTCAAGGAGCTTGAGGACATGGCGGAATACGGCGAAACGCCCTTTGAGGGCATCGCCCTGGACGTGTTCCTGCTGGATTACCGGGACGCCAGGCCCGTGCATCACAGCGTGCCCTACCGGGAGGCCTACCGCCCCGCCTACCGGGTGGTGATCCAGAAAAGACTGAAGGATTATCTTTCTGCCCGGCGGGAAAAGCAGGAAAGTTTACAAAAATCTTAAATTCTGCGGGATGATTGCATACGGATCGAAACGATGCTATAATATCCGTGGAATGCGAGAGCGCGTTTCAAGGAAAAATATAAAAGTAGGAGGCACTTACCATGAAGAAGTTTCTGGCTCTGTTTCTGGTGCTGGCGCTGATGCTGCCCGTCTTCGCCGTCGCCAACGCGGAAGGCGAAAAAATCGCGCTGGTGACCGACGTGGGCACCATCGACGACGAAAGCTTCAACCAGGCCTGCTGGCAGGCTGTCGAAGCCTATGCCGTGGACAACGATATCGAGTACACCTACTATCAGCCCAGCGCCGACAGTCTGGATGCCCGTCTGCTGAGCATCGCCCAGGCCGTGAACGAAGGCGCCACCGTCATCGTTATGCCCGGCTACCTGTTCGGCGCCGCCCTGGTGTCCGCCCAGGATAAGTATCCGGACGTGAAGTTCATCGCCGTGGACGTTTCCGCCGGCGACCTGACGCTGGACTATGAAAACTATGTCGAGCCCGCCGCCAACGTGGTGTGCATCACCTTCGCTGAGGAGCAGGCCGGTTACCTGGCCGGTTACGCCGCCGTGAAGGACGGCTACACCAAGCTGGGCTTCCTGGGCGGCATGGCGGTTCCCGCCGTGATCCGTTACGGCTACGGCTTCGTGCAGGGCGCCGATAAGGCCGCTGCCGAGCTGGGCCAGCAGATCGAAATCAACTACACCTACGGCGGCCAGTTCTTCGGCGACGCCGCCATCACCGCCAAGATGGAAGGCTGGTATTCCAGCGGCACCCAGATCGTGTTCGCCTGCGGCGGCGGCATCTACACCTCCGCGGTGGAAGCGGCCAACAAGTACGGCGCCAAGGTCATCGGCGTGGACGTGGACCAGTACTACATCGATCCCTGCATCCTGACCTCCGCCATGAAGGGCCTGCAGAACGTGACCGAAGCTCTGCTGGGCGAATACTTCGACGGCAACTGGGAGAGCGTGGGCGGCCAGGTGCGCAATTATTCCCTGGCTGAAGGCGATTACGTGGGCCTGCCCACCGCCGAGGAATCCTGGCGCTTCGCCTCCTTCTCCGCGGAAGACTACGCCGCGATCTACGAGGCTGTGAAGGCCGGCGAAGTGGTGGTCAGCAATGACACCGAGAACGCCCCCGCCGTCACCAACGCCACTGTAAACTACATCCAGTAATCCGGTTTCAGGGCCCGCAGCCATGCAGCGCTGCGGGCCTCCTTTTTATATGCTATCATGTTTTTTCCGTTGCATTGAAGAAAAAAATACAGTATAATCAGAAACAGATGATTCGGATCAGAATGGGAGGCGCTGCGGATTGGACGATTATGTAATCGAGATGCGGCATATCACCAAAACCTTCCCCGGTATCAAGGCCAACGACGATATCACCCTGCAGCTGCGCAGGGGGGAGATCCACGCGCTGCTGGGGGAGAACGGCGCGGGCAAAAGCACGCTGATGAGCGTGCTCTTCGGCCTGTACCAGCCGGACAGCGGGGAGATCTACAAGGACGGAAAGAAGGTCAATGTCCGCAATCCCAACGACGCCAACGACCTGGGGATCGGCATGGTGCACCAGCACTTCAAGCTGGTGGAGGTGTTTTCCGTGCTGGATAACATCATCCTCGGCGCGGAGGATACCAGATTCGGCGTGCTGAAAAAGAAGGAAGCCCGGGAAAAAGTGATGCGCCTGAGCGAAAAATACGGGCTGCGGGTGGACCCGGACGCCCTGATCGAGGATATCTCCGTGGGCATGCAGCAAAGGGTGGAAATCCTGAAAATGCTGTACCGCGACAACGATATCCTGATCTTTGACGAGCCCACCGCCGTGCTGACGCCCCAGGAGATCGACGAGCTGATGGAGATCATGCGGGGCTTTGCAAAAGAGGGCAAATCCATCCTGTTCATCACCCATAAGCTCAATGAGATCATGGCGGTGGCCGATCGCTGCACCGTGCTTCGCAAGGGCAAGTACATGGGCACGGTGAATATCGCCGAAACCAACAAGGAAGAGCTTTCCCGCATGATGGTGGGCCGCGACGTTTCCTTCACCGTAGACAAAAAGGAAATCGACGTGGGCAGCGTGGCGCTGGAGGTCCGGGGCGTGACGGTGCCCAGCAAGCGCCACAAGAAGGACGCCGTCAAGGACGTGTCCTTCGAGGTGCGCGCCGGCGAGATCGTGTGCCTGGCAGGCATCGAGGGGAACGGCCAGACGGAATTCGTGGCCGCGCTGACGGGCCTGGAAAAAATGAGCGCCGGGCGCATCCGCTTAAACGGCCAGGACATCACCCATTACTCCATCCGCGACCGGGCCAAGGCCGGCATCAGCCACATCCCGGAGGACCGGCACAAGCACGGGCTGGTGCTGGATTATACGCTGGAGGACAATATGGTGCTCCAGCGGTACTGGGAACCCGCCTTCCAGGAGGGCGGCTTCATCAAGAAAAAAGAGGTGCGCCGCTACGCCGAAAGGCTGATCGAGCAGTACGACGTGCGCAGCGGCCAGGGGCCCGTCACCATCGCTCGCAGCATGTCGGGCGGCAACCAGCAGAAGGCCATCGTGGCCCGGGAGATCGACCGGGGAACGGACTTGCTGGTGGCGGTGCAGCCCACCCGCGGCCTGGACGTGGGCGCCATCGAATACATCCATAAGCAGATCGTCTCCGTCCGGGACAGCCGCAAGGCCGTGCTGCTGGTATCCCTGGAGCTGGACGAAGTGATGAACCTGAGCGACCGGATCCTGGTCATGTACGAAGGCGAGATCGTGGGCGAGTTCGATCCCAAGACCACCACGGTGCAGGAGCTGGGGCTGTACATGGCAGGTGCGAGACGGCAGGGAGAGGAGGAGAGGTTCGATGATCAGGAATAAGCTGCGCACATCGGGCACCACCATCCTGTCGGCGCTGCTGTGCGTGCTGATCGGCCTGGTGATCGGCTTCACCGTGCTGACGGTGCTGTCCTACATCTCCAAGAGCAAAGATTATCAGTCGCACGCGCAGGTATACGCCGACGGGCAGTATTCCAAAGGCGATATCAACAAGGTAAAGAAATACCTGGAGGGATTGGACCAGGCGGAGGACAGGGCGCAGGCGGAGCACGAAAAGGAAAGCCTCCACGCCATGCTGGATCACAAGTACACCGCGGAGCAGCTGCTGGAGGCAAGCAAGGCGCTCCTGGCCGAAAAGCCCAAAGGGAAAGCCTATTCCGCGGAGCAGTTCAGGGCGGCCGTGGCCTCGGTGATCGGCGAGGAAGGGGCCGACGGAGCGATGGCGGCGTTTTCCGCCGCGATCAAGGACGTGCTGCTCAAGCCGTACGAATTCGGCTTCGGCGACGTGCTGGCCTTCGCCTATGAACTGGGGTTCAGGCGGGTGCTGATGGGCGGATGGTACATGCCCGCGGACGGCGGCCCGCAGCTGGAGATCGCCAAGGCCGCGCCGCTGATCATGACCGGCCTTTCCGTGGCTTTCGCCTTCAAGACGGGCCTGTTCAATATCGGCGCCGCCGGGCAGTATACCGTCGGCGCTTTCGGGGCGCTGCTCTTCGCGCTGGTGCTGAAATGGCCCTGGTATCTGTGCGTGCTGGCGGCCGTCATTTTCGGCGCGGTCTGGGGGGCGATCCCCGGCATATTCAAGGCGTACTGCAACGTCAACGAGGTCATCACCTCCATCATGTTCAACTGGATCGGTCTCTACGCCGTGAACACCATCATGTACGGCGGGGGGGAAAGCCCCATGTACGACCTGAATTCCAGCAAAACCTGGACGGTGATCACCAAATCCAGACAGTCCCAGATCCCGGACCTGGGCGGCTTCTTCGTGCAGCCGGCCAGCATCGCCATTTTCATTGCCGTTCTGGTGGCGATCGTGCTGTGGGTGATCCTGAACAAGACCACCTTCGGCTATGAGCTCAAGGCCTGCGGCCTTTCCAAGACCGCGGCCAAATACGCCGGCATCAACGAAAAGCGCAATATCATCCTTTCCATGACCATCGCCGGCGCTCTGGCGGGCTTGGGCGGCGCGCTGTACTATCTGTCCGGCAGCCCCCAGTGGAACCCCCAGGATTCCACCGCGCTGCCCGCCATGGGCTTTGACGGCATCTCCGTGGCCCTGCTGGCCAGCAGCAGCCCCATCGGGTCCATCTTCTCGGCGCTGTTCATTTCCCACATCTCCATCGGCGGCACGTTCATGGAGCCCAAGGCGTTCCCCATGGAGGTGGCCAACATCATTTCCGGCGTGATCATTTACCTGTGCGCCTTCATGATGCTGTTCAAGAACAGGATCGCCAAACTCTTTACCCATAAAGAGAAGGGAGGGGCAAAATAATGCTGCTTCTGCTGGTTAAATATACGCTGCTGTATACGGTGATGCTGATGGTGGTGGCCCTGGGCGGCATGTTCTCAGAGCGCAGCGGCATCATCAACATCGCCCTGGAGGGCATCATGGTCATCGGCGGCCTGGCAGGCGTGCTGGCGGCCAAATTCCTGCCCTTCCCGCCGGCGCTGGTGGTGCTGGGGTCCATCCTGGTGGGCGGCCTGGCGGGCCTGGTGTACGCGCTGCTGCTGGGATTTGCCTCCATCAACCTCAAGGCGGACCAGACCATCGGCGGCACGGCGCTGAACATCATGGCCACGGCCATCGCCATGGTCGTTTCCAAGCGGGTCAACGACGGCGGCGCGGCCAAGCTGGATTTCAACAACAATCCTTTCCTGTTCAACATCGGCGGCGTGTCCGCCGAAGCGGCGGCCGAAAGCGGCGGCGCGGCGGCGCAGGGCCTGGAGCTGAGCGTGTTCATCCCCGTGGGCATCCTGCTGCTGCTGCTTTCCTACTTCATTCTGTACAAGACCCGGCTGGGCCTGCGGCTGCGCTCCTGCGGCGAGCATCCCCAGGCGGCGGACAGCGTGGGCATCAACGTATACAAGATGCGCTATGTGGGCGTGATGGCGTCCGGTTTCCTGGGCGGCATCGGCGGCATGGCGTACATCATCCCCGCCAATTCCATCTGGAATTTTGAGCAGGGCGTAACGGGCATGGGCTTCCTGGCCCTGGCCGTGATGATCTTCGGCCAGTGGAAGCCCTTCCGGATCGCGCTGGCGGCCATCTTCTTCTCCCTCTTCCGGGCCATGGGCGATATCTACGATTCGCTGCCGGGCCTCAAGGACCTGAACTGGCCCAAGGAGATCTACCGGATGATGCCGTTCATCGCGTCCATGGTGGTGCTGGCCCTCACCAGCAAAAAGAGCCGCGCGCCCAAGGCCGAGGGCATCCCCTACGACAAGGGCATGCGCTGACGCGAACAAAACCGAAATCAAAAGAAAAAGCGGGGGAGGCACTGTTATCTGGTGCCTCCCCGCGCTGTGACGGAGGAAAAATGGAGAATACGCTGACCACCCTGGACGCGGTGTGCCTGGCCGCCCGGATCATCCTGGAAAGCGGCGGGGAGACCTACCGGGCGGAGGAAACGGTGGAGCGAATGTGCCGGGGCCTGGGGATTCAGGAAGCGGACGTGCTGGCGCTGCCCACGGGGCTGATGCTGACGCTGACCACCCCGGAACACGGCACCCTCAGCCGCATCGTCCGCGTCCATGACCGGACCACGGATTTGAGGCGCATCGACGAATGCAACAGCGTATCCCGTTTGGTGGCCCGGGGGGAAATGGACGCCGGAACGGCCCTGAAGCGGCTCACGGCGATCCACCAGCCGCGAAAGGAGCGCAGCTGGCTGCTGGTGGCCGCCAGCGCCCTGTCCGCCGGCAGCTTCACGGTGATGCTGGGCGGCGGCTGGCGGGATTTCATCGTGTCCTTTTTCTGCGGTGCGCTGGTGCAGCTGGTGCTGCCGCCGCTGCACCGCCGGCGGGTGCCCATGCAGATCTCTTCCATGATCGCCGGGGCGCTGACCACGCTGATGGCGCTGCTGGGCACCGTCATCCTCTTCAAGGTGCAGGTGGAGCCGGTGATTTCCGGGGCCATCATGCCCATGCTGCCGGGCCTGGCCACCACCAACGCCATCCGGGATACCATCCGGGGCGATCTGGTTTCCGGCGGCGCGAGGATCATGGAGGCCGTGCTGTCGGCGGTGATGCTGGCGGCCGGCATCGGCCTGATGCTGAGCATGTGGGGAGGGATCGGACTGTGAGCTGGGAAATTCAGCTGATCGCCTGTTTCGCGGCGTCGTTGAGCTTTTCCGTGCTGGTGCGGCAGCCCAAGGGCTCCATGCTGGTCAGCGCCGTGATCGCCACGGCGGGGTACAGCCTGTTCCTGCTGATGGGGCAGAACACCCTGGCCTATTTCACCGCCACGCTGCTCATCGGCCTTTCCTGCGAGATCTGCGCCCGGATCATGAAGCGGGCGGCCACCCTGTTCGTCACCGGGGCCATCATTCCCCTGGTGCCCGGCGTGGGGCTGTACAATACCATGCGCTACGTGGTGGAGGGGGATTACCACCAGGCCATGAGCACCGGCGCGTCCACCGTGCTGGGGCTGTGCGCCATCGCCCTGGCCATCACCACCACGTCGGTGCTGTTCAGCGCGTTCTTCTCCCGGGGCGGAAAGAAGGCCGCCCCGTGACGGCGCATCGGGTGTATCTGGCGTCTGAAAGCGCGCTTTCGCTGGAAAAGCGCATCGGCGCGGACGGGCGGTTCCGGGTGCTGGGCGGCGGCGGGAAGGCGGAGGATGCGATCCGATGCGGGATCGCTCTGCAGCCGGACTGCGCGGTATTGGATATGCACCTGGCCGGAGGCGACGCGCTCACGGTGCTTTCCTCCTGGCGGCGTGCCATGGCCGCGCCGCCCCGGGTGCTGGTGCGGTGTCCCTATCCGGGAGACGGATGGAAGGAAAAGCTGCTGAACGCCGGGGCGGACCGGGTGACTGATGATGGGGACGGCGCGCTGCTTTCCCTGCTGTGGGAAACGGCGGAAACGCCCCTGCCGGCCCTGGCCGCCCCTGACGCAGAGAAGCGGCGTCAGATCGCCCGGGGGCTGCTGGACCGGCTGGACATGGCCCGGGAATTAAAGGGCTATCGGTACATCCTGGAGGGCGCGGCGGCGCTGTGCTGCGCGCCCCAGCTGGGCGATTCCCTGGCCGGGCGGCTGTACCCGTATCTGGCGGAACAGTTCGATACCACCCCCGGGGCGGTGGAGCGCGCCGTGCGCACTGCGGCGGAG
The DNA here is from genome assembly GCA_024681215.1 of Clostridiales bacterium. Taxonomy (GTDB): domain Bacteria; phylum Bacillota; class Clostridia; order Christensenellales; family Aristaeellaceae; genus RUG563. The sequence continues at coordinate 15,441 of JAILBG010000057.1, forward strand.
GATACCTGGCTGCGGGGGGACTGGGAGGAGAGCCAGGCGCTTTTCGGCCAGACGGTGGACCCGGAAAAGGGCAAGCCCACCAACGCGGAACTGCTTTGCATGCTGGCCGAGCATGCGCGCCGGGAAATGCAGCGGTATCTGGCGGGAGTTTGAAGCGTTCCAATGAAGCCCGGGAGCATCCGGGCTTCTTTTTTGCACTTTTTTTCATGCTCCCGCATATCCTGGGGGTGAATCCAGGAAAAGGGAGGAAAAGGGAGGAAAGCACATGTCGGATCAGCAAACGAACCAGCAATGCGCTTACCGCTACACGGTACGGCGGGGGGACAGCTTTTATCTGATCGCCCAGCGTCAGGGAGTGCCGCTGCGGGATCTGATGGATGCGAACCCGGGCATCCCCCCGGCGCGGCTGATGGTGGGGGACGTGCTGTGCATCCCGCCCTGCAGGAATCAGGGCTGTCCCGCCGGTCCTACCGGCCCTACCGGTCCTACCGGCCCTACCGGTCCCACCGGCCAGGCCTGTCCTACGGGGCCTGTATGCCCCACGGGACCCAGCGGCGCCACGCCGCCCACGGGTCCGACGGTCCCCACAGGCCCGACGACGCCCACGGGCCCGACAGCGCCCACCGGGCCCACGGGCGGGTATACATGCCCGGCAAACCGGCGGGCCGTGGTGCAGGAGGGGCAGACCGCCGGGGATCTGCAGATCAGGTATAACCTGAGCTATCACACCCTGACGGCGGCCAATGAAGGCAAGGATGTGGAAAACCTGCGGGGCGGGGACATCGTGTGCGTGCCGGAGGAAAACGTGCCCTGCCCCGTGCCCCAGACCGTGGTGCTGGGGGAGGGGGAAACGCTTTCCACCCTGGCCGACCGGTACGGAAAAACCACCGCGGCGCTGCTGCGGGCCAATCCCTGCCTGGCGCCCCGGGATTTCAGGGCGGGCGCCGCCGTGCGGCTGCCGGAGTAAAGGGGCGGGGAGAGGATGAAAAACGGGGGAAACCGCTTCTTTGGCGTCCATAGAAGCGGTTTCCCCCGTACCCTTTACCGAAGAAAGACGGTGATTTATCCGACGCTGTATTCCAGGAAGCGGCGGAACACGGTGAAGCCCTCGGCCTCGTAGAAGGAAAGGGCGTCGTTGAAGGACCATACGTCCAATTCGATTCTCGGAAAACCCTTCTCCTTAGCGTCGGCCTTCACAAAGTCCATGAGCGCTTTTCCCACGCCTTGGCGGCGGAATTTTTCATCCACGCAGATTTCCGCGATGTGGACGAACCGGCGCGCCGGGCCGTAGGGGGTTTCGGGCTTTTCGATGTAATCCACCATCACCATGCCGGCGATTTCGCCGTCGGTTTCCATCACGGCGGCGTAGCTGATTTCCCGCTTCAGGTAAAGGTCGACGTGATCCCGGATCTCCGGGCCGAAGCCGGGCTTGAACAGATCGGGGCGGCCCGCCACGTGCAGGTTGTTGACCTGGCGGCGCAGCGCGTTGACGGCGGCTTTATCGCTTAGATCCGCAAAGCGTATCATTTTCATTCCTCCTCAGGCCAGGGATAAGGGATTTCCTCCAGCTCCAACCATTCCGCCCTGGCGTCGGTGAGGGCGGCGAGCTTCTGCGTGACGTCCGCAAGGTCCCGGACCCGCACCAGCACCGTGGCCTCCACCGACGCGCCGAAGGCGGTGTCCCCGAGGATGACGGGCAGGAATTTCATGGCGTGGTTCACCCGGTCCCACAGGGGGTAGGGCACGTCCAGCAGCAGCTTCTGCGTCCGCTGCATCCGCACCACCCGGGCGGCGTCGACGGCGATGGCGCAGCCCTTGGTGTACGCCCTGACCAGCCCGCCCGCGCCCAGCAGCACCCCGCCGAAATACCGCGTCACCACCACGCAGCAGTTGGTGACGCCCCGGCTTTTGAGCACCTCCATCATGGGCAGGCCCGCCGTGCCCCCCGGCTCGCCGTCGTCGGAATAGCGCATGATGCCGGCGTTTTCCCCGATCACGTAGGCGTAGCAGTTGTGGGTGGCGTCCCGGTGCTTTTCCCGGACAGACTTCAAAAAGGCCAGCGCTTCCTCCTCCGTCCGGCAGGGGGAAGCGTAGCCGATGAAGCGGCTTTTGTTCACGGTGAATTCGTCGTGGGCCGATTGTTTCAGGGTTTTGTAATCGCCGGGCATGAACGAGATCGGGGGGAACCGTTCTTTGGTGGCCAAAGAACGGTTCCCCCCTGCGCCCCCTTCCAAGAAAGCCGTATGGAGAGCTTTGGCCTATTTCATTCAATCACGAGAGGGAAAATGCGTTTTCCCGATATTCCCTTCCCAATCGCTTTTCTGGGAAAGAGGACTGGGAGAGAACCGTTCTTTGGGCTCCAAAGAACAGTTCTCCCCCAGATAACGATTACTTCAAAATCACCCGGCAGTAGTTCTTCTTGCCCTTGCGCAGCAGGATGCCGTCGGCGGGGAACATATCGGCAGTGAGGGTGAAATTGATATCCGTCACCTTAGCGTCGTTCATCACCACGGCGTTCTGCTGGATCTGCTTGCGGGCGTCGCCGTTGGAGCTGCACAGGCCGCAGAGATTGAGCAGGGTGGTGAGGCGGCAGTCCTGGGCCATCTGGGCCTGGGTCCAGACGTAGGTGGGCACGTCCGCGCTCTGGGCGGCGCCGCCGAAGAGCGCCGCGGCGGCCTGCTGGGCCTTCTGGGCTTCTTCCTCGCCGTGGACCAGCTTGGTGCATTCGAAGGCCAATACCTTCTTGGCCTCGTTGATCTGGCTGCCCTCCAGGGCGGCAAGGCGGTTCACCTCGTCCATGGGCAGGAAGGTGAGCAGGCTCAGGCACTTCTTCACGTCGCTGTCGTCCACGTTGCGCCAGTACTGGTAGAAATCGAAGGGGCTGCACAGATCGGCGTCCAGCCACAGGGCGCCCTTTTCCGTTTTGCCCATTTTCTTGCCCTCGTGGTTCATCAGCAGCTTGAAGGTGCAGGCGTAAGCAGGCTCGTGCTCCTTGCGGCGGATCAGATCGGCTCCGGCCAGCATGTTGCTCCACTGGTCGTCGCCGCCCATTTGCAGCCGGCAGTTGTATTTCTTGTACAGCTGCAGGAAATCGTAGCTCTGCATGAGCATGTAATTGAATTCCAGGAAGGTGAGCCCCCGCTCCAGCCGCTGCCTGTAGCATTCGGCGGTGAGCATGCGGTTGACGGAGAACAGCGCGCCCACGTCCCGCAGGAAACCCATGTAGCCCAGGGAGCGGATCCAGTCGGCGTTATTGACGATGCGAGCCTTGCCCTCGCCGAATTCGATGAAGCGCTCCATCTGCTTTTTGATGCAGGACACGTTATGGTCGATGGTTTCCACGGTCATCATCCGGCGCATGTCGGTTTTGCCGGAGGGATCGCCGATCATGGCGGTGCCGCCGCCCACCAGCGCGATGGGGATATGCCCCGCCCGCTGCATGTGGGCCATGGCGATGATGGGGATGAAGTGGCCGAAATGCAGCGACGTGGCGGTGGGGTCGAAGCCCACGTAAAATACCGTGGGCTCCTTTTCCAGCTGTTTGTACAACTCGTCTTCAAAGGTGATCTGGGCCAGGAATCCGCGTTCGCGGAGGGTGTCAAGAACATTCTGCATGGTGATGATCCTCCCGGTTTTTTAGCTGTATTTTGCGATGGGGATTATTTTGCCTGTGCGGAAAATACGGAATCCAGCTTTTGCATGCCCGCTTTGATCTGATCTACGGTGCACATGGAGAAGTTGAGGCGGATGGTGTTGGGATGGCCGCCGGCGGGATAGAAATAGGTGCCGGGCACGTAGGCCACGCCCCGGTCCACGCAGGATTTGAGCAACGCCGCGGCGTCCATGCCCTCGTTCAGTTCCGCGAAGATGAACAGGCCGCCTTCCGGCTTCGTATATCGGGCCACCCCGCCGCATTTGGCCAGCAGCCCCAGCATGGTGTTCATCTGTTCCCGGTAGCTTTGGCAGATGCGCTCCACATGGGGCATGAGCAGCCCCCGGCGCAGGTAAGCGTCCACGATGGCCTGGTTAAGATTGGCGGTGTGCACGTCTGTGGACTGCTTGCCGATGATGCACTTGCGCAGCAGATTGGCGTTGGCGCACAGGAAGCCCACCCGAAGCCCGGGGGAGATCACCTTGGAAAAGCTGCCCAGGAAGGCCACCCAGCCTTCGGTATCGAAGGATTTGATGGAGGGCAGCTCCGTCCCCGCGTAGCGCAGATCGCGGTAAGGATCGTCCTCCGCCACCACCACGCCGTATTCCGCGGCCAGGGCGGCGATCTTTTTCCTGCGCTCCAGGGACAGGGTGCGGCCGGTGGGGTTCTGGAAGGTGGGGATCACATAGAGCATTTTGGGGTGTTCTTTTTTGAACACTTCCTCCAGCAGATCCACCCGGATACCGTCCGCGTCGCTTTCCACGGGGAGCAGCTGCGCCTGGTACAGCCGCATGCACTGCATGTTGCCCAGGAACGTGGGGCTTTCCACGGCGATCTTGTCCCCGGGATCGATCAGGGCTTTGCACAGCAGGTCCATGGCCTGGGTGGAGCCGGTGACGGGCAGGATCTCATCCGGGGCGCAGGAGAAGGAAAACCGGTCCTTCACATAGGGGGCCAGGCTTTCCCTAAGGGGCGCGTAGCCCTCCGTGGCGCCGTACTGCAGAAGGACCTTGCCCTTGTCCAGCAGCAGTTCTTTGGCCAGGTCCGCGCATTGCCCGTCGGGCAGCGCATTGGCGGCGGGGTTGCCCCCGGCGAAGGAGATCATGCCCGGCACGGCCAGGAGCTTGAAGATTTCCCGGATGGCGCTGCCGGAAATGCCGTTGAAGCGGCTGGCGAAGCGGATGTTCTGAATGTCCATACTGATTCTCCCTTCTGAATTTATGAAAAAGAAAACCGCCTGTCCCCTTCGGGAAGGCGGATGAAAACGCGGTACCACTTCCGTTTCGGCAGAGGCGCGCGCGGCGCGGCTGCCCTCGTTGACGCTGTAACCGGCGCACCGGCGGATGCCTACGCAGGATGGACCCTTCAGCACCGGGCTCGGGGAGGTAATTCGCCTGTGCCGCCGCCGCTTCCTTGCACCGGACGGAAGCTCTCTGCAGGTCGGTTGGGCAGGGCTACTGGATTCCCGTCGCTGCCTGATAAGGGCATTATAAGCGGCGACGGGCGCTTTGTCAAGGAGAATTTCCCCGCGGGGCGGCCTTGAAAGGCCGGAAGAAGTATGATACACTGAATGCAGAAAAAACATGGCGTCCGACGGGAGGAAAGCCGTATGATGAACAAGCGTTATTTAGTGGCTCTGGATCAGGGCACCACCAGCAGCCGGGCGGTGGTGTTCACCCTGGAAGGCCACATGATCGCCGCGGCGGCCCGGGAATTCCCCCAGCATTATCCCCATCCCGGCTGGGTGGAGCACGACCCGGCGGACATCCTGTCCAGCCAGATCGAGGCCCTGCGCGCCGCGGTGCGCAAGGCGGGGATCGACCCGGAGGAAATCGCCGCGGTGGGCATCACCAACCAGCGGGAGACCGCGTTCCTGTGGGAAAGGGCCACCGGCCAGTGCCTGTACAACGCCATCGTGTGGCAGTGCCGCCGTACCGCGCCTATCATCGAGGAGCTGACGCAAAAGGGATACGGCGATACGATCCGGGAGAAAACAGGCCTGGTGCCGGACGCGTATTTTTCCGGCAGCAAGATCAAATGGATGCTGGATGAACTAAACCTGCGGGACCGGGCGCGGAAGGGCGAAATCTGCTTCGGCACGGTGGATTCCTTCCTGGCGTGGCATCTGGTGGAGGGGCATCCCCACGTCACCGACGCCACCAACGCCGGCCGCACCATGCTGTTTAACCTGCACACCCAGGAATGGGACGAGGAATTGCTTTCCATGCTGGATATCCCCCGGGAGATCCTGCCCCGGGTGGTGGATACCGCCCAGGTGATCGGATACCTTCGGGAGGATCTGCTTGGCGCGAAGATCCCCGTGGCGTCCCTGGTGGGGGATCAGCACGCGGCCCTGTTCGGCCAGGCGTGCTTTGAGGAAGGCATGGTGAAGAACACCTACGGCACGGGCTGCTTCATGCTGATGAACGCCGGGGAAACATTCCGCCTGAGCCAGTGCGGGCTGCTGACCACCATGGCCTGGCGGCTGAACGGCAAGCCTGTATACGCCTTTGAGGGCAGCGTGTTCGTGGGCGGCGCGGCCATCCAGTGGCTGCGGGACGAAATGAAGCTGATCCAGACCGCCGCGGAAAGCGAAGCGGTGGCGGCGGCCGTGCCGGACACCGGCGGGGTGTATCTGGTGCCCGCTTTCACGGGCCTGGGCGCGCCATACTGGAACATGTACACCAGGGGCACCCTGGTGGGCATGACCCGGGGCACGGGGCGGGCCCACATCGTGCGCGCGGCGCTGGAATCCATCGCGTTCCAGAGCCGGGACCTGTTCTCCGCCATGGCCCAGGACTGCGGAAAGCACAGCCCCGCCCTGCGGGTGGACGGCGGCGCCAGCGCGAATCAACTGCTCATGCAGTTCCAGGCGGACCTCCTGGGCGTGCCGGTGCAGCGCCCGGCGGTGCTGGAAACCACGGCCCTGGGGGCCGCGCTGCTGTCCGGCCTGGCCGTGGGCATTTATCCCGATCTCCGGGCCACCGCCGCCGGCTGGCACGTGGCGGACACGTTTGCGCCCCGGATGGAGGAGGCGCGGCGGGAGGAATTGCTGGTGGGCTGGCGCCGGGCGGTGGATGGCGCGCTGCACTGGGCGGAAAGCAACAAATAAACGCACAAAAAGCGGCCCGGTCCCAAAATGCAAAGGGACCGGACCGTTTTTTTGTTGGAGGATCAATAGCTGTCGACCAGCGCCAGGGAATCCACCTTCAGGCCCTCCAGGCTCATGCCTTCCAGGTAATATCCGGGAACGGAAAAGCGGAAGGTTACGGTGCTGCCGGGAGCGATGCCGATATCGTAAGCGCAGTCGGTGCTGATGTACAGGATATTGTCTTCGGCGTCCAGCAGGACGGCCAGGCAGGACAGATCGTAGAGGGGTTCCTCGGTGGGATTGGTCACGCTGACCAGCATCGTCAGATCGGTGCCCCATTCGTCCTGCGTCTTTTCCAGCGCTCCGGTGGATTCGAAGCGGACGGTGCTATAGCGGCCGTCGGGAGCGGTTTCCTTGTAGCTGAAGGCGCAGTCGACCGCATTCTCCTGGCCTTCCTCGTATTCGAAGAACCATGCGTAGGTGTATTCCCCGGGCTGGAGCACAAGGCCGAAGGAAGCGCCGAATTCGTCGTGTACCAGCACGTTGCCGTCGGCATCTTTCATATCCAGGTCATATTCCGTGATCAAAACGGGCTCGGCGCTCTTGTTCTGAACCTTGGCGTAAAAACAGGAGAAAGGCATATATTCGTCATTGTACTGCCGGAAGTTCTCCTTCAGCACTTCCAGGCTTTCGCCGGCCAGGGCGGGAACGGCGGCAAGCAGAAGCATGGTCGCCAGCAGGCATGCAACGGTTTTTTTCATGGCTTTCTCTCCTTTCGATGCAAAAAGGCGGAAGGGCGCAGCGTCGCTTCCGCCGTGGGGATCATACTTCGGTAAAGGCGTCCTTGCCCAGGCCGCAGATGGGGCACACCCAATCCTCGGGGATGTCCTCAAAAGCGGTGCCGGGGGCGATGCCGGAATCGGGATCGCCGGTTTCGGGATCGTAGACGTAACCGCAGGGGCATTCGTACTTTTTCATGGCGCCTCCTTCTCAGCCGCGCTCGTTGTAATCGGCGGCCAGGTAGTTCATGGTCTTGCAGTACTTATGCAGATAGATGAAGGGACCCACGATGATCAGGGAGCCCAGCACGCTCCAGAGCCAGAAATCGCTGGCGCCGAAGGAATAGGGCTGGTTGCGCCGCTGCAGCTCGTTGCCCATTCTTGCGGACACCTTATGATACCACACGATGGCCCCGATGCCCAAGGTGAGCGGCGCGATGACGAACATCAGCAGGCAGAAGTGCATCGTGCGCTTGCCGTCGTAGCGGGAGGCGATGATGTTCAGGTTGTCCACCATCTTGGTCATGATCACCAGGCCGTAGATGCCGAAGGTGATCATGCTCAGCAGCCAGATCTTCCACATGCTGCGGTTGGTGGGCAGCTGCAGGGCGGGGCGCTGGCCCGGCATCTGATAGCCGCCCGGCATATTGATGTTCACGTTGATCGGCTGCTGGTTGGGATCGAAGCTGCGGGTCTGCTGGTAGCCCTGCTGATAGCCGTTCTGCTGATAGCCGCCCTGCTGGTAGCCGTTCTGCTGGTAGCCACCCTGCTGATAGCCGTTCTGCTGGTAGCCCTGCTGGTAACCGTTCTGCTGGTAGCCGCCCTGCTGATAGCCGTTCTGCTGATAGCCCTGCTGGTAACCGTTCTGTTGATAACCGCCCTGCTGGTCGTTGTTCTGGCTGTAGCCGTTCTGGTCCATGTGTTCTTCTCCTTCTTTCATTTGCATACAGAGTCAATGGGATCGTGGCATATGTCCATATTTTGGACAATTATAACAGGCTGGATCGGCTTGTGTCAAGGCGCAGGGCGGCTTCTTCATAAAAATTGTCGAAAAATGAAAAGAAATCGTAACGGAATCCGCGCCGCGGAGAAAAGCAAAAGAAAACGGCGGCGGAAAAGGGCGTTTTCCGCTGCCGACGAGGAAAAGGCGCATGCCGGGGCGTCAGGCCGGCTGCCAGTGCCGCAGCTGCTTCAAATGATCGCGGTAATAGGCCCGGGCCTGGTCCGGGGGAAAGGCGCCGGAGGAGAAATGGTCCACCAGGAAATCAACCAGCGCGTCCAGGGTGGGGTAAGTGAATTTCCCGTCCGCGTAGCACCATTTGCAGTATTCCTCGTTGAAGGCGCCGTCCGTTTCCCGGCTGATGTTTTCATCCTCCAGGGGCATGCCGCAGCACTGGCACACCAGCTGCCGGGGGGAGCCCAGCAGGGTGTTGATAGACACCTGGAACAGGGCGGAGAGGAGCTTGAGCGTTTCGGTGTTCGGCACGGTTTCGCCCGTTTCCCAGCGGGACACGGCCTGGCGGGTCACATAAACGGTCTTTGCCAGCTCCTCCTGGGACATGCCTTTTTTTGTGCGCAGGGACAGGATCACGTCTTTGGTTTCCATTTTTCTCACCTCGCACACAGCATAGCACACGAGCTGGGGATTGACAAGCAACGGGCTGTTGCGGGGCATAAAAAGCCCGGCGGCGCGCCGGGGATCAGCGGATGCCGTGCTCCTGCATGGATCTCAGCAGATAATCCCGCGCTTTGCTCGCCGGAAGATGGGATTCCACGTCCCGGGGATCCGCATAATCGCCGTTGCCGATGCAGCCCAGCAGGAATTCAACGGTGAACACATCGAAAATATGCGGATCGGAAAACGACATTTCGACGGCGGTGTTCATGCGGGCGTTCAGCGCGTCGATGATGCATTGGTAAACAAAATGATCCCGGCCCAGAAGCTCGCCGATACGGTCCAGCGAGGACAGCGCTTCCTGCATCTGCGCCACCGTGATATGCCTGCGGAAACCGCCGCAGCCTGCCCCGCCGGACAGGATGGTGTCCACGGAGCAGTGCAGCGCGCCGGCCAGATCCAGCAGGATTGCCACGTCGGGGATCGTTTCACCCCGTTCCCAGTTTGACACGGCCTGCGGGCTGACGTTCAGCCTTTCGGAAAGCTCGGCCTGGGTCATGCCCATTTTTTTGCGTTCCGCCTGTAGAAACGATCCCATCCGTTTTGAATTCAGTTCCATCTTGATTCCCTCCTTGCTACGGGATGATTATACCCGAACGCGAAACAAAAGAAAACGGGCTGATGCTTGATATTCCGGAGAAAAAAACAAGCTGAAATTGAAAACGAAGCGGCGATAAAGCCGCTTCGCAGGAACTGCGGAGGGAAGAGCCGCTTCCCGGAATGCCCCACCGGCAGGCCCTGGAAGGCTTTGCCGTGCCGTGGACTACAGATTTTTCCCGTAGAAAGGCTTGCTCTCATACAGGGTAAATTTTCCGGGTGATGCGTTGCGGGCGTTTGTGCCGTGCTGTGAAAAGGAAAGGACCCAGTTATTGGTTCCCGCGCTGACCTTTCCTTTGAACACCGGCAAGAAGCCCACCTTCACGCGCACGGTATGCTCATCTTCGGAAATGTCGGTATCAGCTGATTCATGGTTCTTCAGCTTGCATACCTGAACATCATCCACGAAAACCGTGACCGAGCCGATTTTGATTCCCAGTTCTTCATAGGACATATGGAGTTTCCTGGACATATTGCAATCCTTCCTTCTGTGCGTTTTTTAAAGAAAACGGCGGGGAAAAGCCCCGCCGCCAGGTGATATTACTTCCCGAAATACCGCTTCAGCAGGTCAGCAAAGGCTTTGCCGTGACGGGGTCTGCTTCTATCCGGCTTTTCGGCAGGTGCAGCAAGCCTCTGAGAGGAATTATCACTAATTCCCCTGAACTTCTGCCATTTTGCTTTTTGTTCTTCCGCGAAAGCTTCTACATTGCTGTCATTTACATCAGGAAGCCTCCGGCTGCTGTGACCTCCGTTCGGCCCATCGCATTGTTCAGAGAT
>JAILBG010000074.1:0-8541 GCA_024681215.1 Clostridiales bacterium
CCGCGCCTTCCTTCGCCCGGGCGCATCTCACCCAAGCCGCTTATCAGAACCCCGCCGACGCGCCCATGTTCTGTATGCTCATGCGCAAGCACCTGCAGGCGGGCCGCATCACCGCCTTGAAGCAGTTGGGCGGCGACCGGGTGCTGAAAATCACCATCGAAAACAAGGATGAATTAGGAGACAGCGCGCCCCGGGAGCTGTATCTGGAACTAATGGGCCGCCACAGCAATTTGACGCTGGTAAAGGACGGCCGCATCATCGACGCCATCCGCCACGTATCCGGGGACATGAGCCGGGTGCGCCAGGCCCTGCCGGGGCTGCCCTTCGTGCCGCCGCCTGCCCAGGATAAGATCGACCCGGCGGAACTGACGGAAGACGCGCTGTTCCAGCGCTTGTCCGTCCAATCCGGCCCGCTGGACAAGGCCCTGGCCGCGTCCATCCGGGGGCTGTCGCCGGTGACCGCCCGGGAAATCGCCTTCCGCGCCACGGGAATGCATCGGACGGAGGTACAGGACGTATCTTTGCCCGAACTGTGCCGGGTGATCTGCGCGTTTTTCCAGCGGCTGGAATCCATCGCCCAGCCCACCGCCCAGATGAGCCCGGACGGGCTGATGGCGGACGTGCTGCCCTTCCCCTATCTCAGCCTGGAAACCGCCCTGCAAAAACCCTGCCCCACCCTGTCCGCCGCCCTGGACGCCTTCTATTTCGGCCGGGACCGGCGGGACCGGATGAACCAGAAAAGCGCCTCGCTGAAGCGCCTCATCAAAACCATCCTGGAGCGGGACGAAAAAAAGCTGGCCCTCCAGGAAGAGGAGCTCACCGACAGCACCCGGATGGAGGAATACCGCATCGCCGGCGAGTTGCTCACCGCCCAGGGCTATCTGGTGCCCCGGGGCGCGGAAACGGCGCAGCTGCAAAATTTCTACGATCCCCAGGGGGGCATGGTGGAAATTCCCCTGGACGTGGCGCTGACCCCCGCCCAGAACGCCCAGCGGTATTTCAAGCGTTACCGCAAGGCCAAGGTGGCCCAGGAATTGGCCAAGGAGCAGAAGGAAAAGACCCTGGCCGAAATCGCCCTGCTGGAACAGGCGCTGTTCGACCTGGAAGAGAGCGAAACGGAGCAGGACCTTTCCGACGTGCGCAAAGCCTTGGAGGACGCTGATTTAGTCCGGGCCGCCAGCGCGAAAAACGGCGGCAGGAAAGACGGGAAAAAGAAGCCCAGGCAGCCGGAAAGCGCGCCCATGCGGTTTGAAGCGCCGGACGGAACGGAAATCATCGTGGGCAAAAACAGCGCCCAGAACGACCGCGTCACCGGCGCCGCCCGGGGGACGGATACCTGGCTCCACGCCAAGGATATGCCCGGCTCCCACGTGATCATCCGCGCAGAAACCGTCTCCCCCGACGCCCTCGCCATGGCCCTGCGCCTGGCCGCCTGGTTTTCCAGGGGCAAAGGAACCGCCGTGCCCGTGGATTACACCCTCCGCAAGCACGTGAAAAAACCCGGGAGCGCGCCCGCGGGCTTCGTGATCTATACCAACCAGAAAACCGTGATGGTCTCCGCCACCGAAGGCGAAATCGCCGCCATGAAGCGGTTATAATTGGGATTTCTGGGGGCTGAAGAAGCCCCCAAGGATTTGCGCTTTCTATTTGAGAAAAGTATTAGGTGAGAAATATAAGAAAAACTCCGACTTCATTCCCCATGCCGCGACGAAAAGCCACCTTTCCCGAAGAAAAACGCGAAAGGCGGCTTTTTTCTTTTCTAATGAATGGCTTACCCCAAATCCACAATAATGGGCAGGATCATAGGATTGCGCTTGATTTTCTCATAAATATACCGGTGCAGCTCGTCCTTGATGCGGTTTTTGATGCTGGGCCAGTCGCTGCCCTCGATGCGGCCATAGGAGCCGATGATGCCGCGCACCACCTCCCGGGTGGACTCGATAATGTCCTCGTTTTCCCGGACGTACACGAAGCCCCGGGAAATCACATCAGGGCCGGAGACCAGGACGCCGTTGGTGCGGTCGAAGGCCATGGCCACGATGATCAGGCCGTCCTGGGACAGGTGCTTGCGATCCCGGAGCACCACGTTGCCCACGTCGCCGATGCCCAGGCCGTCCACCAGCACTTCCCCGGTGGGCACCGTGCCGGCGATGGACACGCTGTTCTGGCTCATTTCGATCACCTGGCCGGCGGCGGGCAGGATGATGTTCTTCCGATCCATGCCCATGGCCTCCGCCAGTTCGGCGTGCTGCCACAGCATCCGGTATTCGCCGTGAACGGGGATGAAATACTTGGGCCGCACCAGGGCGTGCATCAATTTGATTTCCTCCTGGCAGGCGTGGCCGGACACGTGCACCTCCGCCATGGCCTCGTAAATCACCTCAGCCCCGCAGCGGTACAATTGGTTGATCACCCGGGACACGAATTTTTCGTTGCCGGGAATGGGCGTGGCGGAAATGATCACCTTATCGCTGGGCTTGATCTGCAATTTCCGGTGCTCGGAGAAGGCCATGCGGGTCAGGCCGCTCATGGGCTCGCCCTGGCTGCCGGTGGTGAGGATCAGCAGTTCGTCGTCCCGGTAGTTGTCCAGGTCGTCCACTTCCAGATAGTATCCGTCGGGGATCACCAATTCGCCCAGCTGCATGGCCACCCGGCTGACGGACACCATGCTGCGGCCCACGAAGCACACCTTGCGGCCAAAGCGGATGCCGCTGTCGATTACCTGCTGGAGCCGGTTGATATTGCTGGCGAACATGGCCACGATCACGCGGCCTTCGGCCTTGCGGAACTGATTGACGAAGGTTTCGCCGATCTTTCGCTCGCTCATGGTATAGCCGGGGCGCTCGATGTTGGTGCTTTCGCACAATAGCGCCAGCACCCCCGCGTCCCCGGCCATGGCCAGGGAGCTCAGATCCGTGATTTCCCCGTCCACCGGGGTAAAATCGATTTTAAAGTCGCCGGAGTGGACGATCACGCCGGCCGGGCAGGAAATAATCAGCGCGCAGGCGCCGGGGATGGAATGGCTCACCTTTACGAATTTGACCGTGAATTGCCCGATCTTCACTTCATCCCGGGGCCGGACGGGGTTCATCTGGATGCCGTTCACCCGATGCTCCCGCAGCTTTAAGTCAATCAGCGCCAGGGTCAGCCGGGTGCCCCAGATGGGGGCGGGAATATTTTGCAGGATGTAGGGCGTGGCGCCGATATGGTCCTCGTGGCCGTGGGTGAACACATAGCCCCGCACCCGGGCCTTGTTGGCCTCCAGATAGGAGGCGTCCGGAATCACCAGGTCGATGCCCAGCATGTCCTCCTTGGGGAAAATGGAGCCCACGTCGATGACCAGAATGTCGTCCTCGTATTCGATGGCGGTCATATTTTTGCCGATTTCATCCACGCCGCCCAGCGGAATAATCCTTACCTTGGGATATTGATCCATAAAAACCTCCTTTACAATACAAGAGAAAAGAAAACGATCTCGTTGAAATATCATAATATTCGATATCGATTTATCGCTCATGATTTTTCGCGTTTTCCGAGGGACTGTTTTCATCCTTATATCATTATAACACACTTTCACGAAAAATACCAGTCATGTTTTTCACGAAAACTGTCTTTTTTTCTCGTTATTCTGCATAAATTGAATAAAATATGATTGGATCAATGTTACAAATTGGGAAACGCGCCGGACGCCGCGGCGTTTCTCTTCCGTTCCCCCGCATACAAAAAACGAATCGGGGCGTCTCATTATTCCCGTCGGGCAGAAACTTTTTACATCCGCGTCCCGTTGTTCCCAAGGCCCGCTTGTGCTATAATAGAGCGGAATCATTTTTTGCCGCAAGGAGGCGTTTCCATGATCCTGTGCGACACCCATGCCGACACCCTGCATCGTCTGGCCTGCCATCCGGGGGATCCGTGCGACGTGACGCTGGAAAAACTGCGCCGGGGCGGCGTGACCGTCCAGACCCTGGCGCTGTTCGTGGGCGGAAGTCCTTCGCTGGACTTGATCGCCCGGGATTTTGACCGGATGCTGCGTACGGCGGACGCGCTGATCAGCCAGGGCTGGCGAAAGCTCACGGACTATCGGGACGCGGAAGAGGGCCAGGCCGCCTTCCTGCTGTCCGTGGAGGGTTGCGACCTGCTGAACAACGATCTTTCGTTGCTGGAAACCTGGCGCAGTCTCGGCGTCCGCATGGCGGCGCTGACCTGGAATTACGAAAACTGCCTGGGCACGCCCGCCAAGATCAGCCAGCAAACGCCGCTGACCCCCTTTGGCCGGGAGGCGGTGCGGGAAATGGTTCGGCTGGGCATCGCGCCGGACGTGTCCCATCTCAACGAGCGCGGTTTTTACGATCTTCTGGACATGGGCGTGTCTCCCGTGGCGTCCCATTCCTGCTGCCGGGCCCTGTGCCCCCATTTCCGCAATCTGTCCGACGATCAATTGAAGGCGCTGTTCCAGGCCGAGGGCTATGTGGGCGTGAATTTCTATCCCGAATTCCTTGATCCCGACGGAAAGGCCGACCTGAACCGGGTCTGCGACCATGTGCTGCACATGCTGGACATGGGCGGAGCGGGCATGATCGGCTTCGGCTCAGATTTCGACGGCATCGAGCGCAAGCCCCAAGGGCTGGACGGCCCCCAGGATATGCCCGCGCTGCTGAAAGCGCTGGAAAACCGCGGGGTGACGGGGCCGCTGCTCCGGGGGATCGCCGGAGAAAATCTGCTGCGCTATTACGACCGTTTTGATCCGAAAGAATAAGGAGGGCCCGCCTATGCTTGGCATCATCGGCGCCATGGATCTGGAAATCGAGCCGCTGAAAAGCGTCCTGAAAGACCCCCAGGAGCATCAGATCGGCTACACCCGATATTTTACCGGCGAATTAAACGGCGTTCCCGTCTGTCTGGCCCGGTGCGGCATCGGCAAGGTGCACGCCGCCCTGTGCGCCCTGGGCATGATCCTGCGCTTTCCCGTGGACGCGGTGCTGAACATCGGCGTGGCCGGGGCCCTGCGGGATTCCCTGGGCATCGCCGATCTGGTGATCGCGGACAGCGCCGTCCAGCACGATATGGACACCACCCCTATCGGCGACCCCCTGGGCCTGATTTCCGGGCCCAATATCGTGTATATGCCCTGCGACGGGGATTTATCCGCTCTGCTGGTTCGGGCCGCGCTGGACATGTGCCTGCGGGCGGAGCGCGCCGCCGTGGCCACCGGGGATCAGTTCATCGCCACCCTGGAAAAGAAGGATTTCCTGGCGGACACCTTCGGGGCCGCCGCCTGCGATATGGAGGGCGGGGCCATCGCCCAATGCTGCTATGAAATGAACGTGCCCTACGCCGCCGTCCGCGCCATTTCCGATACCCGCCTGGGCGACGGCCGGGAATACGCCGAAAAAGCCGGGGAAGCCTGCCGGGCCGAAGCCAGGCTCCTGCGCCGCTTCCTGGAACTGTACGCCGCGAAAAAGGAGGAAAACAGCCGTGGATAAATGGGATAACCGCTTTATGGACATGGCCCGGACGGTGGCCACCTGGACCAGCTGCTTCGCGCCGGGGCGGGCCATCGGCGCGGTGATCGTGAAGGACAAGCGCATCATGACCACCGGCTACAACGGCGCGCCCGCCGGAATGAAAACCTGCCGGGAAAAGGGCGAATGCCTGCGGCGGAAGTTAGGCATTCCCAGCGGCACAAGGGCCGAAATCTGCTACGCCTGCCACGCCGAGCAGAATGCCATTTTGCAGGCCGCCAAGCTGGGCATCTCCATCGACGGCGCCACCCTCTACTGCACCCACCAGCCCTGCTCCGTCTGCGCCAAGATGATCGTCAACGCCGGCATCCGCCGGGTGGTGTACGAACAGGGCTATCCCGACGATTTCTCCCTGGAAATCTTCGCTGAAACGGGCGTTCAATTGGAAAAATACCCGGAACCCAACGAAACGGAGGCGTAAACCCATGAAACGTTTGCTTTCCCTGCTTCTGGCGGTCATTCTGCTGTTGTGCCTGGTTCCTTCCGCCGTCGCGGACGATCCCGATCCCATCCCAGTCCTATCCGAAGACGAAATCCCCGCTACACCCTACGGCATCCATCATTACATGCTCATCTGCATCGACAGCTGGGACGCCCAGCTCAAGGATAAATGGGTGGCGGCTACGGGCCAGTGGGGCTATCACACCGACGGCCTGATCCTGGTAACGGTGGACGAAGGAGTGGGCCGGGTGATGCTCACCAGCTTCATCCGTGACATGCTGATCCAGCGGCCCGACGGCAAATACGGCCGCATCAACAATTTCCTGGACAAGGACGGCTGGGCCTACGCCCAGCAGAAAAATGAATACGAGGGCCTGCAGGCGCTGGTGGACACCATCAACAGCCATTTCGGCCTGAAAATCGAAAAATACATCGTGGTAGATTTCAGGCAGGTGGAAAACATCATCGACGCGGTGGGCGGCGTGGACATCACCATCACCAACCGGGAAGCCACGTATCTGAAAAACTATTCCATTTCCCGCTCCTCCACCACCCCGGAGATTTCTTCCGGCGGCACCTATCATTTCTCCGGCCATGCGGCGGTGATCTACATGCGCATCCGCAAGGTGCAGACGGCTGAATACCTGCATGACGACGGCAAGGTGTACGCCGACACCCAGGATTACGGCCGCACCTATCGGGATCGGATGGTGCTCTCCTCCATCGCCGACAGCCTGAAGACCATCACCTACGGCGACGCTATGAAGCTGCTCAACGTGATCATCGCCAACACGGTTTATACCAACATGACCCAGGATGATCTCTTCGACGCCCTGGATCTGGCCATGGATCTGAAAGGCATCCCCGTGGAGCACATCCGTATGCCCATCGAGGGCACCTACGAAGAATTCCCCTACGCCGGCATGGCCACCAAGCAAATCGATTTTGAAGCCAACCGGGAAGCGCTGCACGATTTCCTGTTCCAAAGCTTCATCGTGGTGGACGACGAATGATCCGCGCTGTGATTTTTGATATGGACGGCCTGCTGATGGACAGCGAGGGCGTAGGCCTGACGGTGCTGCACGAATGCGCCATGCGCCAGGGCATCGAAATTCCTTTGGAGCGCATCCGCCAGACCCTGGGCTCCAGCGCCGATTCCATCACCGCCTTCTATCTGCAATTCTATCCCACCCTGGACGCGCCCCGGCTGTTCCGGGATTTCCGGGAGGCCATGCACGATCTGGCCCGGCGGGGAAAGATTCCCCTGAAAAAAGGCGCGAAGGAGCTGCTCGCCGTCCTGCGGGAGAAAAACATCCCCTGCGCCGTGGCATCCTCCAGCCATCCCAACAGCATCCGCATTTATCTGGAAAACGCGGGGGTGCTGGACGCCTTCGCGGCGCTCATTTCCTGCGGGGAGGGCATCGCCTCCAAGCCCGCGCCGGATATTTTTCTCAAGGCGGCCCAAGCGCTGTACACCGCGCCGGAAAACTGCCTGGTGCTGGAAGATTCCGTCAACGGCGTCAAGGCCGGCCGGGCGGCGGGCATGACGGTGTACATGGTGCCGGATATGATCCCCTACACGGACGCGCTGGCCCCCTATTGCGACGCCGTGCTGCCCGATCTGCTGGCCGTGATCCCGAGGATAGCCCTATGAACGCCGTCCTCGTGTGCGTGGGCAAGCTGCGGGAAAAATACTATGCCGCCGCGGCGGAGGAATACGGCAAGCGCATTTCCCGGTTCGGCAAGCTGGACGTCATCGAACTGCCCGATCTGCCGGAGCCCGCCAACGCCTCCCCCGCCGATCAGCGGAAGGTGATGGAAAAGGAAGGGGAAAGCATCCTGAGCCGGATCAGGCCGGGGGATCACGTGATCGCCCTGTGCATCGACGCGCCGCAGTACGATAGCGTTGCTTTCGCCGCCCGCATCGCGGAAAACGAAATGCGCGGCAGCCGTCAGGTCTTCGTCATCGGCGGTTCCCTGGGCCTGTCCCCCGCCGTCATCGCCCGGGCCGACGAAAAAATCTCCCTCTCCCGCATGACCCTGCCCCATCAGTTAGCGCGCGTCGTCCTGCTGGAACAGCTCTACCGCGCCTGTAAAATCAACGCCGGGGAACGATACCATAAATAGTTTTCGGGGAAGCTGCTCTTTGGCGGTCAAAGAATGGCTTTCCCCATGATGTTGTATGAAAAAAGCGCGGCTCATCACCGCGCAAAAACAAGGCTCACATAAGGGCGGAAAAACCGCCTTTTTTGTTTCGGCTATTCCGCCGCTCCGTTCCCGCATTATACTATTCTTCTTCTAAAATCTTAACATCTTTGGGCGTCTTTTCCGTTCTGGCGTTGCTTCACTGCGGTCAACGTAGCGCTGCTACGCCTCCCTTCGTTCAGCTTAGCCAGAACGTAAAATCCATCCCAAATCTGTTAAGGCAATACCGCATAAATGAGGTGGTCAGATGGTGCATGGATTATTTGGTAAGATAAAGCTGAATGAAGGGAGACGTAGCAGCGCTACGTTGACCGGAATGAAGCAAGATCATACCGAATAAGACATGTGCCAGATGCGCCGCCGAATTGTGCGG
>JAILBG010000104.1:0-2059 GCA_024681215.1 Clostridiales bacterium
GCCAGGCCGGACGGCCCGCTGCCCACCACGGCGATTTTTTTGCCCGTGCGCAGGGCCGGGACGCGGGGTGTGATCCAGCCTTTTTCAAAGCCAGTTTCGATCAAATACAATTCATTATCACGGTTCGTCACGCCGTCGTCCGCCAAATTGCAGGCTTTTTCGCACAGCGCCGGGCACACCCGGCCCGTGAATTCCGGGAACGGCGCGGTTTGCAAAAGGCGTTCCAGCGCCAGCTTTTCCTGGCCCTGGCACAAAAGATCGTTCCATTCCGGAATCAGATTGTGCAGCGGACACCCGAAATCGGACTGGCAGAAGGGGACGCCGCAGTTCATGCACCGGCTGGCCTGGCAATGCCGCTGGGCCGCGGGCTGCTGTTCATGCAGATCGTCAAAATCGTTCAGGCGGATGGCCGTATCCCGATATAGGTTTTCCTGCCGGGCGTATTCCAGAAATCCTGTCGCTTTGCCCATACCGTCACGCCCCTTTCAGATAAGTCAGGTATTCGTCGGAGATCACCGCTTGGAATGCCGGCAGCCAGAAATCGAAATCCTGCAATATCTCTTTCGCTTTCCGCGAACCGGTGGCTTTCTCGTGCATTTGCAAAAGCCGCTGTAATTCATCCGCCTGATCCGGCGGAACGGGATACAGTTTCACATGGCCGGTGTTGAGGCGATTGGGGAGCTGGCCGTTTTCGTCCAGCACCCAGGCGATGCCGCCGGACATACCCGCGGCGAAGTTATCGCCCACCGGCCCCAGCACGATCACGCGGCCGCCGGTCATATACTCGCAGCCGTGGTCGCCCAAGCCTTCCACCACCGCCCAGGCCCCGGAATTGCGCACGGCGAAGCGTTCCCCCGCCATCCCCGCGATGAAGGCGTAGCCGGAGGTGGCCCCGTACAGCGCCACGTTGCCGATCAGGGTGTCCTGCTGCCGCCACAGGCTGTCCACCGGCGGGCAAACGGCGAGGGTGCCGCCGGACAGACCCTTGCCCAGGTAATCGTTGGCCACGCCATAGAGGGTGATTTTCTGGCCGGAGGGCAGGAAGGCCCCGAAGGATTGGCCGCCGCAGCCCTGGGCCTGGATGGTCTGGGCCCCTTTCAGCAGCGCGCCGAAGGCCCGGTCCGTGGTGGTCAGGGTCACGTGCTGCTGGAAGAGCCGGGCGTCGGTGCGCTCGTTCAAATGGAAATCGTGCTTCGCTTCCGGCTGGAAGTGGGTGTTGCGGGAAAAACCGATGAGGTCGGACAGATCCAGGGTCGCGTCGGGCTTTATTTTCAAAAGATCGCTGCGGCCCACCAGCTCGTTCACCGTCCGCGCCCCTAACTTCGCCATGATGCGCCGCACCTGTTCCGCCATGAACAGCATGAACCGCTCCACGTATTCGGGCTTTCCGATGAATCGGCGGCGCAGTTCGGGGTTCTGGGTGGCGATGCCGAAGGGGCAGGTGCCCAGGTGGCATACCCGCATCATCCGGCAGCCCATGGTGATGAGCGGCGCGGTGGCAAAGCCGAATTCCTCCGCGCCCAGGAGCAGGGCCACCATCACGTCATGGCCGGTCATCAGTTTCCCGTCCGTTTCCAGGGTCACTTTCTGGCGCAGGCGGTTCCGGCACAGCACCTGATGAGCTTCGGCCAGGCCGATCTCCCAGGGCAGGCCCGCGTGATGCACGGAACTGAGCGGCGCCGCGCCTGTGCCGCCCTCGCCGCCGGAAATCAGGATGCCGCCCGCCCCGGCCTTGGCCACGCCGCTGGCGATGGTGCCCACGCCGGTGGAAGAAACCAGCTTCACGGTGATTTTCGCCTGTTCGTTGGCGCATTGCAGATCGTAGATCAGTTCGGCCAGATCTTCGATGGAATAAATATCGTGATGGGGCGGGGGAGAGATGAGGGAAATCCCCGGGGTGGAGCAGCGGGTTTTCGCCACGCTGTCCGTAACCTTGGCCCCGGGCAGATGGCCGCCCTCGCCGGGCTTGGCCCCCTGGGCCATTTTGATTTGAATTTCCTTGGCGGAAAGAAGGTATTCCCGCGTCACGCCGAAGCGGCCGGAGGCCACCTGCTTGATG
>JAILBG010000101.1:0-20892 GCA_024681215.1 Clostridiales bacterium
GCCATCTTCCGGGCCAGCAGATAACAGGGCGGACAGCCCGGGACAGCGGTGAGAAAGCATGAATTTCAGTCAATACGAAAACTACGGGTTTGACCGTTTCAGCGCCATCAATCTGTCCACCGGCTACAAGGAGCGCAGCTACCAGGCCCACTGGCATCCCTACGGAGAGATCGTGCTGGTGGGCCCTGGGAAGACCAACGTCTTCATGGTGAACCAGCGCACCTATGAGCTGGTGGAGGGTGATTTCCTGCTGATCTGGCCCATGGAGATGCACGGGATCATCGACGCAGACCGGGAGAGATCCCTTATTATCCAGTTCAGCAACGCCTTCATGAACTCCCTCTTCGACCTCCAGCGGATCATGCACTTCTACCGGAATCTGCATGTGCTGTGCATCAACGCCCATCCGCAGCTGGTTGCGGGGCTGACCGACATCGCCAACCGGATGAGGGAGATCTACCTGGCGGCGGCACCCGACCGGGAGCTGCGCTGCTGCATTTTGCTGATGGAATTCATGCTGACCCTGGACGAACACCGGGACGAGTTCATGCCGGAGATCCGCAGCGGGGATCCTTACAGCTGCAACGACACCGTCATGCGCCGGCTGGTCATGGTCACGGACTACATCAAGAACAACCTCACCGCGGACGATCTGTCCCAGGGCGCCATGGCCCGGATGGCCGGCATCAGCAAGGACTATTTCTCCCGAATCTTCCGCAGCGTCACGGGGATGAACTACAGCAAGTGGCTGAACATGATCCGGATGGAGCGGGCCTCGGAGCTCCTGACCCACCGGGACATGACCATGACGGAGATTGCCATGAGTGCCGGCTTCCAGAGCATCTCCAGCTTCAACCGGGTGTTCCGGGCCGAGAAGGGCATGTCCCCGGGGGAGTACCGGGCCCTGCTGGACCGGCCCTAGCCATTCCAAGGAAAACAGGGACCCACCTGTGGTGATTCTCATCGACAATGGTTTATCTTGTTTTTCTCAAACGAACAAGAAAAAAGATAAAGATAGGCGCCCCCGAAGAGGCGGTACCGGCACTCAGTCAAAGATCAATTCGTCCAGCACAGTTTCCTCAGCCCGCTGGCGGATGCTGTTCATCCGGGATATCCACCCCAACTGGTCCGAAGCCTTCAGCTGCTCATCGACCTCTTCAGCCTCCGCCATGCCAAGGACGCGGAAAAGAAGCTGGTCATCGTGGCCAACTGCATCGACCCCGACACCTTCCTGCTGGAGCAGGGCGACGCCGTGCTGGGCCTCACCTTCTCCCGTCCCGCGGACCACGGCACCGGCGCCGGCGGCTTCATCACCACCACCGAGCCCATCGTGTTCGCCCAGCTGCTCTTCGGCGACGCCCAGCCCACCGGCATGGTGGTCAAGGAGCTGGCCCGGGATTCCGCCATGGATAACGCCCAGTAGAAAGACCTGGCCGGTGATCAGGGCGCGAACCAGTGGGTGCGCATGATGCTGCTGGCCACCATGAAGACCAGCGAAAACAACACCACCCCCAACAACTGGGGCGATCCCCTGATCCAGTACAAGTACGGCATGAAGTACGGCGCGCAGCCCGAATTCGTGTACGACGCGCTGGTGCTGCCCCGGGCCACCCATGAGGTGACCACCGAGTCCAACGGCTCCACCCAGACCAAATATGAATCCGTGGTGGAAACCAAGGCCGGCGAGCCCTTCAATGCCTATGTGCTGCTGTGGAACAACGGCGACGACGGCATCACCACCGTGCAGGCCACCTGCGACGGCGAAGTGATCGCGGAAAAGATCATGGCCGTGTGCGGCGGCTCCTGGCGCGTGGTGGAAATGACCCTCACCGTGGATCAGCCCGGCGAGCACGTCATCACCGTGGGCGACCTGAGCAAAACCATCCAGATCGTCGAATGATCCTCCGGAAACAAACTATCGGCCCGGCTGCCAGCAAAGGCAGCCGGGCCTTTCATTGTGATCCCGGAAACGACCAGCGGAAGGGGAATATATCGGTTTTTCAGAGGAAAGAGATTTTTTTGAGGCGCACGGCGCCGGCTTTTGCCGTGATTCTGACCGTTTGCTTCTCCGTATCCTGCGGCAGCGGGATCGCCGCGGTATACTGATGAACGCCGGGCGAAACCGTCAGATCCGTTTTCTGGGATCCCGCCGTTACTTCCAGAAGGGCGTCCCTTTCCGCGTGGGCGTCGATGCGGCAGCGCAGGGACGGCCCGCCGGCCGAAACGGTGTAGGCGGCGAATTCCCCTTCGTGGAGAACCAGCGCGAACCGATCCCACTGGCTGTCGAACGCGAACCGTGGGGCGCCCGCTTCCCGGTCATGGCAGATGCACATCCCGGTATTCTGCCGGTAATCGTCCTCCGCCGGGTGGGAAGAGCCGCTGTATGAAACGCCCCTGCCGGGCAGCTCGTCGAAATCCGCGGCATAGAGGGAAAACGGCGGCCTGCGGAGCACGTGCCGCATGACGGAGGCGTTGCAATCGCAGTTTTCAAGGAGGATATTTTCCAGATATTCGTTCAGGATCTGCCTGGATTTTTCAAAGCCGGGGTGTTTTCCGCCGCGCACATAGTCCAGGATCAGGTCATAGTCCCTGGGCTTCCGGACGGAATAGGGAGAATTGGTGCAGTTCAGCTTTTTCCATGGCCAAAGATTGACGCCGATCCCCAGGCGCATTGCCAGCGGATAGAGCGCGGCGTACCATTCATTGCTGTTTTCGCCCGATTCGCCCAGCCACAGCGGCACGTCGATTTCCGCCGCCTTGTCCATATATCGCTGCAGGCTGGCGATGTCCGGCCCGCCGGCGTAGCGATGGAAATGCAGCGCCATGTTCTCGTCCAAGCGCTCATGGAAGATGCGCAGGTCCGTCGCCCAATGGGCGCCCTCGATGGTCAGCAGGTGGTTTGGGTCCGCCTCCCGGACGGTCCTCGCCAGATCGCGGTAATGCTGCTCCAGGACCGGAAGGTATGCGTCGCAGTTTTTTTCGTCCTTGCCCGGAGCGATGGGCTCGTTCAGCAGATCGTAGCCGCCCACGATCTCCCGCTCCCGGTTCATTTCTGCCAGCCTGCGCCACAGCGCCAGGGATTTTTTCAGATTGTCCGCATCCATGAACAGGCGGGGCCGGTCGTCGATGCAGTTGTCAATGTTGGCGCCGGTCTGTCCGCCCGGAGCGCAGTGCATGTCCAGAAAGACGTACAGGCCGTATTTTTCGCACTGATCGATCCTTGTTTTCAGCTCCTCAAATCCTTCCTCACGCCATACGATGCCCTCGCCCTCCTCCATGAACTGCCTGTAATCCAGCGGGATGCGGACGGAATTGCAGCCCAGGTCCCGCATGGCCCGGAAATCCGCTTCGGAAATGTACCGTTCCTGAAAGACGGCCCAGAACCTGCGGGCATATTCCCTGCCCGCAAGCTCCGCGATCACCTGCTCGATCCGGCGGGACCGGTCAAACCGCGGGGTATCAAAAGCGCCCCACATATAGCCTTCCTTCACGTACAGGTTGCCCAGGCCCCAGCCCAGCAGCAGCACGTCTTTCCCGGTGCCGTCCACGATCCTTCTTCCGTCTCTGTGCAAAAATCCGCTCATTTTATCCTCTCATTTCTCACCCGGCTTCTGATATACCCGCACATAATCCACGGCCATTTCACAGGGGAAATCCGCCTCCCGCACGGGGCCGCCCATGAAGCCGCCCACGGCGACGTTCAGGATCAGGAAAAAGGGCTGATCGAAGGGCCAGGTTTCCGGGTCGCCGGCCCCGTTCCGCGGATATCTGCACACCTCATTCCCGTCCAGCAGATAGGAAACGGCGTCCCGCGTCCACTCCAGGCCGAAAACGTGAAAATCCCGGGTGGCGCCGGGGCAGTATACGCTGACGGACCGCTGCCGATCCGGCGGACGCATGTGGTTGAGCGCTTCCGAATGCAGGCTGTACACCAGCGTGTCCGGGTTCAGCATGGTATGCTCCATCATATCGATTTCGCCGCACAAAGGCCAGCGCACCCCCTGCCTGGAGGAGACGGGCATCAGCCAGATCGCTGGCCAGGAGCCCGCCGCGTCCGGGATTTTCGCCCGCACCTCAAAATAGCCGTACTGCCAGGCGGCGTGCGGATAGGTGACCATCCGGGCGGAGGTAAATTCCCGGTCTTCATACGGCGCTTTGAGCGCCCGGATATGCAGCCGTCCGTCCCGGACGAAGGCGTTTTCCGGCCGGTCCGTATAGGCCTGGATTTCCCGGTTGTGCCAATGCGCGCCGACCTCAAAGGACCATTTGTCCGCGTCCGGCCTTCCCTCGGCCGCAAATTCGTCCGCCCATACGAGACGGTAATCTTCCTTCATGCCGTTTCTCCTTATCAGTCTGTCTGCCCGGTCAGCGCCAGGATCTCCGGGCTTTGATAAACGCGGATGTAATCCACCTGGAAGGCGGCGGGCAGGCAGTCTTCGTCGATCCCCCCGGCGCCGCCCCAGTCGCCGCCGAAGGCCAGATTGACAAGCAGATGCATCCGGCGGTCGAAAGGCCATACTTCCTGCGTGGGCGACGCGGTAAAGTCCGCGGGCCGGTACGTCCAGGTCACGTTTCCGTCCACGGAAAAAATGATCTGATCCGGCAGCCATTCCACGCCGTAGGTGTGGAAATCCTCGCATACGCCCGGCACCCGAAGGCTCCTGTTCCGGGCGGCGCCGCCGTGATAGCGCTCCACGTGGATGCTCTGCACGATCACGTTGGGGTTGTAGCCCACGTGTTCCATGATGTCGATTTCGCCCGAGGCGGGCCAGGCGCCGTAAGCCCAGTCCGTGGGCAGCATCCAGACGGCGGGCCAGGTGCCCACGCCCGCGGGCAGCTTCGCCCGGGCCTCCACCTTGCAGTACAGCCAGTCGCCTGCGTTCCGGGTGACCATGCGGCAGGAGGTATACGCCATGCCGCCCATCCGTTCCTTCCGGGCTTCGATGGTCAGCACCCCGTCGGCGACGCGGGCGTTGTCCCCCCG
Organism: Clostridiales bacterium; assembly: GCA_024681215.1. Classification (GTDB taxonomy): domain Bacteria; phylum Bacillota; class Clostridia; order Christensenellales; family Aristaeellaceae; genus RUG563. The sequence continues at coordinate 4,985 of JAILBG010000101.1, forward strand.
CGTGTAGTACTGCAGTTCGTGATTCCCCCAGCCGCTGCCGCCGGTATCGTAGCGCCAGCGGGCGGGATCGGGCTTTCCCTCTCCGTCGAATTCCTCGGCCCATACCAATTCATAGGTGAGCGCGTCATGATCGTATTCGTACCCCGTGGCCTTGAGCCGGCTTTCGTCGATCCGGTGCTTTTCCGGGTCCACATAGGCGTCCGAAACGTCCTGGCCCGTATGGAAGGCGTCCTCCCGCCGGGGCAGCCCCCCGGCATGGGCCGGGCTGCAGGCGCACAGGAGCAGGGCCGCAAGGGCGGAAGCGAGCCATGATTTCGTTTTCTTCATTTTCTTTTACTCTCCCGTAATGCCGGTATTTTCAATGCCCTGAATGAATTTCCGCTGAACGAACACGTACAGAAGCACCAGCGGTGAAATGGAGATCAACGTGGCGGACATTTTGTAGGCTTCGTTCAGGCGGAACGCGCCGCCCACCGCGGACGCGGCGCTGTCGAATTCGCTGTTGAACATATCCAGCTTGGAGGGCAGCAGCGCCAGATTGCCCCGGAGCAGGGTGCCTGTCATATAGGTTTCATTCCAGTTCCAGACGAAGGAGAACAGGAACACCACCAGGATCGTGCTGCCGGAGATCCTTACCACGATGGACCAGAACACCCGCCAGGCGGAGGCCCCGTCGATTTCCGCCGCCTCGTCCAGCACCCGGGGGATCATGTTGAAGGACGTATAGAAAATCAGGATCAGCACGGCGGAGTAAACGCCCTGGCCCAGCACCGCCATGGCGATCTGGGGGATCACCGTGCCCACCAGCTGCACCCCCGTGGCGGTCTGCGCCGTGACCAGCATCATCAGCCGCGGCACCATCAGCACGGGAACCGGCATGATAAAGGTCAGAATGATCATGACGAACCAGAGCTTTTTCCCTTTGAAATCGTACCGGGACAGGGCATACGCCGTCATCGCGGATACCACCGTCTGGGCCGTCGCCAGTCCGCCGGAGAAGAGGATGGAATTCTTCAGCGTCTCTTTCAGCTTCAGTACCTGCGCGGCGATCCGCAGATTGTCGAAGGACCAGCTTTTGGGGATCCAGGCGACGGAAGGATCCACGATATCCGCCGGAGACATCATGGCCTTGGCGATCATTTCCAGGATCGGCTCCAGATACACGAATCCGATGCAGATCAGCACGAAATAGACGGCGATCTTCCCGGGCACGCCGCGCAGCCTTTTGAACCGCCCTTTCTTTCTCATACCATCACTTCCTTGACCTTTTTCTCCCGGAATATCAGGAACGCGGCGCCGATGACCAGCAGCACCAGGATCCCGTACAGCCAGGCGTAGGTGGCGGCGTATCCCAGGCCGCTGGCCGTATTGTTGGTGGCCGTTTTGATCAGGCCGTAAATATCGCTGGTGTCGTAAGCGCCCAGCTGCACGATGGTGAAGATGGACGCCACCAGCGCCGTGGGCTTCGCCATGGGCACCGTGATTTTCCACAGCACCTGCCATTCGTTGGCCCCGTCGATCCGCGCCGCTTCATACAGGGATATATTGATCCGCTGCAGGGTGCTGATGAACAGCACGATGGGGATGCCGGTGAACCACAGGATCATGGAAAGCTGATCGAAGATCTCCTCCAGGAACAGGGTGAGCGACGGGGAATAGCTGTAGAGGATGCGAAAGATCCAGATGCTTTTGTATACTTCGCTGACCCCCTGGGAGAGGGCGATGGCTTCGTCCGCGCTGTCCAGGATCTGGCTCATCACCGGGCCGGAGAGGATGATGATGGGCAGGAAATAAATGATCCGCATGAGGGTACGGCCCACCTTGATCTTATTCAGCAGGTACGCCAGGATAAAGGAAACGACGATGATGATGAAGGTGTAGGGGATCACCATGCCCAGGAAGGACAGCAGCGCCGGAGTAAATTCCGTGTTCCGGAAAAAGGCGGTATAGTAATTGTCCATGCCGATAAAGGAGAGCTCGTAGCCCTTGATGGTGGAGCTGACGCTGCAGAAGCTGAGCACGATGGTCATGAGAAACGGGATCAGCGAAAACACCACGAAGCCCAGGATCCACGGGCCCATGAAAAAGTAGCCCAGGCGATTCTGCTTTCTTTTCATATAGCTGCCTTTTCGGCTTTTTCTCCGCTTCGTTGCCATATTGCCTCCTGCTATCTGATCACGGCGGCGCTCATCGCCGGAACGGTAGCGCCCGGCACCTGTACTTCGCCGGACGTATAATTGATCACGATTTTCAGGGTATCCGCACCCCGGACATAGGTATTGACGATCACGCCGTTCTGCACCGTTTCCCGGTTGATCCATTCGTAGCCCTGCGCCTGCCGCAGCGTTTCGTTCACCTGATGGTAAATGGACCGGATCAGATCCCGGTACAGGTTGTATTCTGTGGAATACAGGCTGGAGGAAAAGCTGTCTGCCAGGTTCCAGGACGCTTCTTTGGAAAGAATGAAGGCGGGGGATACGTTATAGTCGATCATGCGCAGGATGCAGTCCTGGGTATAGAAGGAGAAATTCGCGTAAGGCGCATACATTTCCATGGTGCCCCGGAGGACCAGCTGCAGGAACGGAACGGAATCCGATTCGTAAATGAACCAGGAATTGCCCACCGGCATCTGCAAAAATTTATCCGTATACTTCCACAGGTACAGGTTGGGCGTTTCCAGATTCAGCTTCATGGGCAGGGCCCCCAGCGTGTCCGCATAAAGCCGGGCCGCCCCGGCGGCGGTGGTTTCGCATCCGTTTCTGGACCAATGGGAATTGAGCACGCTGGAAATGCCGGACAGGGTGATCGCGTCCGAATAATCCGCCACGTTCCGGGCAAAGGCCTTCGTCCATTCGCCGGTCTTTTCCGGCGTGGCGAAGCCGAACGTGTTGATGGGCACGCTGCTGGGGAGCAGCCAGCTTTCATCCACGCTGACATACCAGTTGCTGACCGATTTGACCGCCGTTCCGTAATAATTCGTCATCATGCTGTTGATGCGGGTGGTATTCCTGGCCTGGGAAATTTCGATCCCCTGCGCCCGGAAATCCCGGATCAGCCGCTCAAAATCCGCCTTGGAGCCCACGCTGCCGGAATAGGCGTCCTGATCGGGGCGGGACAGGGTTTCGCCCTTGCTCTGCCAGCCGATCAGCCCGCTGTTCACGTTCCGGATGCCCTGGGACTGCACGTCCGACAGGATCTCGCGGACGTCCTGCACGGTCGTCACCGTGATCTGACGGGTCAGGATCACGCCGTTCTGGGAATCGGACATGATAAAATCCAGCCGCAGCGGGATGTCTCCCGGCGCGGTTTTCTTGGGCGTCAGCACCCCCGTGTCGATCAGGTGCCGGCGATAGGCCCGCGCCATGCCGATATAATCGGCGGAGGGCGCCCCGTCGCCGCCGTCCCCGAAGAGGAAACGGTAGGTGATGTCGATGTCGTAATCGTACGGCTCGTCCAGCGTGGCAAAAAAGCCGTTGCCGCGCTCGTCGTAAAGCTGATAGTATTTTACGTTGTATTCGAACCGGGGGTAGGCCCAGGTGTAGCTGGTGGATTTGGTTTCATCGGGATTGACCACGATATCCATGTATTCCGCTCCGGAGTCCGCCCAGGCGACGAAAGCCAGCTGCCTGTCGCCCTGGGCCATGCCGAATACGGGCGCGGCGGGATCGTGCACGGGCACGTCGTCGTGCAGGACCGTGCTGTAGTAGGTTTCCGTAGCGTAGTCTTTCCCGTACACGTCCCCGATATAGGGGTTGAAGGCGGAGGTGTTGTCCGCGAAACGGATCAGCGCGCCGCTGCCGTCCGGCACGAGCACGTATCCCGGCGCCCGGTATTGGTCCTTCTCCGTCCAGTCCAGGCTTTCCGGGTCCAGCACCTTCATGCGTCCGCCGCTGGCCAGCAGGAAGGGCGTGAACAGCACGGCGGACAGCTTGTTCAGGTCCTTTCCGGCAAATTCCGCCCGGGGCACCCGGTAGCGGACGCCTTCGTCCGTCAGCGTGAAATACACGTTCAGGGAGATTTCCGGCGAGGAGAAAGCGATTTTCAGTACGAATTCGTTTTCCGCGCCCTCCACCGCCGCCAGGGCGGACGCGGCGTTCTTTTCCGAGGCGGAGGAGATCTGCTTGGTTTTGTCGCTGTCGATATACTCAATGGAAATGAGGGAATTGGCGATCCCCACGTAGGTGGTGTTCAGGTCGTCGGCGTAGGGCTGATACCTTTCCAGGATCTCTTCATTGGAGAGCTTGTCCTTTTTCATCTGCTTGACCAGGTCTTTGGCGTCTCCGGAGAAGGGCAGGTCCACCCCCGTTTTCAGGGCATACCCGTTCGTCTTGTTCTCGATGCCCAGGATATCCCGGTCCTCCCGCCAGTAATACCGCATCGCATCCGTTTCACAGATCAGCGCGTATCCCGAAAAATCCACGGGGGAGAAAACGGCCTTCTCCGGGGCCGGCTTTGTATCGTGGGAGGTGGCGATGTAGACGTTTTCCGCCGGGGCGCAGAGGGCGAAGCCCCCCAGCAGCGATCCCGCCAGCAGGCAGCAGAGGGCTTTCTTAAAGCGCATTGTATATCAGCTCCTTTCCAACGGAGGTCAGGAACGAGCGCAGGCTGTTCCACATCATGGAGAGGATGATGCAGACGATGGCGATGATGAGCATGAACATGAGCGTCAGGATCAGGCTCATCACCGTTTCCTTGAAGCTGTACTGATGGATGGTCTGGAGGCCGAGGAAGATCACCGCCGCGCTCCAGGCGATCCCGGCGATCATGATCAGGGTCAGAAGGAAGGTTTCGTTATAGGTCAGAACGTGGGAAATCAGCGTCACGGAGAGCAGCGCGCCGATCACGGGCAGCATCCCGTATGCGGGAACCAGGAAGATCTGCCGCAGGGTGCCGTTGCCGTCGTTGATGCTGGTCACCAGGTAATTGCAGAAAATGAAGATGAGCAGCAGCGCCCAGAAGCCCAGCACCACAAAGCCCATATCCATGTCCTGCACGTCCTGCATCTGATAGATAAAGCCTTTCTTCGTCTGGTACAGCATATAGGCGGCGAAAAAGAGCAGATAGATCACGCACGCCCCGGGCACGGAGCCGGCGCGGTTTTTGCCGATCTCATAGGCGCAGTCGTCCGGATGGCGGTCCATCCGGCCGGCAAAGAACAGATCCCGAAGGAGGGGCAGGCGGCTCAGCCTTTCCCGGATGCTCCTTTTCCGTTTCTTCCATCTGCCGCCTGTTCGCCGGTCGATCAGGTGAAGCGTTTTGACGCCTGCGAGCAGCACCGCCAGCGCCAGCAGGATGAAGCCCATGTATTTCTGGATCCAGGCGTTCCGGACCTCCCAGAACGCTTCGGAATAATAGGTTTTGTCGTTGGCCACCCGGAAATGCTCCAGCGCCGCGCCGTAGTCTTCCGTGCGCAGGCAGGCTTTCCCGGCCCCGTCGTGGGCCAGCACGGACATCTGGTTGAGCTTGAGCACCTCGTTCCACTGGGCCTTTGCTTCCCCGTAGCTGCCGTCCTCATACAGGTTCAGCGCGCGGTAGACCATCCGGGCGTATTCCGTGGTCTTGAAGGACTGCAGATACCCTTTATTGCCGTCCAGCGCCCAGAGGCTGCCTTCGCTGTCCACGGCGATGGAAGGAAGCCGGGTAAACAGCCCCACCACGTCCGTGGTGGTCACCCGGGACCCGAATTCAAAAATCAGCTCGCCGTTCTTGGAATAAACGTCCATGTATCCTTCGTTGGAGCAGGTGTAGATGAAATCGTTCCGGTCCACATACACGTCCGTCAGGGTGCTCAGGCTGTACACCGTGTTTTTGAACATGTTGCCGCCGTTGGTGCTGTGTTTTTTCATTCCGTTTCTGAACATCCCGCTGGTGGCGGTATAGACGATGCCGCTTCGGTCCACGAACACGTTGGTGAACACGGTGGGATTGGCATCCACCAGATTGGCCACCTGCTCCCGGGTGAACAGCAGCCGCTGGATCTGCTGGGAAAGGGACAGATTGGCTTTGTTCACGGTAAAGTATCCTAAAAATTCGCCGGTGGATGCCAGCTGGATCACGCCGTTGTACACGCCTTCGCTGATGATGTAAATGTTTCCGCCGTCGTCCGCCGCCACCTTCTTGGGCTCGTAGTTGGTATCGGAATACAGGGGCGAATCCGGCTTGGTCAGCTTGGCTTCCAGCGCCCGTCCGGCGTCGAAAATGAACACGGCCTTGGCGCCGGGGTCCGCCACATAGATTTTTCCGCTGTCCGTCACGAATACGCCGCTGGGAGCGGAAAAATCCTTGATCTGCAGATAATCGTCCACAGCGCCCGTCCGGATGTTGTAAATGATGATCCGCCTGTTGCCCGTATCGGCGATGTACAGCAGATCCTGCCTGTCGATGAACAGATCGGACGCGGAGGAAAGCCCCAGGTCCGTCAGGGTGCGGTTGGGCAGGTAGGCGTCCTGGGTGCGGATGAATTCGCCTTTATCGTCCAGCGTGTAGGTATAGGAGGTGGCCTGTCCGCCCAGGGCGGGGCAGGGGAAGGACAGCGCGAGGAAAACCGTCAGCAGGAAAAGGCAGATCATTCTTCGCTTTCTCATGCGTTCTCCCCCCTCACTTGATGCCGGAATGGCTCATGGTGTTCATGACCTGGGACTGCATCCAGATAAAAATGATCAGGTTGGGCACGAACAGCAGCAGCGACGCCGCGGCGGACATGCCCGCCGCCGCCACCGTATTGTTGGTGGACAGGGAATTCAGGTAATAGGCCAGGGTGCGCAGGGAATCGTCGGTGACGTAGTTGTTGGATGCCTCCACCGCCATCCAGACCTGCTGGAACGTGAGCACCACGGAGGTGGCCAGGGCGGGCTTGATCAGCGGCACGACGATCCGGAAGATGATGTGCCTTTCCTTTGCGCCGTCGATCACCGCCGCCTCCAGAAGGGCGTCGGGGATCTGATCGGTAAACTGCTTGACCAGGAACAGCCCCACCGGCATGGCGGCAAGGGACAGCACGTGCACCCCCAGCGTGTCGATCAGGCCCAGGTTTGAAATCACGATGTAGCGGGAAATGGCAACGGCGGTGGGAACGAACATCAGCGCCAGCTGATTCATTTCAAACAGGAATTTTTTCCCCACGAACCGCTTTTTGGCAAAGGCATAGGCGCCCAGGATCGTGATGGACAGATTCAGAAGCACCGTCAGCACGGTGATGACGACGGAATTGAGCAGATACCGCAGGAAGGGCACCCCCGTCGTGCCGGACAGAGAAAAGAGGTTTTTGAAATTGTTCAGCGTGGGATCGTGAACGAAAATGTGCGGCGGGAACGCGAACAGCTCGCCCAGGGGCATGAACGCCCGGTTCACGATCATCACCACCGGCAGGATCATGAACAGCGCCAGGGGCACCAGGATCACGTAAAACTTCACCTGGGTCCGGGAAAAACGCTTCGGGTCCACCACGGCCCCCAGGAATTTGGCGGAACGGCCCTTTTTCGTTTTCTGCATGTCCGCTTCACCCTCAGTCTTTCTCGTCGAAGAATCTGTGCGCCAGCAGGTTGAACCCATACACCACCATCAGCAGGATCACGGAGATGGAGGCGGCATACCCCATTTCATAGCGGATAAAACCGTAATCGTCGATGTGATTGGTGATCAGCTGCCCGGAATAGGCGGGCGTCGGGTTGACCCCCGCCAGGGCCACGCCGATCCAGCCCATGTTGAAGGCGCTGGTAATGGACATCACGGCGCCGAAGAGCATCTGCGGCTTCATGGAGGGGATCGTTACATGCACGATTTCCTGGAAGCGGTTTTTCAGCCCGTCGATGTACGCCGCCTCATAGATCTCCCGATTGATGTTCAGGATGCCCGAGATCATGGACAGGAAGCCGATGCCCATGGAAGACCACAGGGAGACCACGATCATGATGAGCATGAAATACTTGCCGGTCAGCAGAAACTGGATCGGCTGGTCGATCCAGCCCAGCTGCAGCAGGATCGCGTTCATCCAGCCGCCCTGGTCGCCGGAAAAAATGGTGCGCCAGATCACGCTGATGAACACCTGGCCCAGCATGGACGGCATGTAAATGCACAGGGAAAGCAGCGTGCGGGGCAGCGCCTGGATCTGGGCGAGCATCCACGCCAGCAGGAAGGACAGCACATACCCGCCCACGCCCACCACGATGGCGTAGAGGAACGTGTTGGGCAGCACGAATTTCATGAATACCGTGTCCTGGGTGAACAGATAGACAAAATTGGAAATGCCCGTGGGCCTGGGCGGGTTGATCACGTCAAAATTGGTGAAGGAAAGCCCCGCCGTCATCAGAACGGGCACCAGGATGAACACGGAGAACAGCATGAGGTAAGGGGAAAGCAGGGCGTAGGAAACAAGATCATTGCGCGTCAGGCGCCGCTTCGGGGTCTTCTGCATGCCGCTCACCGCCCTTTCTCCGCCGCCAGGTCCTTCTGCCGCTGGATCCAGTCGTAATCCCGGATCACGTAATCCCTGATCTGGCGGCCGTCCTGGTCGTAATAGCCGAATTCCTGCATTTTCCGCCGGATCTCCCGGTTGATCTCGATCACCTTTTCATCCGCGGCCACCTGCGCCGATTTTCCATCGTTCACCATGGCGTTCCAGATGTCGGAAAGGGAACGCTCCAGCAGGTACTGCCCCGGCGTCCGGGGCACGTCCCGGATCCACGGCACCATATCCAGGATCACCTGTTTGTCCTCCTGGGCGATGGGGGCCTGCCGCAGGGCGTCCAGATTGGACGGCAGCCAGAAATACACGTCCCCGTAAGTGGAGCGGAGCGCATAGGTATATTCCACCTGCACCGGCGTGCTGGTCCACCACTTGAGGAATTCCCAGGCGGCTTCGGCGTGCCTGGTGTCCTTGAAGATCACGCCGCCCGTACTGGCCGCCACGTACCAGCGGACGATTTCGCCGTTTTCCTGCGGGGTGCCCAGGTACGGGGCGAGCGCCCACTGGCCGTCCAGTTCCGGCGCCCCGTTGAGGATCAGGTTATAGGAATTGGCGTCCACGATGCCGATGGGCAGCACGGAATACCGGAAGGAATTGAAAAATTCATTCACCTGAATATCCAGCGAATACGCCACGAACAGGTCCCCCAGTTCCTTGATGCCCCGGACGGATTCCGCGCTGTCGATGGCGGTGGCGGTGCCTTCGTCGTTATACAGCTTCCCGCCGTTCTGGAAGATCAGCGGGGTGGTTTGATAGAACCATTTGTATCCCGTGCGGCCGTAGGAAACGTTGTGGTAAAAATTCATGCCGTACCGCTGCAGCACGGGAAGCAGGGCGCGCAGATCGTCCCAGGTGTCCGGCACGTCCAGGCCCAGGCTGGCGAAGATATCCGTCCGGTAAATGATCGCGGCGAAATCCAGCGTTTCCGGCACCGCGTACACCCTTTCATTGTACACGTACGGCACCATGGCGCCGGTGGCGAAGCGATTGTTGATCTCCCAGAAATCGGGGAACTGCTGGATGTCGTACAGGGCGCCGCGACTGGCAAGGTCAAAAGGCATGTAGGAGGCCAGCCCCAGGGCCATATCGGGGGTGTTCCCGGCGGCGCAGGCCAGGGTCAGCTTATTGGCGTCGGGGATCACGGTGATCTTGACCTTGACGCCGGTTTTGGGCGTGAATTCCGTGTCCGCCATTTTCTGCATGAGGTCGGCGTGCTGCAGCGAACGGTTGACCCAGATCGTCAGCGTGTCCTCCTCCGCGTCCTTCATGCTGTATTTCTGGGAAGCAAAGGAATAGTACACCGTGTCGGCCGCGTTTTTGATCCGGTCCCATACGGAGGCCCGGGCGGGGGGCAGCGCGCCCGTTCCGTTCACATAAACGGCGTCCAGGGAAAAATCCATTTTCATGATGGAGGAGGTGAATTTGCTCACCGCCACCAGCACCGAATTGTCGTCGCCGGACAGGGATTTCGTATACAGCGCGATCTCGTCGGGGTATTCCGCCATATCCCGGATGAACAGGTCCGCCTTGTCCAGGTAGCTCAGCAGCGCGCCGTTGATCCCCTTGTCGCTTTCGTGCTGGAGCAGGAAGCGGATGTGCTGCAGCAGCACGTCGTACGCCTCCAGGTAATCGGGGATCCTGGGGATGTACCGGGTCATTTTCCAGGTGCGGTATCTGTCCGGGTCCTCGCCGGCCATTTTTTTGATTTCCAGGGAAAACACGGTGGCGTGCTCGGCAATGAGCTGGCCGTAGCGCCAGGCCGCGCTGACGGGCGCCGTTTCCGCCTTCAGGGTGATGGTATGGTCGCCCTGGGTCAGATAGATCCGGTAGGGGCGCCCCTGGGCGTCCGACAGCGTTTCATTTGCCCAGGCGCTTCCGGTATAGGGGAAGGCGTAGGCCTGCAATTCGGCAAAGGGCGTTTCGCCGTCGATCAGGATCGTTTCGTAGGAATTGAATTCTTCCTTTTCATTCATGTAATGAAAAGTCAGGGTATACATGCCTGTCCGGTCCACGCGGAACCGATAGGTGATCTCATCCCCGGGCTCCGTCCAGGAAAGGGTGTTCAGCAGCTTGTATTCGGCGTTATAGGGCCGCACGTCCGGCGTGGCGGCGGATTTGTAAATGATCTTGGCGGAGTTTTTTTCGGCATAATCGATCGCGTTAATGACGGTCAGCCCCGCGTCCGCCGCCGGGACCGACGCATACTGCCCGGCGTATTCCGCATAGGCCATCGGCTTTTCCGGCAGCGGGAGGACCGTCATCCTGCCCAGCGCCAGGCCGTCGTCGGACACGTTTCTGACCGTAATCGTATTCTCTCCGGCCCGGAGGCAGATCTGCAGCGGCAGCACGGAGGAATAGGTGTTGTTATACAGCTTCGCTTCCCGCCATCCGCCGATGCGCTCCTGGCTGGGGGCGATCTGATCGCCGTAGCGGTCGGTCAGGATCTGATCCGTTTCGTCCTTCCAGTACAGCGGAAAGTCGATCGTTTTCAGCTCCTGATACTGGATTGCGCCGTTGATCTCCACGGAGGCGGTGTAATCCAGGCAGGAAGACGAGGCGGACGCATAATCAAAGGCCAGCGTGTAAATGCCGCCCTGATCCATGAAGACACGGTAGACCGCCGCTTCGTTATACCGCAGCACGGCGACCTGCCCCGGATAGGAAGGCACGTCAAAGCCGGCGGAAGAAAACGCGGCGCCGTCCCGCCCGCCCTCGGGGAAGGCCTCGGCGCGGCAGGAGCCTGCTTCTTCCGTCTGAAGCATCAGATAATCCGTGTATTTGAGCTCGCCCGTATTCAGGGAATCAGCCAGGAGCCGGTACGCCCATTCCAGCCTTTCCGCGCTCACGTCCTCCACGTAAGCGGGAGCGGCGCGGAGCCTCAGGATGAGCGCCAGCCCGGCGATCAGCACAGCGGCGGCCGCCAATAGCATCAGCCGCTTTTTCCATCTGCCTTTTTCCATGCGCGTCCTCGTTCACTACGAAACGGAGCCGCTGCACCGGCCCTGAAAGAGACCGATGCAGCAGCTCCGGAGCATGTCTGACGACATCCAATCAGATCAGAAATCCGCTTCCGTGTAGCCGTAGTAGGTGATGAGGCCGTCCTTGATGGACTGCTCCGCGATGCGGAAACGGGCGTTGATCTTTTCGTTCCAGTCATCCAGATTGGCCTTTACCGTATCCACCCAGCTGGGATCGGTCACCGGGACGCCGGTGATGTCGGCGTTGGTCACGTCCAGCCACTCCTTGAGGCAGTTCACCTGGGTGCCGTCCTCGATCACGTGGTAGGGATAGGTCTTATCGGAGATATCCCAGATCTGGCCGGCGTTCCACAGCTCAAGCAGATACTGGAAGCCGGGCATCTTTTCCGCGCCGCCGTAGCGGGCGTGCAGCTCGGTGCTGTACCAGATATCCATCTGCGCGAAGAATGCGTCGCCGGTGACCAGGGGCAGGGAGTCGTTCAGGCAGGTCCGGATGGTGCCGTTGTCGTTGAACATCTGATCGGCGCGGGCCTGCAGGGATTCGGTGGCGCCGCACCAGAAGGAGCCGAAGGCGTAGGCCAGGTCAAACTGCGCCTTTTCCGCGTCGCTCCATTCGGGATTGCCGTCGTCCATGGCGTAGTTGTGGATCGCCATGGGGTCGATCACGATGCCCACGGTGTTGGGCTGATAGGGCGTGGCGGGGCGGGGATAAATGTCCCAGTCCTCGGATTCCACGGCGTTGGTGGCCCAGGCGCCGTCCGCCGTCTTTCCGGCGGTGGCGGAGCCCATCATCCACGGGTCGCCGGTATAGGCCAGCACGTAGTTCCGGCAGAAGAAGCGATAGCCCCACCACCAGCCGTCGTCCATCACGGAGCCGTCCACGGCGCCCTGGCCGTTCAGGGTCCAGATCTCATAGGGCGCCCACTTTGCAATGTAGCCGATCAGATCCTTCACTTCGTCGGAAGCGATGTTCACCCGGTCGCCTTCGCCCTGGTAAGCGGCCATCTGGGCGTTGACGGTGGTGGTGCCCGTATCGATGATCTGGGTGGGCACGGAGAAGATGGTGCCGTAGAAATTCTTGTTGTCGGCGGAGGTGATGAAATCGGTATAGTCGTCAATGTCCCAATCGGGATCCGGCACGTCGATGTTGTTCTCTTCCGCCAGCTCCTTGTTCACATAGATGCCCCAGGGCTGCATGAACTGGGGAAGGCCGGCCTGGAAGCCGTAGTAATTCATGGTAACCATGATGCCCGGGTTGAAGCTCTGGTACAGGGGATCGTCGGCATACACGGACAGATCGGCGATCATGCCCCGGGCCAGATCCCCCGGCAGGTCGTTGGCGGCGTATACGTCGGGGTATTTGCCGTGCTCAGCCTTGAAGTTTTCCAGCTCCTGCATCCAGGAGGTGTCGTTGCCGTTGGGATCGTCCGTTTTGGCGTACAGATTGACCTTCACGTTGGGATAGATCTTATTGAATTCCTTTGCAAGGGCGTAGATCGCGGCGACGTTCTGGCTGGTCAGATCCTCCACGGCGATATCCTGATGCCCAAGGTCCTTATGATAGGTGCTGTCGCCGGACCAGCACATCACGTCGATTTCACCTTCCACGTTCGGATCCAAACGCAGATAGTAAGGCGCAGCTGCGTCTTCCGACTCAGCGATCCCCCCCGGTACGGCGACCGTCATCAGCATAACGATGCTCAGCACCAAGCACACCAGAGTTTTCCTGCTGCTCATTTTTTGTCATCCTCCATTTTTCAGTTTTTGCTTTCAACAAAAGGAACCGCCGCGAATATCCTTTTGTCATGGACTAATTGGATTATACAGGAACAGATACTACATTGTCAAGGGGAAAAAACGGCGTTTTCCGGATTCTGCCGGCGGACGCATGCCGCGGCGCGCCCCCCCGCTGCACAGCCGGGACGCAATGTTGACAGCGGGCCGGGCATCGCATACAAGAAAAAATCGAGCAAGAGAACAGCCGGAAGGAAGGGGCCAGCTGACCCGGGTGCGCCCGCGCCGCTGCCCGGCGGCGGACTCCGGCTTTTCCCGACGTATTGAAACGGGCCCTTCCGTTTCCGCTTTTTCATATTCCGTTTATTCCCTGGGCCGATTTTTTCCGTGGTTTGTTTACAATTTTACAATAATATCTCTGATTTTTTCTGGTAAGATGATACTGCTGAAAGCAATTTGCCGATCCTTTCGGCGAGAAGGAGGGACGGAGGCTTGGTTTACCGGCACGAGGTAAAGCACGTCATATCGCCCGGGGACGCGGCGGCGATCCGGGCGAATCTGGGCGCCGTGGCGCAGATCGACCCGCATGCGGCGGAGCGAGGCTATTACCGCATCCGCAGCCTGTATTTCGACGATCCCCTGGACACTGCGCTGCACGAAAAGCTGGACGGCGTCAACGAGCGGCGGAAATTCCGCATCCGCTATTACAACGACGATCTGTCCTATATCATGCTGGAATGCAAGATGAAGCGGGACGGCGTGGGCTGCAAGCCCCAGGAAAGACTGACGGCGGAGGAAACGCGCAAGATCCTCAGGGGGGATATCTCCTGGATGATCGCTGGCGGGCGCCCCCTGCTGGCGGCCCTGTACGTGGACATGAAAACCCGCCGCCTGACCCCGAAAACCGTGGTGGAATACAAGCGGGTGCCCTTCGTCTACGGCCCCGGCAACGTGCGCGTCACCGTCGATTGGGATATCCGCACCGGATCGCCTCGGGATTTCCTGAACCCCGACGGCCTGACGCTGCCCATCCAGGACGACGTGACGCTGCTGGAAGTCAAGTGGGACGAGTACCTGCCCGCTGTCATCCGCAAGGCGGCGGCCCTCAGAAGCCGCACGCCCACGGCCTTTTCCAAGTACGCCGCATGCAGGGTCTATGGGTAAGCCCCAGAAAGCCGCATATAAACCAACGACGGGATGTATTTTTTCACAGCAAAGCATATAAAATGAATAGGAGTGAATCGCTATGACCTTCAACGACATCTTCAAATCCTCGTTCCTGGAAAACGTCACCGCCGTATCCCTGACCGATATGGCCATTTCCCTGGCCCTCAGCTTCTGCCTGGGGCTGTTCATCTTCTTCGTGTACAAGAAGACCTATGCCGGGGTCATATTTTCCCAGGCCTTCGGCGGGTCCCTGATCGCCATGACCATGATCACCACCATGGTGATCCTGGCCGTCACCTCCAACGTGGTTTTGTCCCTGGGCATGGTGGGCGCGCTCTCCATCGTGCGCTTCCGCACCGCCATCAAGGAGCCCATGGACATCGCGTTCCTCTTCTGGGCCATCGCGGGCGGCATCGTGCTGGCGGCGGGGATGATCCCCCTGGCCATCGTGGGCAGCGTGATCATCGGCGTCATCCTGATCGTGTTCTGCAACCGCAAATCCGCCCAGAAGCCCTTCATCGCCGTGATCGCCTGCGATGGCGGCGAAACGGAGGAGAGGGTGGCAAAGTACCTGAAGGAAAACACCGAAAAAACCTCTGTCAAGAGCAAGAGCGCCCAGAAGGGCAGCATCGAACTGACCTACGAAGTGACGCTGAAAAACAGCGACACCGATTTCATCACCCGGCTGTCTGAAATGGAGGGCGTCAGCAGCGCGGTGCTGGTGAGCTACAACGGCGACTATATGGGGTGATCCCATGCTGAGAACAAAGAAAGCGGACCGCATCGTGGGCATCGCCACGGCGGTGATGCTGCTGGCGGCGGTGTGCCTGTGGGGCGTGGTGGAGCCCGTGCGCGGCGACGGAAGCCATACCGTGGGGTATGAAGGGCTTCTGTTCGATCAGAGCCGGGTGCACACCATCGACATCACCATGGAAAACTGGGAGGATTTCATCAAAAACGCCACGGCGGAGGAATACACGGACTGCAATATCACTATGGACGGCGAAAAATACAGCCATGTCGCCATCCGCGGCAAGGGCAACACCTCCCTTTCTTCCGTGGCCACCATGGGCTCCACGCGGTATTCCTTCAAGGTGGAATTCGATCATTTCGTCAAGGGCATGACCTATCACGGCCTGGATAAGCTGAGCCTGAACAACATGATCCAGGACGCCACCATGATGAAGGATTACCTGGCTTACACCCTGATGGGGCGCATGGACGTGCCCGCCCCGCTGTGCAGCTATGTGCAGATCAGCGTCAACGGCGAGCCCTGGGGGCTGTACCTGGCGGTAGAGGGCGTGGAGGACGCCTTTATGGACCGCAACGGCATGAATAGGGGCGAGCTGTATAAGCCCGACAGCCTGGGCTTCGGCGGCGGCCGCGGCAACGGCCGGGATTTCGATATGGAGAAATTCCGGGAGAAGGACGACGGGGATCAGGCTGCACAAGCGCCCGCGGCCAGCGCCGCCCCGGCTTCCGATGAGAACGGCGCGTCCTTCGGCGGCTCCTCCGGCGGGCCGGCGGACGGCGGCGCGCCGCAGATGCCCCAGGGGGACTTTGCG
>JAILBG010000105.1:0-39156 GCA_024681215.1 Clostridiales bacterium
GCGCAAGCTGGGCCGCACCGCGAGCCAGCGCAAGGCGATGCTGCGGAACCTGACCACCAATCTTCTGTGGTACGGCCGCATCGAAACCACCGAGGCCAAGGCCAAGGAAGTGCGCAGCATCGTGGATAAAATGATCACCCTGGCCATCCGCGAGTATGACCAGACTGTGGAAGTGGAAAAGAAATTCAGCAACGAGAAGCAGCAGATCGTCACCGAAACCTTCGTCAACGACCTGCCCTCCAAGCTGCACGCCCGCAGGCTGATGATGGCGTACCTCTACGACATCAAGGAGCCCAAGAAGGACGACGAGAACAAGGCCGAATACAAGGAACGCACCAAGGACGTGAAGCATCCCGTGGTGGAAAAGCTGTTCCGGGAATACGGCCCCAAGTATCGCAAGCGCAACGAGGAAAAGGGCTGCGCCGGCGGCTACACCCGGATCTACAAGCTGGGGCCCCGCCGCGGCGACGCCGCTGAAATGGTCATCATCGAACTGGTGTGACCCAAAAAGAGAAGAAAGCAGGCTGTGAGAAAATCACGGCCTGCTTTTTTGCGTAAAAAGGCGGTTTTTCCTTTTCAGGCGTCCGCCAGCGACATCACGTACACCTGGCAGGGGTTCTGCTCGTCCCACAGGGTGGGGAAAACCTCGAATTCCTGAAAGCCCAGGCTCCGGTAAAA
The DNA here is from genome assembly GCA_024681215.1 of Clostridiales bacterium. Taxonomy (GTDB): domain Bacteria; phylum Bacillota; class Clostridia; order Christensenellales; family Aristaeellaceae; genus RUG563. The sequence goes on from JAILBG010000105.1 coordinate 679, forward strand.
GCGGTTGGTATCGTCGTAATCGGGGTACATGCCCATCCGCACGGTCTTGACCTGTAAAAAAGCGTAGCCCTTTTCCCGGGCGGCGGACCTGGCGGACAGGAACAGCGCCCGGCCCACGCCCCGGCGGTGGTACGGCTGCAGGACGCCCATGACGGCGATCTCGGCGGTGGCTTTTCCCGTTTCCTTCAGGCACAGGAAGCCCACGGGGGCGTTCCCGTCAAAGGCCGCGAAGGTGAGGCGCTCCGCTGCCTCCCGGATATACTGCTCCCGGCTCTCCTCCACGGCGAACCAATCGGTGAGCCCCTCCAGGACCGTCCGGGCCACGGCGCTTTTTTCTTTGGGATCGGCAAGTTCGCGGATGATCACGGCGCTTCACCTCCGGTTCAGGCGGATGTCCTGCCCCTGCAGGGGCAGATCCAATCCGGTGCGGGCGTCCAGCAGGCGGGAGGTGACGCGCTCGGTGTACCGCTGCTTCAATTCCACCCGGCTCAGATTGGTGCTGACGCCGGTGTACAGCCCCCGGGTCAGCCGGGCGTTGAGCAGGTTATAGATCTGCTCCACGGTGACGTTTTCCATCAGGGGCTCCATCCCCAGATCGTCGATCAGAAGCAGCGGCACGTCGAAGTACGCCTGGGCGGATTCGTTCCCCCGGGAGAAATAGGCGTTTTTCAGGTCCATCAGCAAATCGTAGGCGGTGACGGAAAGGGTCTCGATCCCGCGGCTGCGGGCGTCGTTGCCCACGCAGTTGAGCAGGAAGGTTTTTCCCAGGCCGCTGCCGCCGTGGAGCAGCAGCGTCTTGACGGGCCCGGCGGGAACGTTGGCGGCGAACAGGACGCATTTCTGCCGAATTGCCTCCATGTATTCCCGCTGGGTCACTTTGGCCCCGGGCAGGGGAGACGCCGGGATGCGCGCCGCATCGTAATTCCCGAAGGTCTGTTCGGCGGCGATGGACGGCCCCCCCTGGGACAGGGCGCTGCGGTATCTTTCTTCCAGGCAGGGGCAGAATTTGCGCACGGAGCGATCGTAAATATATCCCGTGTCGCCGCACAGCGGGCAGCGGCAGACGGGAGACAGGTAATCCGCGGGATAGCCGTTTTCCGTCAAAGCCGCGGCGATCTGGTCGTTGTACGCTTTCATCTGCGCCTCCGGGTCCCGGGGCGTGCCGCTGGCAAAAGCCCCGCGGACGGAAGATAATATCATATCGTGCCGCCGGGCGACCAATTCCGCCACGGCGGGATGCTTTTGCTGCAGCTCCGCCAGGCGGCGGGCCTCCTCCTGCCGGTTTTGCTGCCGCAGCACCGCGTATTCGGCCAGGATGCCGGAAATGATCTGATTATCCACGCAGTTTTTTCGCCTCCTCGATCAGGTCGTTGGAAACGGCGTCCAGTTCTTCCTCCGTATACTCCCGCTGGCCGTACTGCTGGGCGGACACGGTCTTTCTGCCGCGGCCGGCGGGGGCGGGGCGCTTTTCGGCCCGGGCCTGGGCGATATCGGTGATCCCCGCTTCGTGCCAGGCCTCCAGCACCTTGCCAAGATACGCCGTTTTGCTGCCCTCGGCGGCCCGGCTCTGCTCCGCGGCGAAGAGGAGCAGCTCCCGTCCCATGCCCCAGGACCGCCACATTTCGTACTGCTGCCGGTCCCTTTCCGTGGGCCGTCCGGCGTGGCCGCAGGCCTCGAACATTTCCCGGAGCACAAGGTTCGCTTCCCGGTAGCGCTTGAGATAATCCTGCACGGCGGCTTCCTCCGTGAGCCCCCGGTTCCGCCAGGAGAGGAGCAGGGCCTGCATGTCCTCCAGATTCCTGTGGCTGCGGCGGCATTCCTCCGCGGCCAAAAGCAGCACCGGATGGGGCTGGATGGAAAGCAGCTCCCGGTAGGTGCGTACGGCCGCAGGGCCGGTGACGGAGGGAACGCCCAGGCGGGAAAACACCTCCTGGGCCAGCTCCTTTTCGGTTTTTTCCTTTGCCAGCTGGCGCTTGACCTCCGCGCCCGTGCGCCCTTCGCTGCGGCTGCGCAGGCCGGAAAGGATCCCGTCCAGGTATTTGAAGGAGGGATCGCCGCCGGTGGTTTCCCGGCAGGCGGCCAGGACGCCGTCCAGGTCGAACCCCCATTCGCCGGTCCATTTTTCGTACATTTCCAATTCGTCGTCGCTGGCCAGGCGGCGCTTGCCCATCCGGGAGAGCACCCGCCGGGCGCCGTCGTGCACCGCCTGATCGCGGTTCAGGAATTTTTCCGCGTCCTCGGCCAGCGTCACCCCGGCCTCCTTCATTTTGACCGCCAGCTTTTCGGCCTTCCGGAAAGAAAAATGCGCCTGGCCCGTGGCCATGCAATGGTGCAGCAGCATCAGCACCGCTTCGGGGGTCAGCCCCACGTCCTGCACCCATTCCCAGGCCAGGGCGATTTCCCCGGGGGTCACCTTGCGGCTGTCCCCGAAGGCGGCGTAAACGCTTTCGGCGAAGGACACGTAGGCCGTATCCGGCAGGAAGGCGGCGCCCTCCTGCTGCTGGCGCTGGGCGGGGGAATAGAAGCGGAAGGCGGGGGGATCGTCGCTGAGCCGGGTCACCAGCCCCCGGCGTTCCCAGTAGCGCAGCGCCGCTTCCACCTCCGGCACCGTCAGGTACAGGCTCTGGGCCGCGCTTTCCAGGGACAGCCCCTCCTGGGGGCGGGCGCAGGCGTACAGCCCCCACAGGTAGACCTTCACATAGTCCCCCTTGGCGGCGGGCAGATAATCGGCGATAAAGCGGTTTTCAACGGCGGTGACGCCGTAGGCCGCCGCGTCCCGGTCCATTTCAAACATGTTTTTTCTCCTCCAGGGGCTTGTCCGCGCTCCGGGCTTTTTCCTGTTTTTCCCGGATGTAGGTGCGCCGGTACCAGATCACGCAGAAAATGCTGATCAGGATGGTGACGCCGTAGGTGACGGCCGCCACCACCACGTTCCCCTTCTGGGCCAGGCTGCCCACGATGGTGGAGGACACCACCGAGGGGATGCGGGCGAAGGTGGTGATCAGCAGGAAGGTGCTCAGCTTCATGGGGGTCAGGCCCACCAGGTAATCCAGCAGGTCCTTGGGGGTGCCGGGGATCAGGAACAGCATGAACACCAGCATGTTCAGCTTCTTTTCGTTCTGGATGAAGGAGTATTTCAGGATCTTTTCCCGGGGGAAAAAGGCCTCCACCAGCCGGACGCCCCATCTGCGCACCGCCCAGTAGATCAGGATCACCGCCAGCGTGGTGCCCGTCAGGCACAGGATCATCCCCCAGAACCAGCCGAAAATGAACCCGGAGGCCACCTCCAGCACTTCCCCGGGGATGATGGCCACGATCACCTGCAGCGCCCGCAGGCCGATCATCAGCAGCGGCCCCCACGCGCCGTAGGACCGCACGTGATCCCGGAATTCCTCCGGCGACGCCTGGTATTTCTGCACCAGGGGATTGCCCACGAAATACGCGATCAGGCCGAAAATGATCAGAATGACGGTCAGCGATAAAATGCTGATGATCCGCCGCCGGCGCACGTTTTCCGGCTGGACGGAGGCAAAGGCGTCGGCAGCCTTTTTGCTTGGTTCGGACAAAACAAGAATCCTCCTTGGCAAGCTCGATAAAACACCACGATAATTATACCATTTTCCCCGGCCCTTGGCAATGAAGGGCGAAGAAAAAACGCCCGCCGCCGCGCCGCGCGGGCGTTCCCGCGTTTTCCCCCTTGACAGCGCCCGCCGGCGGAGATATAATTACATTCGTTAAATAACATGCGTTAGTATACTGACTGAACGGGAGAGGGGAAGCGGGATGCCTCCGAAGGTGAAATTTCAAAAGGAAGAGATCGTCTGCGCGGCGATGAACGTGGCCAGGAAAAAGGGCCTCGACGCGGTGACGGCGCGGGAAGTGGCCAAAGAGCTGCGGGTGTCGGTGGGGCCGATCTTCACCTGGTTTGAAACCATGGATCAGCTCCGGGAAGCGGTCTGCGCCCAGGCGAAGGAGCTGTACCGGACGTACATCCGGCGGGGGCTGGCCGGCCCTATTCCTTTTCTGGGCATGGGGCAGCAGTACATCCGCTTCGCCCGGGAGGAGCCGGAATTGTACAAGCTGCTTTTCCTCGCCCGGCCCGGCGGGGCCATGGAAGCGCTGCGATTGTCCCAGGATCTGGCGCGGGAATCGCTGATGCGCATTTACCGGATGGACACGGAAACCGCCGACAGCTATTTCCGGGATCTGTGGCTGGTGGTGTTCAGCTTCGCCACCCTGATCGTCACGGGCGAATGCCCCTACACCGACGGGGAAATGAGCGCGGTGCTGTCTGAAATCAGCCTGGCGGTGTGCAAGGCGTACAAGGAGATCCCCGGCCTTCGGGAAGGGCGGTACGACAAGAACGGGATCTTTTCGGAACTGGTGAAAAAGTGAGGAGGACGGGCTATGAAGGTATTGGTGCTCAACGGCAGCCCCAAACAGAAAAGCGACACGTTCAGGATGACCGAGGCCTTTCTCAAGGGCCTGAACCGGACGGGGGAACACGAGATCCGTGTGATCCGCGTGATCGAAAAAAACATCGCCCCCTGCCGGGGCTGCTTCGGCTGCTGGCAGCGGACGGACGGGCACTGCGTGATCGAGGACGACCAGAACGGCATCCTGGATCTGTACCGCCGGGCGGAGCTGATCATCTGGAGCTTTCCCCTGTACTGCTACGGCATGCCCTCGCACCTGAAAGCGGTATTGGACCGCACCATCCCGCTGGTGAAAATGAACATGGAAAAGCAGCCGGACGGCACGGTGCGCCACGAAGCCCTGGCGGATTTTTCAAAGACCCGCACCCTGGTGATCTGCGGCTGCGGCTTCCCGGCCTGGGAGGGAAATTTCGACGGGCTGAAAATGATGTGCAAAATCTGCTTCGGCGGCCCGGACATGGTGTGCGTGCCGGAAACGCCCATGCTGAACGTGCCGGAAGCGGAGCCGGTGACGGAGCCGCTGCTCAGGCGCTTCCAGCAGGCGGGCGAGGAATACGCCGCCCGGATGCGGCTGTCCCCGGAAACGGTGGCGGCGCTGGAAACGCCCATGATCCCGGCGGAAACGTACATCCGCATCGTGAACCAGAACGCGTGAAAACGCAGCCGGGAGGGCATGGCGGCGAAGCCTACGCCCCGGGCGGAATGGGAAAAAGCTGAAACGGCAAGACGGGAGAGATGATGATGGAACTGGCGCAGGCGTACCGCGAGATCGAAACAAGGCTGGACAGGCTGGATTTTCCCGCGCTGTTCCGCGGCTTTTCCCGGTTTCCCTTCGCGCTGTACGACGAAAAAAGGGCGTACACCGCCGGGCGGTATATCGAAAAGCCCGAAAGCTTCCTGGGAAATACCTCGGTGAAGCTGAACGGCGCGGATACGGCGATCTGGAAGCTGGAGGGAGAGGCGTGGGATTTTGACGTGCTTTCCTCCAAGCTGGCCCATGAAATGCTGCACGCCTTCCAGAACGCGTCCGGAGAAAAACGGTGGGCGGACGAGCGGGCGGCCCTGGTGCGATACCGCTATGAGGAGGGGAATATCGCCGCCCGGCTGGAGGAAGCGGCCTGCATGAAGGCCTGCCTGGAGGGAGACGATCCGGACGCCTTCGCCCGCCTGCTTTCCCTGCGCAAAGCGCGCTCGCTGCGCTTTCCTTTCGCCTGCGATTACGAGGCCAGGATCGAGCAGATCGAGGGCACGGCGCATTTCGTGGAGCTCAGGGCCCTGGAGCAGCTGGACGGGGGCAAGGCCAAACGGCGCTGGGCGGAGCTCCTTTCCGCGCTTTCCGATCCCGCCCGGTATTTCCCGGCGCGGCCCGTCACCTATCTTTCCGGCGCGGCCTTCCTGGCCTGTCTGAAGAAATACACGTCCTTTGATACGGACGCCTTTGCCGACGCGCCTTTTTCCGCGGCGGCCGCCGCCGGCGCCCGGCCCTGCGCCCTGCCGTCGGGGGACCCCCGGGCGGCCGCCTGCCTGGAGGATTGGAACGGAAGGCTCCGGGACGCCGCGGCCCGGGCGGTGGAGAAAGGCGAGATCGTATTGGAAGGGGCGTACCGGATGATCGTATGGAACGTCTACGACGCGGCGTGGGACGGACGGTATGCGGTGCTGACCTCCATGCTGGGCTACATCGAGGACGGTGCGCTGCCGGAAACGGACGAGGAGCTGTTTGCCCGCATGAAGATCCTGAACGGGGATTTCGTGGCGGAAATGGATGAAAACATGCGCGTTACCCGGGTCTGGCGGCGGTAAAGCGGCGCGGGAAGCGTACGGCGGCCCGCTGGAAACAAAGGGGCCGCTGGAATAAGAGGAAGGAGGAAAAAACATGACGCGGACGCCCCGGGCGTATCTGTTCGGCATGGTGCTGGGCACCCATTCTTTTCTGCTCAGGGACGGCTTTCTCCGGCCGGACGAGTATTCCGAGATCCAGGAACAGTATTTCCTTCCCGGCGGGGAAACGGGCACGGCGGCCACGGTGCTTTCCTCCCTGGGCGTACAAGTGCGGATGGACGGCAGCTGGATCGGCACGGAGGTGGCCCCCATGCTGAAAGCCTTTTATGCGGACACGCTGGTGGACCTGTCCTCCCTGCGGTTCACGCAGGACGAACCGGGGGTGATGGATTACGTGGTGATTTCCGGGCTGGCCCGCACCCCCATGGGCCGGTTCCAGGCGCTGTTTTCCTCGGGAAAGCGCTGGTGGAACGCACCGAAGGAGGAGGATATTTCCGGCTGCGGCGCCGCGGGGATCGATCCGTTTTTCGGGGCGGAATCCCTCCGGGCGGCGGAAATGTGCCGGGCGCGCGGCGTCCCCTACGTCACCATCGACTGCCGCCATGATTCCCCCCTGCACCGGCACGCCGCGGTGAACGTGGTTTCCCGGGAGTGCTTCGGGGCCCAGTATCCGGGCCTGCCGGCGGAGGAGGTCATGGGGCTGATGCAGCGGGAAGCGGAGGGGCTCACCATCCTCACCCAGGGCGGGGGCGAAATGCTCTTCGGCCGGCGGGGAGAGGCTCTCCATCGGATGCGGCCCTTTTCCGTCCGGGTGCAAAGCACCCTGGGGGCGGGGGACACCTTCAAGGCCGGCTGCGTGTACGGGCTGCTCCACGGCATGGACGACGAAAGCCTGGTGCGCTTCGCCGCCGCCTGCTCCGCCGTGGCCATTTCCCGCTTTCCCCTGCCCCTGCATCCTCCCCGGCTGGCGGAGGTGCTGTCGCTTATTCGCGGGGAGGCGCCATGAAAGAAAAACGACGGATCATCGCCACCCCGCGCCTGACCCTCAGGCCCCTGGAGGACGGGGATCGGGCGGCCCTGCTTCGCATCTGCGGGGACGAACGGGTGAAAAGCACCTATATGCTGCCCGATTTTGCCGACGCGGCCCAGGCGGAGGCGTTCTTCCGCCGGCTGCAGGCCCTGAGCGCGTCGGAGGAGCATTTCCTCTACGGGATCTGCCTGAACGGCGGCGGGCTGATCGGCCTGCTCAACGACTGCGAGATGGACGGGAACAGGATCGAACTGGGCTATTTCATCGCTCCGGAACACTGGAACCGGGGCTACGCCACGGAAGCGCTGGGGGCGGCGATCCGGGAGCTGTTCCGAATGGGATACGGCTGCGTCACGGCGGGATATTTTGAGGAAAACGCCGCCAGCCGACGGGTGATGGAAAAATGCGGCATGCGCCCGCTGGCGGAGGAAAGCGTGATTTCCTATCGGGGAAGGGACCGCCGCTGCCTGTATTGCGGGATCGCCGCTGCGGACGAACCGCCCCATTTACAAACGCCCGTGAAGCGGATACAATAATACGGACGGAGAAATCAGCGCATGCGGGGAGAAATGCCATGCCGCAGGAAGTGAACCCCCGGGAGACGAGCCGGGCCGCGGCCTTTGAGCTGTGGATGAACGCCCGGAACCCCATGGTGACCCTGGTACTCTGGACGTGGGGCCCCTGGTGCGCTTTGGCAGGCGCAGGGGGCTGAAATTCAATATGCTGATGGTCTACTGCATCGGAAGGGCCGCCGCGCAGGTGAAGGAATTCTTCCTTCTGCCCGTGGGCGATCGGCTGTTCAAGTACGATGCCCTGGCGGTGAATACCATCGTCCGGAACAGGAACGGCGGCGTCAGCTCCTGCGATCTTCTGTTTTCGGAGGACCTGGACGCTTTCAGCCGGGAATACCTGCGGAATACGGCCCAGGTATCGGAAAGCTGCCGGGACCGGGACCTGTCCGATACCTGCATGGTGATCGGCACGTCGGCCATCGTGGAAACGGAGATCGACGGGGCGGTGGGGGTGGTCAGCGGGGAATTCAACAATCCCTTCCTCCTCTGGGGCCGGTACAGGAAAAAGCTCAGGCGGTATGCCCTGCCCGTCTCCTTCCAGTTCCATCATACGCAGATGGACGGCGCCCACGCGGGCCGGTTCCTGGAATTGCTGCAGCGGGAGATCAGCGGAATAAAGGGCCGGCGGGAGAGAAAATGAACCGGAAAGGCCGCAAGAAACGCGCATCGGCAAGCCGCCGGGCGCGGCATCGGCGGCGGAAAAACAGGAGGAGGCAGCGATGGAATTCAGAAAAGTGTTTGACACCATCCCGGAGCAGTTCGACCGGTACCGCCCCCGGTACAGCCCGGAGCTGTTCCGCGATCTGATCGCCTGCGCGGGGATCGGCCCGGGCAAATCCGTGCTGGAGCTGGGCCCGGGCACCGGCCAGGCCACGGACCCCATCCTCCGGACCGGCTGCGATTACCACGCCATCGAGCTGGGGGAGCACCTGTACGAAAAGATGTGCAGCAAGTACGGCGGCTATCCCAACTTCCATATTGTGAACGGCGATTTCATCACCTACGATTTCGGCAGCCGCCGGTTCGATATGATCTATTCCGCCGCCACGATCCAGTGGATCCCGGAGGAGATCGCTTTCGCAAAGACCTTTGATCTGCTCCGCCCCGGCGGCACCCTGGCCATGATGCTCACCCGCGGCGATTACAGGACGCCCAACGAAAAACTGTTCCAGCGCATCCAGCAGGTGTACGCGGCGTATTTCAAACCGGAGGAAGAATACGCCCACGGGGCGTTCCGCTACGACGGCGCGGTGGATTACGGCTACGTGGATTTTGAAAAGCGCGAGTATACGGGACAACGGGTGTTCACCGCGGAGGAATACGTGGCCTTCAGCGGCACCCACTGCGACCATATCGTGCTTCCCGAGCCGTACCGGACGAAATTCTTCGACGGGCTGCGGCAGGCGGTGCTGGACGCCGGGGACCGGATCGTATTCAACGACACGTATATCCTGTACCTGGCCAGAAAGCCGCTGGAGGCCGCATGAAAGAATATCAGGCCCTCTGGGCGCAGGCGCGGGACCGGCTCGCTTCCGCGGTGACGGCGCTGGGATTCCCGGCCGAATGGGCCGAGGTGATGGCCCGGCAGCTGCAAAGCCCCAAAGCCATCGACCGCATGACGGCGTACGTCCGTGAGGCCCGGCCCCGCACGGAAGAAATGCTGGTGGACGAGATGCTTTCCATCTGCGCCGAAATCGATCGTTGGCGCGAAAAGAAGGAAAGCGAAAAAGCCCAGGCGCGCTATACCGCGCTGCGGTATACGGGCGCGCTGGGCGGGGAGGAAGAGGACGGATGATGCGGATGGATGCCTTTGCCGACGAACGGGATTTTGCCCTCCTGGCCCGGGACAGATACACCTTTTCCGTGCTGGACAGGATCCTGCGGGGGCCGTGCGAGCTGATCCTCACCGATCACGAAAGCCTGATCCTGTGCCATTCGGAGCGGCCGTATCCCGTGTGGATCTGGACGGGGGACGGATGCCCGGACGCCGTAAAGGAGAGCGCGTGGCGCCTGATAAATGCCCATCGGCCCTTTTCGGAGGGATACCGGATCAATCTGAAATATGAGCTGGCGGAATACTTCATCCAAAGGGCCGGGGAGGCGGGGATGCGCCTGGGCTATGCCCAGCGGCTGTTCGCCTACGACTGCCCCGATCCCATCGCGCCGGATGAACAAACGGACGGCGGTCTGCACGTCTGCACCCCGGCGGACGCGGCGGAGGCGGCCGGCCTGATCGCCCGTTTTTCTGCGGACATCGGGGAAGCGGCGCCGGATCCCGCGCGCTGCCTGGAAAAGGCGCGGGCGTACATCGACGCCGGGACGTTCTTTTTCTGGAAGAACGGACGGGGAGAAACGGCGGCGTGCTGCTCGTACAAAATCAATCAGGGCCTGGCCTGCGTGGGCAGCGTCTATACGCTGCCGGAGGAGCGCAGGAAGCATTACGCCCGGCATCTTGTCTATCAGGTGACGGAGCGAGTGAAGAAAATGGGCCTTACGCCCATGCTGTACACTGATGCGGAGTATCCCGCCTCCAACGCCTGTTATCAGAAGATCGGGTATGCCCTGCGGGGAAAGCTGTGCACCCTGGCGGCCCTTCGTTCCGGGCAGCGCTGACGTTTTTTCATCAAGAATCTGATTTTTCCGGCCCCCGGCCGATCACCGTGTAAACCCCGCCCGGGCAGGACCGGTAAAGGCATACGTCCCGCACGGTCATGACGGCGGGAGGCAGCGCGATCCCGTCCAGCGCCGCGCCCTCCGGGATCTGGGGCTTCCGCCCCAGGGTAATATGGGGACGGAAGGGCCGGCGGTCGTAGGGAACGCCGGAATCGTCCAGCGCCCGCCGTACGCGCCGGGCCAAAGCGTCCAGCTTTTCCGAGGGCGCCACCCCCGCCCACAGCACCTTTGCTTCCGGGAAAACGCCCAGATGGGACAGCGTGAGGGGAAACGGCGCTTCCACCGGCGGCAGCAGCGGGGAGATATCCTCCGGCCACTGGCCGATGAACGCCAGCGTCAGGTGCAGCGCGGCGGGGTCGTAGTACCGCGCGCCGATCCCCGCGGCCCGGAGGCGGGCCTGCGCTTCCGCCAGCGCGCTTTTGAAGATAGCGGACGGCTCCAGGGCGATGAAGAGGCGCATTTTTTCTTTTTCCGGCATCATCCGATGTTGTCCGCCCGGTAGCAGATCACGTGGTCGTCCTGCTGATACTGCCTGTCCGGGCGGCAGGCAAAGGCATGCTTCCGGTCCACGCCGCCGAACCATTCGTAGGGCAGATCATCCTTGGTGCGGCCCTCGCAGATCTCCGCGGCGCCCGCGCGCAGGCAGGCCAGCAGGGAAATATCGTCCGCATCGTGGGCGTGGCCGTGGAGGATCAGGTCCGCCCGGTCCTGAAGGAACATCACCCTGTCCAGCGCCTTCACGAATTCCCGCATGGGCAGGCAGCCGTCCAGCTGCATCCACAGGTGATGGTTGACGCTGTCGCCGGTAAAAAGGAGCCTGTCCTCCCGCAGCAGGAGCAGGATGCCCCCGGGGGTGTGCCCGGGCAGGGCGAAGATTTCCAGGGCCCGGCCGCCCAGGTCGATTACGTCGCCGGGCAGGATATCCCGGAAGGGCGGCATCTCGCGCCCCTTCTCCCGGCAGAAGGCAAGGAAGCGCGGATCGGCCGTGAACTGGCGGGCCAGGGCGGCGTCCGCGGGGTGCAGGTACGCTTCGTCGAAATAGATGTTGCCGAAAATGTGATCCGGGTGGCCGTGGGTGTTTACCACGGTCACGGGCCTGTCGGTCAGGTCCCGCACGGCCTTCCTAAGATCGGTCAGCCCGTTCATGGTGTCGATCACGCAGGCGCGCTCTTTGCCCACCACCAGGTAGCCCGTGGCCTGGTGGGCCTCGTCCATCAGGTATACCCCCGGCCGGATCTCCCGGACGTACAGCTTTTCTTCCATGGCGCTTCTCCTTTCGTTCCCGGCTTTTCTTTTTTTCATTATAGCACGGATCGGAAGGAATTGCCATGCGCTCCGGGGCGGATCTTTGCGCCTGGCTCCCGCGCCTGTTCCGCTTTTTTCTTGCTGCCCCGGGGCGCTTATGGTATAATTTTACCGGTATTTTTCCTGCCCGCCGGAAAAGGCGATAAGTAAAAGGGGCGGTGAAGATGGACGAACAGTATGTGAAAATGGCGAAAATTTTTCAGGCGCTGTCCAATCCCAAACGGGTGCAGATTTTCGATATGCTGTCGGGCGGGGAGATGTGCGCCTGCGTTCTGCTGGAGCATTTCCGCATCGCTCAGCCCACCCTGTCCCACGATATGAAGGTGCTGATGGACGCGGGCATCGTCAAGAGCCGCCGGGACGGGCAAAGGACCCTGTATTCCCTGAATATGGATTCCCTGGGGAAGATGCAGCAGGTGATGAAGAAAATGCTGCAGGCAAACGCCGGCCCCGCCGGGGAGCAGCGCCCAGGACGGCCCGGGAAAACGGACGCGGAATAGCATAGATATATAGAAAATTTTCTATTGATTTTTCCCCGGGGATCCGATATAATGACGGTGGACGGAAAAGAGAAAATAAGGAGGGTTTTTTCAAAATGAAGAAAATCATCGCATTGCTCCTGTCCGCTTTGCTTATCCTGTCCGCCGCGGCGGTTCTTGCCGAGGAAGAGGGCAAAGTGCTGATCGGCCAGGTGGAATACGCCGCCCACGGCAAGGGCTGCTTCGCCGTGATCACCGCGGTGGTGAAGGACGAAGTGATCCTGGCCGCGAAGATCGACGAATTCCAGTTCATCAAGGACCGGGCGGATATCGCCGCCGTGGGCGTGCCCAACAGCGACGCTTCCTTCGGCGAGAACTATCCCGAAGGCACGGTGCTGGGCTCCAAGCGGGTGAACAGCGATCTGTACAGCCTGAACATGCAGGCCAAGGCCGGCTCCACCGTGCAGATCGCCGCCAGCTTCAACGCCATCGAGGCGTTCGCGGCGGGCAAGACCATTTCCGAGCTGGAAGCGCTGCTGGACGGCTACACCGATGAAACCAAGGGCGAATTCGTGGACGCCGTAACGGGCGCCACCACCGTGGACAGCCTGGGCTACGCCCGGGGCATCCTGGCCGCCGCCAAGGCCGCGCTGGGCGAAACGGGCACCTATACCTTCTATAACAAGACCGGCGAAACCGTCACCGAACTGTACCTGATCGACAACCTGACGGGCGAAAAGGGCACCAACTACGCCGGGGCCGGCCTGGCGGCCGACGCGGCGTATACCGTCACCCGCACCATCAGCAGGGAAGAAAAGGACGCCGGCTACAGCATGACGATCCGCTTCAAAACGGAAAGCGGCTATGAAGCCGAGTTCCCCACGCTGCACATGGAAGAAGCCCCCATCACCCTGCTGGATGCGGACGCCTCCACCAGCGCCACCAGGAACAGCCCCGTCAAATTCTTCCCGCCCGCCGATTGATCCCCATGCCCATTCTTTCCACCGGCATTTTGCCGGTGGATTTTTTGTTTGCCCCGGGCGGGGGCGGCGCAGGCAGGATTCCTTCCCTCCGCAGGGAATTATTATACAGGCTGCCTGTTTCCGAAAATATCCGGAAGACGGGGGCGCGTGCGGGAAAGCGCGGCGCACGGGAGGAGGAAAAATATGCTCGATCTGATCTGCGTCGGAATGGCGCTGGTGGATTCCATCATCCGGGGGTTTGACCCGCAGCCGGTGTCCGCCTCGGGGTACCGGGCCCGCTCCGGTTCCCTGAACGTGGGCGGGGAGGCCGTCAACGAGGCTGTCGCCGCGGCGAAGCTGGGGCTGAAAACGGGCATCCTGTGCAGCCTGGGCCAGGACCCCGCCGGGGATATGGTGCTGGACGCGCTGGAAAAAGCCGGGGTGGATACCCGGCGGGTGCTGCGGGGCGGGGAAACGCCCGTGACCACCATGTTCGTGCATGCGGACGGCACGCGCCGCTCCATCACCAACGAAGCCCACCGGCGCAATTTCCATCCGGAAAACAATACCGCCCTGTTCACGGACGCTCGGGCGGTGATGCTGGGCTCGCTGTTCCGCGCGCCCTTTGACGATCCGGCCATTATTCACGCCGTGGTCAGCAGCGCCAAACGGGCGGGCCAGACCGTGTTTGCGGATACGAAGCTGCCCAATTTCCGCTTCCTCACCCTGGAGGACGTAAAGGACGCCCTGCCCCTGATCGATTACCTGACGCCCAACGAGGACGAGGCGAGGTATTATTCCGGGAAGGACGTCCCGGAGGAAATGGCGGACGTGTTCCTGGCCTACGGCGTCAAAAACGTGATCGTCAAGCTGGGGGCGAAGGGCTGCCTGCTCAGGAACGAAAGCGGCTGCATCCGCCTGCCGGCCTGCCCGGTGAACGCGGTGGACGCCACCGGCGCGGGGGACAATTTCCTTGCCGGGTTCGCCGCGGAGATCCTACGGGGCGCATCCGCGGCGGACGCCCTTTGCTTCGCCAACGCCTGCGGGGCCATCTGCGCCACCGCCGTGGGCGCCGGCGCCGCATTGCGCAGCCGCGCCCAGGTGCTGGATTGGATGCGGGCAAGAGGGCTGTAGGCGGCCCCGGCGCAGCGGGAAGAAAACGGGAGGGCAGGACGAATGCGGCTGCTGTTTGAACTGGACCGGAAGGACCATGCGCGCTGCACCCATTCCTTTGTGCGGAATTCGGCGCGGGGCATCATCATCCGGGATGGGAAGATTGCCATGGTTCACAGCCTGAAATACGATTACTACAAATTTCCCGGCGGCGGCATCGAAAACGGCGAAACGCCCAGGGAGGCCCTGATCCGGGAGACCCGGGAGGAAGCCGGATTGGTGATCCTGCCCCCTTCGATCCGGGAATACGGGTATGTCCGCCGCGTTCAGAAAAGCGACAGAGACGATACGGAACGCTTCGTGCAGGACAATTACTATTATCTGTGCGGCGCGGAGGAAGAGACGGTGGCCCAGGCGCTGGACGCCTACGAGGCCGGGGAGGGGTATACCCTGGAATTCGTGGACCCGGCGACGGCCATTGCCCGGAACCGCCGGGTGAAGGACAGCCCCTACAGCCCGCTGATGTTCGAGCGGGAAGCCCGGGTGCTGGAATTGCTCCTGGCGGAAGGACTGTTTGACTGAAACGAAACGGGAGGGATAATGCATGGCGTCGGCCAAAGAATACCTGGATTTCATTCTGGAGCAGCTTGCGGGCCTGGACGGGGTGGCTTACCGGCCCATGATGGGCGAATATATCCTGTATATGCACGGGAAGGTGGTGGGCGGCATTTATGACGACCGGCTGCTGGTGAAGCCCACGGTATCCGCCCTGGCCATGCTGCCGGAGGCGGAACGGGAGCTGCCCTACGAGGGCGCGAAGGAAATGCTGCTGGTGGACCGGGTGGACGATCGGGAATTCCTGCAGGCGCTGCTGACGGCGATGGAAGGGGATCTGCCCCAGCCCAGGCAGAAGAAAAAACCGTGACGCGGCAGGAATTGATGCAGCATATAGCGGACGTTTATGGCGCGGAGCCAGAATTCCCCTTTCCCCGGGACGGCGTGAGCTGCGTCTTCCGGCACGGGAATAACCGCAAATGGTTCGCGCTGATGATGCGCCTTCCGTATCATACGCTGGGCATGAACCGGGAAGGCGTCGCCGATATCCTCAACGTCAAGTGCGATCCGTTTCTGATCGGCTCCCTGCGGGGCCGGCCGGGCTTCCTGCCGGCCTACCATATGAACAAGGATAAGTGGCTCACCGTGCTGCTGGACGGCAGCGCCGACCGGGAGGAGATCGTCGGGCTGATAGCGTTGAGCTATGATCTGACGAAAAGCAAGGCCAAATCAAAAATCAAAAAAGAATGAATGGAACCAACCGATGCGTTCCATGATCGACGGCGGGAAATGTAACGCGGGCTTCCGTGCATAGAATAGGGCCGGAGGTGAAGCGTGATGCTGTCTTTTTTGTATTGGCTTTTCCGGGACGCGCTGTTCTTTTTCGGCATCGTGTCTGGCCGGAGCAGCTTTCCCCGGCCCCTGAGCCGGGAGGAGGAGCAGAAAGCCATCGCGGCCATGCAAGCGGGGGATGAGGACGCCCGGCGGCGGCTCATCGAGCACAATCTGCGCCTGGTATCCCACATCGCGAAAAAATACACCGTGCCCGGCTTCGAGGGGGAAGACCTGGTATCCGTGGGCGCGCTGGGGCTGGTGAAGGCGGTGAACACCTTCCGCCCCGAAACCGGCGCCCAGCTTTCCTCCTATGCCGCCCGCTGCATTGAAAATGAGATCCTGATGCTGCTGCGGGCGTCCCGGAAGCGGAAGGGCGAGGTGTCGCTCACCGATCCGGTGGGCACGGACGGGGAAGGGCGGGACATTTCCTTTCTGGATATCCTGGGCACGCCCCCCGGGCTGGTGGAGGACGAGGCGGTGCGCCGGGCGGATATGGAACGGGTGCGGCGGCTGGTGAAGCGCCTGCCCCGGAAGGAAAAGCGGGTGATCGAGATGCGCTACGGGCTGCTGGACGGGCAGATCCATCCCCAGCATGAGGTGGCGTCGGCCCTGGGCATTTCCCGCAGCTATGCGTCCCGGGTGGAGAAGCGGGCGGTGGAAATACTGCGGCAGGGCATGGAGGCGCCGGAAGGAAATGAATGTAAAAAACAGGCGGACAGCTTGCGCTGACGGGGCGGCGGGTGTAAAATATCCCTGAAAAATGGGAGGGAGGCGGAAAAGTAATGCGCATGCGGCGGGGATGTCTGGCGCTGGCGGTAATGATGCTGCTGTGCTGGTCCGCGCCCGCCCGGTGCTCGGCGCCCTATGAGGATACGGCCTTCCAGGGGGTATTCACCACGGAAAACCTGGACAGGATCATTGAGGAATACGAATTGTACGACGGCTGGTACTGGACCACCCCGGCCGACGAAATACAGACCTTTCACGGACGCGAGGACAAGCCGGGCTGGACGGACACCGCCGTGAACAAGCTGGGCAGAACGGGCTATGATCCGGATTGGTACGGCTGCCGCTGGGGGGCCGAAACGGTGGACGCCCGGATGCCCAACGCCAAGGGCTGGGGAGAGTGCTTCGGCTACGGCCAGTTCATCGGCTACCTCCTGTCCGGCGAGCGCAACGCGCACCGGAACTGGCAGCACTTCTATTCGGTGTATGCCGCGGGAGGGCTGAAGGTGGGCGATCTGATCCGCACCGAATACCGGAAAAAGGGATGGACGTATCAGCACAGCGCGGTGGTGTACAGCGTGGAGGGCGATACGGTGCTGTTTCTGCAGGTGTCCGGCGGCAGCTTCAACCTGCTGCGTACCCGCAGCGGCTATACCGACGGAAACCTGACGGACGAAACCTCCCTGGCGGCGATTTCCGCCATCCCGGGGCTCAGGATCATGCGCAGCCCCCTGAATACGGACTGATTATTTTCGGAAAAACAGCAAAGCTCCCGGTCGGTCGGCGATGCCGGTCTGCCGGGAGCTTTCATACGATTCTTCTTCTAAAATCTTCTCTGTAAAGGACGCAATAAGACCGGGGAAGAACGTCAGGGGCCTGTGCGGCCCCTGAAACCCTGCACCAGGGGGCATCGCCCCCTGGACCCATTCGGGCGATGATAGGAGAAAAGACGAACAGACAAACCGCGCCTGCAGCTTGAAACACGCCAGGCGAGTTTCCGGGCAAAGGAAAAGCCGGACGGCAGACCGGAAAATGAATTCATTCATTTTCGGCCTGCTGCCCGGCTTTTGCTGTGCGCTCAGCGCACAGCCCGGCCAGCGAAGCTGGCCTGCCCGGAAACGGTTTTCTGCGTCCTTACCGCAACTGCGGGAAGCTGCCTGGTCAACAAGTTACGAAATATCCGCAGCCGGCGGGGTCTGGGGTGCACCTTGCACCCCAGCGGGAGCACGAGGGCGGAGCCCTCGTCGTGTCCCCTGCTCATAGAACGCTTAGAACGCGAATCGTGTCAATGCTTCTGACCGCGTCACGGCGCGTCAGTCGCGTTTCCCACGGCGGCGGATACTTTTTCCATTACCGGCACGGCGGCCCGGAGCATTTCCTCCGCGGTGCTGCCGGGGGCGCGGAACAGGATGGCGCTGTCCCGGGCGGCGGAGAACATGAGCCGCGGATCGGTCTGCACCAGGGCCTGGTAAAGCCGCTGGGGATCGGGGATCAGATCGGGGTTCAGGCGGAAGATCAGCGTGCCGCTGACGGCGTTGACCTTCGTGACGCCCAGACTGCCGCACACCCCCCGCAAATGGGCGATGCCGATGAGGTTCATGACGGGCTCGGGGATATCGCCGAAGCGGTCGATCAGCTCCTCGATCACGTCCTGGCGGCTATCCTGATCCCGGATCATGGCGATGCGCTTGTAGACCTCCATCCGCTGGCTGTCGCCCCGGACGTAATCCAGGGGCAGATAGGCGTCCACCTTGAGCTCTACCCGGGTTTCCGCCGATGCGGCGGCGGGCTTTTCGCCCAGGGCGCCCCGGGCTTCCCGCACGGCCTCCTCGATGAGGCGGCAGTACATATCGTACCCCACCGCCGCCACGTTGCCCGACTGCTCCGGGCCGAAAATGTTTCCCGCGCCCCGGATCTCCAGATCCCGCATGGCGATGCGGAAGCCCGAGCCGAAGGCCGTGAATTCCCGGATGGCGGAAAGGCGCTTCTGGGCGTCCTTGGAGAGCATCTTATCCGGCCGGACGGTGAAATAGGCGTAGGCCACCCGGGTGGACCGCCCCACCCGGCCCCGGAGCTGATAGAGCTGGGAGAGGCCGAAGCGGTCCGCGTCGAAGACGATCAGGGTGTTGGCCGCGGGCACGTCCAGGCCGTTTTCGATGATGGTGGAGCAAAGCAGCACGTCGAATTTATGCTCGTAGAAATCCAGCATCACGTCTTCCAGCAGGCTTTCCTTCATCTGCCCGTGGGCCACGGCGATGCGGGCTTCCGGCACCAGGGCCCGCAGCCGGGCGGCGAAGGCGTCGATATTCCGCACCTGATTGTAGAGGAAATACACCTGCCCCTCCCGGCCCAGCTCCCGCAATATTGCATCCCGGATCACGGCGTCGCTGTAATCCAGCACGTAGGTCTGCACGGGATAGCGCTCCTCCGGGGGCGTCTGCAGCAGGCTCATGTCCCTGACCCCCACCATGGACATGTGCAGCGTCCGGGGGATGGGGGTGGCGGAAAGGGTCAGCACATCCACGGTTTTTTTCAGGTTCTTGATGGTTTCCTTGTGGGCCACGCCGAAGCGCTGCTCCTCGTCCACCACCAACAGCCCCAGGTCCTTGAACTGCACGTCTTTGGACAGGAGCCGGTGGGTGCCGGCCAGGATATCGATTTTTCCCTCCGCCGCCCGCTGCAGCGTTTCCTTCTGCTGCCGGGGGCTGCGGAAGCGGGAGAGCACGTCGATGTGCACGGGAAAATCGGCGAATCGGCGCAGCATGGTGTAGTAATGCTGCTGGGCCAGGATGGTGGTGGGCGCCAGGATGGCCACCTGCTTGCCATCCATGACGGCCTTCATGGCCGCCCGGAGGGCCACCTCGGTCTTGCCGTAGCCCACGTCGCCGCAGATCAGCCGGTCCATGTTGGCGGAGGATTCCATATCCCGCTTCACGTCCTCCACGGCCTTTTCCTGGTCCGGGGTGAGCTCGTAGGGGAAGGCGTCCTCAAACTCCCGCTGCCAGGGGGTGTCCGGAGCGAAGCTGTGGCCCGGGGCGGTCTGGCGGGCGGCGTAGAGGGCCACCAGATCGAAGGCCAGCTTTTTGAGCCCCGCCTTCACCTTCTTTTTCTGCCGGTCCCAGTCGCCGCCGCTCAGGGAATTGAGGGGCGGGGGATTGTTCTGCCCTCCGATGAATTTCTGCACCCGGTCGAACTGATCCGTGGGCACGTAGAGCTTGTCGCTGCCCTTGTACTGGATCAGCAGGTAATCCCGGTAGGTGCCCTCGCTCTGCAGGCGCACGGTGCCCCGGAAAATGCCCACGCCGTGGGCCTCGTGCACCACGTAATCCCCTTCTTTGAGGTCGGTGAAAGCCTCGATCTTTTCGCCGCTGGTGGACAGGCGGCGGGTCTTGCGGTAGCCCGCGCCGAAAAGATCACTGTCGGCGATGACGGCGAAGCGGAAATCCGGCAGGATGAATCCGTGGGACAGGGCGCGGGGGCAGATCACGGCCTTGCCTGGGGCGATCTGCGGCTGTTCCGCCCACAGGGGCACGGGATGATACAGCTCCTTCAGCGCGCTTTGCACCCGCTGGGCCCGGGCTTCGCCGCCGGAGAGGAGCAGCACGGCGCTGCCTTCCTTTTCCCAGACGGCAAGATCCGCCGCCAGGTCCTTGAAGCGGGAAACGTATTTGGGGGCGTTCACCCCCGGGAAGCGCAGGATCTTTCCGGGGCGGAAGCCGCCCTGCCCCCGCAGCAGATCCTGCAGAAGGAACACGGGCCGATCCTCCAGGGCCTGCGCGGCCTCCTCCCAGCTGCGCAGCAGCGTTCCCTGTTCGGGCACCGCTTCCTGCCGCTCCAGGGACAGCTTGAAATCCTCCGCAAAGCCGGCGTACCGGTCCTCGCACCGGGTTTTGACCCGGTCCGGCTCCTCCAGGACGATGAGGGGATCCCGGAGGTATTCCCACAGCCAGGCGCAGGGCGTGTTCAGCGCCCCCGCCCACAACGACAGGGTGGGGGGCTGCAGCCCGGCCTCCAGCTGATCCGCGTCCTGAAGCAGGCGGGACACCCCCGTGTCGTATACCCGGTACAGGGGCGAGTCGCCGGTCTCTTCGCTGTCTTCGTCTTCGGGCAGCGGCGGCAGCTCCGGGGAAAGCGGGCTGTCCTGCATGCGGTTCTGCTGGCGGCGGATCATTTTCCGCATGTCCGAAGCGCATTCCCGGGGCAGCAGCCATTCCACCGCGGGGTAGAAAACCGCTTCGGGCAGGTTTTCCCGGCTGCGCTGGCTGATGGGATCGAAGGCGCGGAGGGAATCCACCTCCGTATCGAAAAATTCGATGCGGGTGGCGCTGCTTTCGGCGGGGGAGAATGCGTCCACGATGGAGCCCCGCAGGGCGCACTGCCCCCGGCCCTCCACCATGTCCACCCGCTCGTACCCCATTTTCACCAGCTGCCGGATCAGGGCGGCAGGCTCGGCCTGGTCGCCCGTTTTCAGGCGGACGGCGCATTGCTCGTAGGTATCCGGGGGCAGCATGCGGGAGAGCAGCGCGTCCGCCGGCACGCACAGCACCCGCAACTCCCCCTGGCGCGCTTTTTGCAGGGTGGCCAGGCGCTGGAAAGCGTTTTCCCGGCTGGCGGTGCCCCGGGTAAAGAGCAGCTGCGGCGCGGGCAAAAGCGCGGCGCCGCCCTCCAGCCACATGGCGCAGTCCTCCGCGGCGCGCATGGCGGCGGCGTCGGAGGGGGCGATATAGAGCACCGGGCGGCCGGTTTTCTCCGCCAGCGCGGCGGCGAAGAAGGGCCGCTGGCCCTCCGCTGTTTCGTACAGGGAAACGGCGCCTTTTTCCGGCGCGTCAAAAGCCTCCCGAAAGGAGGGGGAGGCGTCCAGGCAATTCAATACTTTATTCAGCATGGCGGATGTTGTAGCGGTTCATGGCCTGGTCGATGCCGTGCTCCGCCCAGCAGAGCGCCGCGTCGGCGGCCAGGAGATACGCGTCGTAGATGGTCTTTCTTTCCTCGTCTGTCTGGAATCTGCTCAGCACCCAATCGGCCAGGTCCCATTCCGGAGGCGGCGCGCCCATGCCGATGCGCACCCGGGGAAAATCCCCGGAGGCGGTGTACTGCACGATGCTGCGCAGCCCGTTGTGGGTGCCGGGCCCGCCCTTGCCCCGGACGCGCACCGCGCCGAAGGGCAGGTCGATATCGTCCACCAGGAGCAGCATGTCCCTGGGCTCCAGCTTGTACCAGGAAAGGGCCTCGGATACGGTGAGGCCGCTGTTGTTCATGAACGTCTGGGGCTTGATCAGCGCCAGCCGGTCCCCGGCGAAGAGGGTTTCCCCCACGGTGGCGTGGAATTTCAGCTTTTTGATGGGGGTGTTCAGCTTCGCGGCGATCAGGCTGATCACGTCGAAGCCGGCGTTGTGCCGGGTATGCTCATATTTTTCGCCCGGATTGCCCAGGCCTACGATGACTTTCATGCGTTTCTTCCTTCATGGGAAAATGGCGCGGCCCGGCGGGGAAGGCGCGTCAGCGGATCCAATCGGCGGGGCGCACGCGAAGGGGCTCGCCCTGCCGGATATCGGACAGGAGCATCAGCGCCTTTTCCCCTTCGATCTGCCGGTGCTGCGGGCTTTCCAGGGCCAGCACGAAGCAGATGCCCGCCACGGACACGCTGAATTCCTTCATCAGCTCCACCATGCCCCGGGCGGTGCCGCCGCCCCGCATGAAATCGTCCACGATCAGCGCCCGCTGGCCTTCCTTCACCGCCCGGCGGGAAAGGGCCATGGATTCAATGTTGCCCCGGCCGGAAAGATAGGAAATATTCACCGCGCTGCCCTCGTACACCTTGGTGGCGTGGCGGGCGATGATCAGGGGCACCCGCAGGGCGGAGGCGGTCATCAGCGCCACGGGGATGCCCTTGGTTTCCATGGTGAGAACGAAATCGGCCCCGGCGTCGTAATACTGGCCGGCGATCAGGGTGCCCATGCCCTGCACGGATTCCGGCTCCGCCAGGATATCCGAAAAATACAGATACCCGCCGGGCAGCTGGCGTTCCGGCTCCATGAGCCGGTCGCACAGGCCCTGGACGAAATCCCGGGAGGAGGAGCCCAGGCCGATGGGCCGGTAGCGCACGCCCCCCGCCGCGCCCGTGACGGTTTCCACCTTGCCCAGGCGGAACCGCTGCATGGTTTCCTCCAGGATGGCGATATCCTCGCTGACGCTGGATTTCGCGGTGGAAAACAGATCACAGAAATACGACAGGGTAAAGATGCGGTTGGGCGATGCGGTCAGAATCTGGGTCATCACGGCCAGCCGCTCGTTGCGCTTGATTTTGTCCATGGCTGCTTTCATCCTCTCCTTCGGATTCACAGTCTGGAATTATACCACAAAAATGCGAATATTACCAGATATTTTTTTCAAAATGTTCGGGAAAATTTCGCCATAATTTTCCAAAAAAACGGCGGGCCGCCGCTTTGCGGTCCGCCGGGAAGATGGGCGATCTGTCAGGCCTGAACGTCCCCGTCCGCGGGGGGATCCTGGGGCTTTTCGTCCGCGGGGGCGTCCTCCGCTTCGGCGTTCAGGGCGTCCAGGGCTTCCCGCACCCTGGCCCGGTCTTCCGGGGTCAAGCCCCGCAGGGCGGCGATGATCCCGTCCGCTTTGGATTTGCCGCTGAAGGCGTCGGCGATGCCGCTTTTGTCGAAGGCCTGCTTCATTTTGCCGGCCGCGCCGGTGACGGCGGACTTGGCCTGCTCATAAATGGGTTCGCCTTTTTTGGACAGGGTCTCCACCGCTTCCTGGGCCTTTTCCATGCCCGCGGCCACGGCGCCGATGCCGGCCTGCACCACTTTTTTGATTTCTTCGCTGATCTGATCCATGCTGCATATCTCCTTTCGCTTGGGTCGGTCCGCATGATTGGAAGGAGCGCCTTGCCGCGCTCTGTGGGTAGTATGGCACGGCGGGGCGGGTTTGTCCCGTCAAATTGCTCCAAAGATACGTTTTTCAGGCCAAACTGACGGGCGGGGCGTTCATGCTTCGTTTTCTTCCTCCGGAAGCAGGCTCATCTGCTCCTCCTGGGCGTTCGGCCCTTCCAGGCCTTCCACCTGGCGCAGCCGGCGCTGGATGGTGCGGGTCTTGCCCCGGGCGGTCTCGATGGACTGGGCGGCGGCCTGCAGCTTCTTTTCCGTGGCCTCCAGCAGGTCCCCGAACTTACCGAAATCCGTTTTCACCGCGCTGAGCAGCTTCCACACCTCGTCGGTGCGCTTTTCGATGGCCAGGGTGCGGAAGCCCACCTGCAAACTGGTGAGCAGGGCGCTGAGGGTGGTGGGCCCGGCGATGACGATGCGCAGCTTTTCCTGCAGCTCCTCCGCCAGCCCCCGGGCGCGGAGGGCTTCCGCGTACAGCCCCTCGATGGGCAGGAACATGACGGCAAAATCCGTGGTGTAGGGCGGGACGATGTATTTTTCCGCGATGCGTTTGGCCTCGATCTTCAGCGCCGTCTGCAGCGCCCCCGAGGCGGCGGAGATCACCGCCGGGTCGCCGATATCGTAGGCGGCCAGCAGCCGTTCGTAATCCTCGATGGGGAATTTGCTGTCGATGGGCAGGTACACCGTGCCCTCTCCCTGGCCGGGGAGCTTCACGGCGAATTCCACCCGCTGGGAGGAGGTGGGCACCACGGCCACGTTTTCGTCGTACTGGCCGGGGGACAGGATCTGGGCCAGCAGCGCGCCCAGCTGCATTTCCCCCCAGACGCCCCGGGTCTTTACGTTGGTGAGCACCTTTTTCAGATCGCCCACGCCGCTGGCCAGGGTCTGCATTTCGCCCAGGCCCTTGTACACCTGCTCCAGCCGCTCGTTCACCAGGGAAAAGCTCTCGTTCAGGCGCTTGTCCAGGGTGGCGTGGAGCTTTTCATCCACCGTCAGCCGCATTTCCTCCAGCTTTCGGGCGTTGTCCTCCTGCAGCTTCGTCACGCTTTGGCTCAGGGTTTCCCGCATCCGTTCGATGCGGCCCTCGTTCTGGGTCAGTTTTTCGTCCAGGGCGGAGGAAATGCGGTGCAGCCGGGCTTCCTGGCTGTCGCCGAAGGCGTCCAGCCGGGCGGAAAGCTGGGACAGGCGCATGGCCTCGTCCCGGCTGCGCTCCTCCATGGCCTGCAGGAGCCTGGCGGACTGGGCCTCCGTGGAGGCGGAAAACTCCGCCCGGTCCACCATCGCCCGGCCCGCGTCCTCCAGGCGGCGGCTGACGCCCTCCAGCTTCTTGTCCGTCCGCCGGGCGGCGCGCTTCTGCCGGGCAAAAATCAGCAGAAGAAAAATCAGCCCCGCCGCGGAAACGGTCAGGGCCAGCAGGGCCAGCAGCCCCGCGCTGTTCTGCAGCCATTCAGCCATGGGATTTTCCCTCCCGCCAATGCTGATAGCACAATCCGATATACCGGATCTCGTCCTGATTGTCGATGAGCACCTGCTCGCCGTGCTTGATCACCCGGCCCTTGCCGTCCACCCGGGTGTTCATGGTGGCCTTTTTGCCGCACCAGCACAGGGAGCCGGGCACCTCCCGGATATCCTCCGAAAGCCGCAGCAGCGCCGCGGAGCCAGGGAAGAAATTGCCCATGAAATCGGTTTTCAGGCCGTAGCAGATGATTTCCAGATCGTCCGCCATGTCCGCCATTTCCTGCACCTGGGCTTCGGAAAGGAACTGGGCCTCGTCCACGAACACATACTGAAAATCGGAATGGGCGTGCTGCACCGCCAGCCAGTTGAGCTGCTCGCGCACGCTGTGGCCGCTTTCCAGCACGATGTCCGCCTCCGCCTGCAGCCCCACCCGGGAATACACGGTGTTGGCGGAAATGCGCGTGTCGATGGCGGGCTTCACCAGCGCCACCCGGAAGCCCAGCTGCAGGTAGTTATAGCGCTGCATCAGCAGCATGGCCGTTTTGCTGGAGCCCATGACCCCGTGGTAGAAATGTAGCATGATGATCGTCTTTCCTTCGGTATGATAGCGGGGCCGTCACAGCTCCCGGCGCCCCTCCATGGCTTTCGCCAGGGTGACCTCGTCGGCGTATTCCAGATCGCTGCCCACGGGCACGCCGTAGGAAATGCGGCTGACCTTCACGCCCAGGGGCTTGATGAGCCGCGCGATGTAGGCCGCGGTGGCCTCGCCCTCGATGTCCGGGTTGGTGGCCAGGATGACCTCCGTCACCGTTTCGGCGGACAGGCGCTGCAGAAGCTCCTTGATGCGGATGTCCTCCGGCCCCACGCCGTTCATGGGGGACAGGGTGCCCCCCAGCACGTGGTACAGCCCCTTGTAATCCCGCATGCGCTCGATGGCGGCCACGTCTCGGGCGTCCCGCACCACGCAGATCTGGCCGTTGTGCCTATCCCCGTCGGCGCAGACGGGGCAGTATTCCTCCTGGGAATAATTGCCGCAGCGGGCGCAGAAACGCAGCGCCTTCCGCCCCTGCCACAGGGCGGCGGCCAATTCCTTTACCTGGTCCAGCGGCAGGGACGCGATGTGATAGGCCAGCCGCTGGGCGCTTTTCTGCCCGATCCCCGGCAGCCGGGACAATTCCAGCGTCATCCGGGCGATGGGATCGCCGTTTCCCTCCGTCATATCAGAACAGCCCGCCCATGCCCGCGGGGGCCATTTTGCCCAGGGTGTCCTCGCGGTTCTTTTCGCCGGCCCGCAGGGCTTCGTTCACCGCCGCCAGGATCAGATCCTGCAGCATTTCCACGTCGTCCGGGTCCACGGCCTCGGGCTTGATGGTCAGTTCCAGCACCTCGCGCTTGCCGCTGACCTTGCAGCTCACCATGCCGCCGCCGGCGCTGGCTTCGTACACCTGCTGGTCCAGCGCTTCCTGGGCCTGCTGCATCTGCTCCTGCATCTTCTGGGCCTGGCGCATCAGCTGCTGAATATTGGGGCCGCCCCCGAAACCGCCGAATTGATTGCGTGCCATGAAAATAAATCCTCCTTGCTTTTCAAACGCCGTCCTGCGGCGCATCATTCGATCATCCCATTATACCACGGCTTTCCGCCCTCTGTAAAGCGTCTGCCCCGGGAATGGGGGCAGGGGCGCGCATTTCCGATCTGGAAAAAATTTTTCCAAATCGGACATAAATGTGTTGACAGGGGGGAAAAGATGTGGTATGATACAGGCGAAGAGAAGAGGAAGAGAAGAAAAGAAGACCCTGAGAAGCAAAGAAACATTCCCGACCGACGGGCATCCGGACAAGGATGCGAAGGAAAAAGGAGGCGGTACCCATGGGCCAGGCACAGCGGCACGCGGGGGCGATCCACAGGGAATTCAGAAAAGGAAACCGCGCTGAAATCTGACTGATGAAAAAAAGGCCGAAGCATTGAAACGGCACCGCATGAGCGAAAAAGAAGATCAGCAGAGAAGCGAAATCATAGAAAGGGATCACCCGGAAGGCCAACCAGGAAAATACGGCGACGCCCCCGCGGAATACCCAGGAACCCAGATCGGAAAAACTGAATAAACTGGAAGACCCAACCAGGGAACATCGGAACATTTCAGGAACGAACCGGAAGCAACCAATATGGATCGACCTTGGACCGATGGAAAGACGGAGAGACGGACGCGCAAAGAACCGACAGGCCAAAGCAGGGCCGAAAGCCCGTCCCGGATGCCTCCGCCGAAAGAATCCCGGAAAGGGTTAAACCGATAAAGAAAACGGGCTGCCATGCAGGAAGAAAACGCATGGCAGCTTTTTTGCGCCTCCGGACGCGCGGGAACAAAAGGAGGCGGCGCATTGAAAAAAGGAAAACGCGCGCGGGCGTCGAATTATAGGCGGCGGGAATTCAGCGGGAAAGGGACTGTGCAGTGAAAAAACGGCTGATCGTTATGGTTCTCAGCGCGCTGGTGCTTGCCACGGCGCTGATGATTTTTCTGTTTTCCGCCCAGAACGGCGCGGAATCCGGCGATGCCAGCAATCGGATCACCCGCTGGCTACTGAAGATTTTTTACGGCGGGTTTTCCGATCTGACGGCCAAGCGGCAGAATGAGCTGGTCCGGGCCTGGAGCCTGTGGGTGCGCAAAGCCGGCCACTTCGGGGAATTTTTCCTGCTGGGGCTGTTTGTGCGTCTGCTTCTGCACTGGCTGCCCGTTCCGTACAGAAGCCCCATCGGCTTCGCTTCCAGCGCCCTGTACGCCGTGACGGACGAGATCCACCAGAAATACGTCAGCGGCCGGGCGGGCATGGCGGGGGACGTGCTCATCGACAGCGCCGGGGCGCTGTGCGGGGTGATGCTCGCGGTCCTTTTGCTTTTTCTGCTCCGCAGGCGGAAACGGAAAGCCGCAAAGTGAGCCTTGCCATCCGGCGGGATCCATGCTATAATCGGTATGGATAGGAACGGACCAGCGAACCGAATAGACGGGAAACACCGGATGCAGGCGCCGACGGAGCGCGGAAAATGGGAAAGCCGGGGCGGAGGAAGACCTTTCTCCGCCGGCGTTTCCGGATCACAGGGAGGGGACGATCGCATGAAAAAAATCATCCTTGCGGGATTGGTGGCGCTGTGCCTGTGCGCGGCCTGCGCCGCGCTGGCGGACGGGCCGGCGGTGGTGGAGTGCGGCACCGGCGTCAAAATGATCCCGGCGTCGGAGTGGGAGCAGACCTACCCGGACGTCTACGCCAGCTACGTCGCCAATCAGGACAACAGCGAGGTCACGGACTACGTGGCGGAATATCCCATGATCGCCACGGTGTACGAAGGCATGCTGTTCAACACCTATTACGGCAGCGCCCGGGGGCACTACTACAACGTGCAGGACCTGACCGAGACCGGCCGGCCCCATAAGCTGGCCAACTGCTTCACCTGCAAAACGGCGGACTTCACCTACATGGTCAACGAGCAGGGCGTGAGCGCCTATGCCGTTCCCTTCGAGGACGCGCTGCAGAACGTGAACGAGAGCCTGGGCTGCTACACCTGCCACGCCAACGATCCCAGCCAGGGGATCACCATTACCCACACCTATCTGTCGGACGCCATGGGCGCGGACCTTGGGAATGTCAGCGCCGCCGACGCCTCCTGCGGCCAGTGCCACGTGGAATACTACTTCGATCCGGAAACGAAGGCCGCCATGCTGCCCTACACGGGGCTGAGCGTGATGACGCCGGACGATATGTACGTCTACTACGAGAACATGGACTTTGCCGATTACACCAATCCCCGCACCGGCGTGCGGCAGCTCAAGGCCCAGCATCCGGAATATGAAACCTTCCTGGGCAGCGGCAGCGTGCACAAGGGCCAATTCACCTGCGCGGACTGCCACATGGAAAAGGCCCAGGCCGCGGACGGCAGCGCTTACCGCAGCCACCTGTGGGTGAGCCCGCTCAAGAGCGAGAGCATCCAGAAGACCTGCGCCGGCTGCCACCGGGGCGCCATGGAGCTGACGGCGTACGTGCAGGGCATCCAGGAAAAAATGGAGGCGCGCATCGTCGCCATCGGCAATAAGCTGGAGACGCTGACCAACAAGCTGGCCGACGCCGTGGCCTCCGGGGAATACACGGAGGAGGAACTGAACCGGATCCGCGCCCTGAACCGCAAGGGCCAGTGGTACTGGGATTTCGTGTTCGTGGAGAACAGCGAAGGCGCCCACAATTCCCGCCTGGACAACGACTGCCTGGACAAGGCGGAAATGCTGATTGACGAGGCGCTGGGCCTGTTCAAAAACTGACGGCCGGGCAGATGCCGGCGCAGGGGGGCGGAAGGGGCCGTAAAAAACGCGGCGCCCTCCGCGCCCCCCGTTTTTTGCCCGCTGGGGCAAACAGAATGAAACTGCTGTGAGGAAGCCAGTGAAAAAGATCCTGCGTTTTTTCCGGTCCATGACCCTGGGCATGATCCTGCTGGTGCTGCTGATGTTTTTGTCCCTGGCGGGCAGCCTGATCCCCCAGGGCCTGCAGCCCATGGGGTACGTGGACATGTACGGCGCCGAAAAGGCCCGGCTCATCAGGGCCCTGGGTGCGGACGACCTGTTCCATACCTGGTATTTTTACGCGCTGGAAATCCTGCTGTGCGCGAATCTGATCCTCTGCTCCGTGATCCGCTTTTCCCGGGTGCGCACGGCGGCGGCGCGGCAGCGCCGGGCCGCCTGGGACGCCGCATCGGAAAAGCCGCTGGGCCCCGGGGAAAAGGAGCGGCTGCGCGCGTTCCTGGCGCAAAGGCGCTTCCGGGAGGAAAAACGGGACGGCGAATCCGTGTTTTTCCGGAACGGGGCGGGGTTTTACGGCTCGTTCCTGACCCATCTGGCGATCCTGACGGTGCTGCTTTTCGGCTCCCTGGTGCTCACCGCGCCGGTAAGCGACGTGACGCTGATGCCCGGGGAATCCACCGTTCTGGCGGACGGCACCCGGCTGGAGTGCCTGGGGTTCCACATCGAGGACGCCCAGGGCAGGATCGACTACGCCAGCGACCTGAGGGCCGTGAGCCGGGACGGGGAACAGGAAAAGCGGCGGGAGATCCGGGTCAACGAGCCGCTGGTGTTCGGGGGCAATAAGATCTATCAGTTCACCTACGGCACGGCGGGGCAGGTAAAGATCCTGAACCGGGCAAACGGGGCGGAGGAGGTCATGCGCCTTACCGAGCCCTGCTTCCTGTCCATCGACGGGCGCAACGGCGTGTTTTTCAACGCCCTCTATCCCGGCTACCTGCAGGACGAGCAGGGGAACTATACCCTGATCACCCGCGCCGCGGGCAGCTATCCCGATCCGGTGTACGACGTGAGCACCATCGTCGATGGCATGTCCGCGTCGGTGCTGGTTTTCCCGGGGGAGGAAGTGGACGTGAAGGAGATCACCTTTTCCTTCCTGGATCCCGTGGAGTATCCGGGGCTGCAGATCAAGGGCGTCAGCCCCGGGCTGTACGCCGGGCTGTATTCCGGCTTCGCGCTGATGGTGGCCGGGCTGTACCTGTGCTTCTTCGCCGTGCCGGTATGCGTGAAAATCACGGATACGGGCTACGCCGTTGTGTCCCCCAAATCCCAGCAGGGCCTGGAGATCGCGCTCCGGGCCGCACTGGAAGACAAGGAGAGTGCGTAAATGGAGATCCTGTTTTATGCGGCGTTGGCGCTGTATTTTCTCGCCACCGTATTTCAGTTCGCGGGGGTGGCGCTGAAAAGGGACGCCCCCCGCCGGATGGGCCGCTGGACGTTCCTCGGGGCGCTTTTGCTGCACACGGGCTATACGGTGTGGCGGGGCGCGGTGGCGGGGCGTCTGCCCCTGGCCAATCAGTTTGAATTCGCCTCGGCCTTCGCTTGGGCGGCGGCGGCGCTGGGACTGATCCTCTACAGGCGGCTGAAGCAGGAATGGCTTCTGACGGCGGCCATGCCCGCGGCCTTCCTGATACTCAGCTACGCGGCGTTCCAGCCCATGCGGATCAGCGAGCTGCCCAACGCCCTGCGATCCGTCTGGTTTGCGGTGCACATCGGCTCCGCCGCGGTTTCCTATGCCGCCTTCGCGGTTTCGGGGGGGCTGGGGGTATCGTATCTGGTGCGCCTCAGGCGGGGAGAAGGGCCGGACGCCCCCCGGATGCAGATGACGGATTATCT
Organism: Clostridiales bacterium; assembly: GCA_024681215.1. Taxonomy (GTDB): domain Bacteria; phylum Bacillota; class Clostridia; order Christensenellales; family Aristaeellaceae; genus RUG563. The sequence continues at coordinate 31,673 of JAILBG010000105.1, forward strand.
GGGCTATCGGCTCATCTGCCTGGGGATGCTGCTGCTGACGGTGGTGATCTTTTCCGGCGCCATCTGGGCGGAGCAGGCCTGGGGCAAGTGGTGGAGCTGGGATCCCAAGGAGACCTGGGCCCTGATCACCTGGCTGTTCTACGCCGTTTACCTGCATCAGCGGCTGCGGATGAAATGGCAGGGCAAGCGGACGGCCTGGCTGACGATCATCGCGCTTCTGCTGGTGCTGTTCACCTTTGCCGGGGTCAATATGCTGTTCAAAGGGCTGCATTCCTATGCGTAAGGGGGACGGGGACATGAAACGGCGCGGGACGATCTGCTTACTGATATGCCTGCTGTTGACGGCGGCGGCCGCGGCGGCGGAGACGGGAGGAGAAAACATGGAGGAACCATTGGTGCTGCTGCAATCCTATAAAAAAGAGGGCGAAAACAACCCCCTCTACACCCAGCGCTTCGGGGCGGATCCCGGGGTGATGGAATACGGCGGGCGGCTGTACGTATACATGACGGACGACCTGATCCAGCGGGACAGCCTGGGAAACGTGCAGGAGAACACGTATGGGAGCATCCGGTGCCTGAACTGCATTTCCTCCGACGATCTGGTGAACTGGACGGACCACGGCCGCATCGCCGTGGCGGGCGCCGGCGGGGCGGCCCCCTGGGCGCGCAATTCCTGGGCGCCCTGCGCCGCGCATAAACAGATCGATGGGCAGGAGAAATTCTTCCTGTACTACTGCAACGGCGGCAACGGCATCGGCGTGCTTACCGCGGACAGTCCCACCGGCCCCTGGGAGGACCCCCTGAAGGGCCTGCTCATCAGCCGCGCCACCCCCAACTGCGCCGACGTCACCTGGCTGTTCGATCCGGCGGTGATGGTGGACGACGACGGCACGGGCTATCTGGCCTTCGGCGGCGGCGTGCCGGAGGGGAAGCAGGCCGCCCCGGGCACCGGGCGCATCGTGCGGCTGGGGGACGATATGATCTCCCTGGCCTGCGATCCCGTCGCCCTGGACGTGCCCTGGCTGTTCGAGGATTCTGGCATCAACAAGATCAACGGGCAGTATGTGTATTCCTACTGCTCCAACTGGCAGACCCGGGGGAACGCCCTGCATCTTACCGACGGGGCCATCCAGTATATGACCGCGGACGATCCTATGGGGCCGTATACCTACCGGGGCGAGCTGTTTCCCAACGAGGGGCGGTTCTTCGGGCTTTACGGCAACAACCATCATTCCATCGCCTGCCTGAACGGGGAGTATTATCTGTTCTATCACGCCCGGCCTGTGGAAAAGGCCATGGGCATCACCGGCAATTACCGCAGCCCCCAGATTGATAATATCACCCTGAACGAGGACGGCACCTTCCGGCAGGTGGTGGGCACCATGAAGGGGGTCGCCCAGCTCAAGCCCCTCGATCCGTATCAGGAGGTGTCCGCCGCCACCCAGGCCAACCAGGCGGGGATCGCCGTGAAGGTGCTCAATGGCGTGCGCTTCGTGGAAGGCGGCCGGGGCAGCTGGATCAAGGTGGCCCAGGCGGCTATCGGGGAGGACGCAAAGCAGCTCCGGGTGGTGGCCGGCTCCCGGGAGGGCGGGGAACTGCTGGTTTCCAACAGCCTCTCCGGCGAGATTGCCGCCCGGGTGCAGATCCCGGCGGGCACGGAGTTGAGCACGGCGTTCACCGTTCCTTTCACCCTGACGGGCACGGAGGATCTGTATTTCGTGTTCGATGGGGAGATCCAGTTCCAATCCTGGCAGCTGCTGAAATGATCCGCAGGGAGGGAACCCCCTCCCTTTTTTGTGTATTTTTTCATCCGGTATGCGCGGATCCCAGGGAAAAGCCCTTGACAGAAGGGATTTTGATGGGTATAATGTGCATAAACATGCACGATTGTGCATGAGCAAACAGCAAGCGAAACGCCGTGGAAACCGGCGGGGGAGGCATCATGGCCTATCTGGTGCTGCAGAACGGCAGGATCTTTGAGGGAAAGCGCATCGGCGCGCCCGTCGACCGGGTGGGGGAATTGGTATTCACCACGGGGATGGAAGGCTATCTGGAGACGCTGACGGACCCGAGCTATTACGGCCAGATCGTCACCCACACCTTTCCCCTGATCGGCAACTACGGGGTGATCGAGGAGGATTTTGAGGGGAAAAGCGCGCTGTTTGGCTATATTGTGCGGGAGTTATGCGATGCGCCCTCCAATTTCCGCAGCCAGTACGCCCTGAACGATTACCTCACGGCCCGGGGCATCCCCGGCCTGTGCGGGGTGGACACCCGGGAGATCGTGCGGATCACCCGGGAGGAGGGCGTGATGAACGCCATGCTCTGCGACGCCGTGCCCGCCGATCTTTCGGCCCTCCGGGCGTTCCGGGTGGAAAACGCCGTCGCCTCCGTCACCTGCGGGGAAAAGGCGGTGCATCCGGCGGAAGGGAAAGAAAAATACCGGGTGGCGCTGATGGATTACGGGGCGAAAAGGAACATCGTCCGTTCCCTGCAGAAGCGGGGCTGCACGGTCACGGTGTGGCCGGCGGATACGAAGGCGGAGGAAGTGCTTTCCGGCGATCCCGACGGGATCATGCTGTCCAACGGTCCCGGGGATCCCAAGGAAAATACGGGCTGCATCGCGGAGATCAGAAAGCTGCTGGGGCAGAAGCCGATATTCGGCATCTGCCTGGGGCATCAGCTGGCGGCGCTGGCCCTGGGGGGCGATACGGTGAAGCTGAAATACGGCCACCGGGGCGGAAACCAGCCGGTGAAGGATCTGAAAACCGGCCGCACCTGGATCACCTCCCAGAACCACGGGTACGCCGTGGTGGCAAAAAGCGTGAGCGGGAAAGGCGAGGAGACCTTTATCAATGCTAACGACGGCAGCTGCGAGGGCGTATCCTATCCCGGCCTGAACTGCTTCACCGTGCAGTTCCATCCCGAGGCCTGCGCCGGCCCCAAGGATACGGGCTTCCTGTTCGACCGGTTCATTTCCATGATGGGAGGGACGATGGATGCCTAAGGATCTGACCATACGCAAGGTGCTGGTGATCGGCTCCGGCCCCATCGTGATCGACCAGGCGGCGGAATTCGATTACGCCGGCGCCCAGGCCTGCCGGGTGCTGAGGCAGGAAGGGATCAACGTGGTGCTGGTGAACTCCAACCCCGCCACCATCATGACGGATCAGCACCTGGCGGACGAAATCTATCTGGAACCGCTGAACGCGGAAACCGTGCGGCGGATCATCGAAAAGGAGCGGCCGGACGGGCTGCTGGCGGGGCTGGGAGGCCAGACGGCCCTGACGCTGGCCATGCAGCTGAGCCGGGACGGCACATTGCAGCAGTACGGCGTGCGGCTGCTGGGCTCGCCCATCGAGGCCATCGAAAGGGCCGAGGACCGGGAAAAATTCCGGGATACCATGCGCCGGATCGGCCAGCCCTGCGTGCCCAGCGAGATCGCGGAAACGCTGCAGGACGCCCTGCGCGCCGCCCGGGACATCGGCTATCCCGTCATCGTGCGGCCCGCCTATACCCTGGGGGGCAGCGGCGGGGGCATCGCCCAGGACGAAAACGAAATGCGCGTCATCGCCCAGGCGGGGCTGGACGCCTCGCCCATTACCCAGATCCTGGTGGAAAAGTGCATTTCCGGCTGGAAGGAAATCGAATTTGAAACCATGCGGGACGCCCTGGGCAACGTGATCGCCGTCTGCTCCATGGAAAACGTGGACCCGGTGGGGGTGCACACCGGGGACAGCGTGGTGGTGGCCCCGGCGCTGACGCTGTCCGATAAGGAATACCAGATGCTGCGCTCCGCGGCGCTGGATATGATCACGGCCATCGGCATCGTGGGGGGGTGCAACTGCCAGTTTGCCCTGAACCCGGATTCCTTTGAATACGCGGTGATCGAGGTGAACCCCCGGGTGAGCCGTTCCTCCGCCCTGGCCAGCAAGGCGACGGGCTATCCCATCGCCAAGATCACCACCCGCATCGCCCTGGGCTATTCCCTGGACGAGATCCCCAACGACATCACCGGCAAAACCTGCGCCTGCTTTGAACCGGCGCTGGATTACGTGGTGGTGAAATTCCCCAAATGGCCCTTCGATAAATTTTCCGGCTCCTCCCGCCGCCTGGGCACCCAGATGAAGGCCACGGGGGAGGTCATGGCCATCGGGCAGAGCTTTGAAGAGGCGCTGATGAAGGCCGTGCGGGGCGCGGAAATCAGCCTGGACACCCTGAACGCGCCGCCCCTCTCCGCCGCCCCCGTGCTGGAGCGCCTGGCGGCCCAGGACGACCGGCGGCTGTTCACGGTGTTCGAGGCGCTGAAAAACGGCGTTTCCGTGGACGAAATCTTTGAGATCACGAAGATCGACCGGTGGTTCCTGCACAAGCTGGAGGGCCTGGCGGCCTTTGAGAAAAAGCTGCAGAAGGAAGGCCCCGCCGGGGAAAACTACCCCCGGGCGAAGCGCCTGGGCTATCCCGACGCCGCCATCCGGCGCCTGACCGGGGCGGAAGCCCTGCCCGGCTGGACGATGTCCTACAAAATGGTGGATACCTGCGGGGCGGAGTTCGCCGCCGAAACGCCCTACTTCTATTCCTGCACGGATGAAAGCTGCGAATCCCGGGCCCTCGAACGCAGCGGGCGGCCGGTGGTCATGGTGCTGGGCAGCGGGCCCATCCGCATCGGCCAGGGCATCGAATTCGATTACAGCTCCGTCCACTGCGTGTGGACCCTCCGGGAAATGGGCTACGACGTGGTGATCGTCAACAACAACCCCGAAACCGTCTCCACCGACTACGACACCGCCGACCGGCTGTATTTCGAGCCCCTGTGCCCCGAGGACGTGATGAACATCATCGCCGTGGAAAAGCCCATCGGCGTGGTGGTGGCCTTCGGGGGGCAGACGGCCATTAAGCTCACCAAATTCCTGGACGGCCGGGGCGTGCCCATCCTGGGCACCAGCGCCGCTTCCATCGACATAGCGGAGGACCGGGAGCGCTTCGACGCGCTGCTGGAGCAGTTCCATATCCGCCGGCCCCGGGGAAAGAGCGTCAGGACCCTGGCGGAAGCCCTTTCCGCCGCGGAGGAGCTGGGCTACCCCGTGCTGCTGCGGCCCTCCTACGTGATCTGCGGCCAGAACATGACCATCTCCCGCAGCGACGGGCAGACGAAGGCCTACATGGAAAAGATTCTGGCCGGGGGCATCGAAAACCCGGTGCTCATCGACCAGTACCTGCCCGGGATCGAATTGGAGGTGGATGTGATCTCCGACGGGGAGGACGTGCTGATCCCCGGCATCATGGAGCACATCGAGCGGGCCGGGGTCCATTCCGGGGATTCCATTGCCGTGTATCCGCCCTATAACCTGAACGACGTTTTTCTGGAAAAGATCTGCGATTGCTCCCGGAAGCTGGCGCTGGCCCTGGGCACCAAGGGGCTGGTGAACATCCAGTATCTGATCTACAACAACGAGCTGTACGTGATCGAGGTGAACCCCCGGGCCAGCCGCACCGTGCCCTACATCAGCAAGGTGACGAAGGTGCCCATGGCGGACATCGCCTCCCGGGTGATGCTGGGGGAGAAGCTGGCGGAATTGCACTTCGGCACGGGGCTGTACCGCACGCCGCCCTACTGCGCGGTGAAGGTGCCGGTGTTCTCCTTTGAAAAGCTCAGCGACGCCAACAGCATCCTGGGCCCGGAAATGAAATCCACGGGCGAGGTGCTGGGTATCGGGAAAACGCTGCCGGAGGCGCTGTTCAAGGGCCTGACGGCGGCGGGCTTCGCCGTGCCCGGCCCCCACAGCAAGGGGAAGACCGGGGTGCTCATCAGCGTGGAGGAGAGCGATTACCAGGAGGTCATTTCCCTGGCGAAGCGCTTCTTCGATCTGGGGCTGCGCCTGTACGCCACCTCCGGCACCGCCGCGGCCATCGAAAGCCTGGGCGTGCCGGTGACGGCGGTGAGGAACGCCGCGGAAAGCGACGAGATCACCGATCTTATGGACCGGGGGGACATCCATTACATCGTATACACCGGCGCGGTGAAGGACGCCACCGTGGGGGATTACACGGCGCTGCACCGCCGGGCTATGCGCCTGTCCATCCCCTGCCTCACCTCCCTGGATACCGCCGGGGCCCTGGCGGACATCATGGCCAGCCGCTACACCGGGCAGAACACCGAGCTCATCGATATCAACCACATGCGGGCCTGGCGCAGCCGCATCCGCTTCGCCAAAATGCAGTCCTGCGGCAACGATTACATTTTCATCGAGAATTTCGACGGGGCCATCACCTGCCCCGAATCCCTCTGCGTGCAGCTGTGCGCCCCCCACTACGGCATCGGCGGGGACGGCATCGTGCTGCTGGAAAAATCCGGGAAGGCCGACGCCCGCATCCGTTCCTTCAACAAGGACGGCAGCGAGGGCCGCATGGCGGGGAACAATTTGCGCTGCGTGGCGAAATATCTTTACGACAAGGGCTATGTGCGCAGCGAATACCTGTCCATCGAAATGGGCGACAGCGTGCACCATCTGAAGGTGTACCTCCGGGACGGCAAGGTGAATTCCGTTTCCGCGGCCATGGGCAGGGCGGATTTTGCCGCCGCCCGGGTGCCCGTGGTTTCGGACCGGGCGGAAGTGGTGAACGCGCCGCTTTCCATCGCCGGGGAAACCTACGCCGCCACCTGCGTGTCCGTGGGCAATCCCCACTGCGTGGTGTTCCTGGACGGCATCGACGCCCTGGATCTGAACGCCCTGGGCCCCCGGTTCGAGTACGCCGATTGCTTCCCCCAGCGGGTGAACACGGAATTCGTGCGGGTGATCAACCGCAATACCCTCCGCCTCCGGGTGTGGGAGCGGGGCAACGGCGAAACGCTGGCCTGCGGCACCGGGGCCTGCGCCGCGGCGGCGGCCGCCGTGCGCTGCGGGTACTGCGCGGCGGACAGCGATGTCGTGGTGAAGCTGCCCGGGGGCGACCTGACCGTTCGGTGCGCGGAGGGCGGGATCACCCTCACCGGGGAAGTGACGTTTGTGTTTGAAGGAGAGTTTGAATACTGATACTGTTATCTGATAGAAAGAGGAACTTACTGGGGGAAACCGCTCTTTGCTTCCCCAAGAGCGGTTTCCCCCCGACCCCCCTCCGCGAAAGGCGACTGGGACAGGAGGAATCCAATTCACGTTTTCTCATTCTGTCTATCTTTCTATTTTGGGCGATCGATTCGCAGGAATGCAGGATCACCGATCCGGTGCATCATTGCACCCTTTTCTTTTTACGCTTTTCATGTTAGGATTAGAGTGACAAATCGCAGTTTATCGAGGCGTAAGTATGTTTATCACATTGGAAAAACGAACCGCTGATTCGGTGAGAACCTATTTTGAAAAAGCAAACAGACCGGAAATCAAACAGGTATTACCTCAAAAAGCAAGAACCATTGAAGAAGCATTGCAGGATTACGAACAAACACTGCTACCAAATGCAGAAAGCTTTGGTCAGACGGTGCATGTCGA
>JAILBG010000106.1:0-49894 GCA_024681215.1 Clostridiales bacterium
TGAGCTGGCCCATGCTGCGCACCCTGATCCGAGCGCTTCGGCTGGAGTGCGGCGCCTATGCCGGGGGCGGCGCGCTGCGCTTTGCCGACCGTCAGGGAAGGGCCCTGTCCGCCCGGCAGCAGAGCGCCGTCAGCGCCTGCGTGCTGCGGCAGGATCTGCCTCCGGCGTTCGACGGATCGGGAGAAGTGACCCATCTGTCCGGGGCGGAGGCGGTGTACCTTTCCGCCCTGCTGCCGGGGGACGCGGGACGGGAAACGGCGCTGCCGGTGCTGGTGTGCTGCGTCAGCGGGCCCCTGCGGCGCCTGGCGGCGGAAGCGCTGCGGCGCATGGGCGTAACCCAGGTGCGCACGGCGGAAGGGACGCCCCTGCCGGAGCCGGGGGAAACCGGCTTCCTGCTGACGCCGGACGGGGAGAGCGTGTCCCTTTTCACCCGGGACAGGGTGTACGCCCCGGAGCAGACGGCGCTGCTCAGGCTGCTGCTGCTTCACCGGGAGCAGGGGAGACTGTACGATCTGCCGGGCACGCCCCGGGCGGCGGAGGAAATTTCAGCCCTGCAGCCGCCGGACGGAAGCGACGCCTGCGCCCGGCAGCGCACGGCGTCGGAGGACGGATTGGCCTCGATGCTGCTGATCTGCCGCTTCCTTCGGGAAAAAAGCCTGGATGCGTGGATGGCGGAAACGCCCAGGACCCATCTGGTCACCCGGGAGATCCCCTGCCGGACGGAGGACAAGGGCCGGGTGGTGCGGCAGTTGTGGCAGACCGCGCAGACGCCCCATGTGCTGGGGGAGGGCGTGCGCTTCTCCCATCCCCGGGGGTTTGCCACCGTGGCGGCGGACGCCCACCGGGGCGTGGTGCGGATTACCGCCGAGGCGGGGGACACGGAATTCGCCCGGGAGCTGTGCGATCTGTACGCCGGCCGGGTGCGCGCCCTGACGGAAGGAAGAAAAATGGCGGAAACGGAAAAAAACGCCCCGTTTCCGACTTGACAAGACGCGGCGGGGCGCATATAATAATACCGTTGAAGCATCCTGGGGTGTTCGCCAGCGTTCTGTTTTTACCCACATTTCATAAAACGGAACCCGGGACAGGTCGTCGGATGTCATGCCCCCGTGCCATGCACGCCAGGGGACGGCAGAAGCTTCCGCTGGGCACCGGCCTGCTTAACATAGCGGGTGAAAAAATAGAGGGCAGCGGCACTTTGGGATACGACGAAGAACAGGCCGGCGCTGAAAAGCGCGGGCCTGTTTTTGTATGTAATTCCGCGTTTACTGATCGCCGTATCCCCGGGGATTCTGCTTTTGCCAGTTCCAGGCGTCGCGGCACATCTGCTTAAGATCCCTTTTCGCCTGCCAGTGCAGGATGTCCTTCGCCCGGGAGGCGTCGGCGTAGCACACGGCGATGTCGCCGGGGCGGCGGGGGGTGATCTCGTAGGGGATCGAAAGGCCGTTGGCGTCTTCGAATGCGCGCACGATGTCCAGCACGCTGTAAGGGGTGCCGGTGCCCAGATTGAAGACCTGGACGCCGCTGTTTTTCAGGGCGTAATCCAGCGCCGCCAGATGGCCCTCCGCCAGGTCCATCACGTGGATGTAATCCCTTTCCCCGGTGCCGTCCCGGGTGGGATAGTCGTTTCCGAACACCCGCAGGTGATCGAGCTTCCCGGAGGCCACCTGGCAGATATAGGGCATCAGGTTGTTGGGGATGCCGGCGGGGTCTTCCCCGATGCGGCCGCTTTCATGGGCGCCGATGGGGTTGAAATACCGCAGCAGCACGAAGGAACGGGAGGGGTCCGCCTTGGCAACGTCCGTCAATATCCGTTCGCTGATCCACTTGGTCCAGCCGTAGGGGTTGGTGCAGCCGGTGGGGAAATCCTCCCGCAGGGGCATTTCCTGGGTGACGCCGTACACCGTGGCGGAGGAGGAAAACACCAGCGCCCGGCAGCCGTATTCCGGCATCACCCGGCACAGCGTCATGGTGGCGTCCAGGTTGTTCTGATAATAGTCCAGGGGCTTTTCCACGGATTCGCCTACGGCCTTGAGCCCGGCAAAGTGGATCACCGCGCCGATGGGGCCGTGGTTTTCAAACACGGCCTTTACGGTGTCTTCGTCCGTGCAGTCGCCGATGATCAGGGGGGCCTTTTTCCCCGTCAGCGCTTCCACCCGCCTGAGGGCTTCGGGGCTGGAATTGCTCAGGTTATCCAAAACCGCCACGTCGTACCCGGCGTTTAGCAAAGCCAGGGCGGTGTGGGAGCCGATATAACCGGCGCCGCCGGTAAGCAGTACGCGCATAAAAAAGACCTCCTTGCTGTTGATCGGTTTCATTATAAACGGCGGCGGCGGGCGTGTCAATGAAGAAAGGGGGAATTTGCGCCGGCGGGGCGAATATGATACAATGAAAAAAACGGCGGAGCGGAGGGAGAGCGCGTGGGAAAAAGGATCAGGAAACGGGCCCATAAAACCGGCTGGCCCGGCAAACTGCTGATGCTGCTGCCGGCGGGCTGCGCGCTGTTTTATCCCCTGTATCTGGCGGCGCAGCTGGATACCGTCGGGGAAACCTGCGCGTTCCCCGAATGGCCGGAGGCCTTCGACGGGCTGAAGCTCGTGTTCCTGTCCGACATTCATTACGGCGCGCTGTTCCCGGAAAAAAGGGTGCGCCGGCTGGCGGAGCGGGTGAACGCGCTGGAAGCGGACGTGATATTGCTGGGCGGGGATTACGGCGAGGATTCGGACGGCGCCATCGCCTTCTTTGCGCTGCATCCCGATTTCAAGGCCCGGCTGGGGGTGGCCGCCGTGGTGGGGAACCACGACCGCACGCTGCCGGAAGAAAACCTGAATAAGCTGACGGCGGCCATGCGGGAGAACGGCGTGATCCCCCTGGTGAACGACGTGTGGACGCTTACCAAGGACGGGCAGACCGTCGCCTTCGCCGGGGTGGACGATTACTATAACGGATTCCCGGACCTGAAAAAAGCGGAACGGCTGTCCGCCGGGGCGGACTTTACGGTGTTCGTGCCCCACACGCCGGACATCCTGCCGCAGACGTACGAAGCCCCCGGCGGGCCGTTTTACCGCCTGGCCCTGTGCGGGCACACCCACGGGGGCCAGGTGGCCCTGTTCGGCCACAGCCTGCATTCCTCCAGCGACCTGGGGGACCGTTACCGCTCCGGCTGGTACCGCGAAAACGGAGCGGATATCCTGGTGAGCAACGGGGTGGGCACGTCGGTGCTGCCGGTGCGGCTGGGGGCCAGACCCCAGATCCATCTGCTGACCATGAAGCATGAGTGACGCGCCGGCCGAAAAGGAAGCAAAGATCAGATGAAGCAGTCCATCGAAAAAATGACGGCCAGGATCTCCCGCATCCTGGACGGAAAGATACGGAGCGCCTGGCTGTACGGCAGCGTGGCGCTGGAGGATTTCCGGCCCGGCTGGAGCGACATTGATCTGCTGGTCCTTACGGAGGGGCGGATCACGCCCGATCAGGCCGGCGCACTGCTGACGCTGCGGCAGGCCATGACGGAGGAAGAGCCGGAAAACCGGTATTACCGGGCCTTTGAAGGGATTATCGCCGACGAAGCCGAATACCGGACGGCTTCCTTTACCCGGCTGGTTTATTGGGGCACCAGCGGCCAGCGGATCACCGACCGCTACGCGCAGGATGCGTTTTCCGCCTTTGAGCTGGCGAAGTACGGGCGGTGCGTCTGCGGCGACGGGGACAGGAGCATTTTTGCCGCGCCGACTGCGGAGGAAATGGAGAAAGCGGTCAGGCGGCATTACGATACCGTTCGCCGCTGCGCCGTCCGGACGAACGAGAGCCTTTATTCCTGCGGATGGCTGCTGGATATTGCCAGGTGCATCTATACCTTAAGGCACGGCGGCGTCATATCAAAAACGGGCGCCGGCGTCTGGGCGCTGAAGGAACACATCTTTGAGGAGGAAGAGCCTCTGCGGAAAGCCCTGGCGGTCAGGCGGGAGCCCATGGCGTACAAGGACAGGGACGATGTGAAGCAGTGGCTGAAGGGGCTGGGCCCCACGGTGCAGCGGTACGCGGACGCGCTGGAAAAGGAACTGAGGAAGCATGCTTCCTGATGCGGAAAACCCCCGCCGTCTGGTTTTATTCAGGCGGCGGGGCTTTTTCGTTCCGGGTTATCCGATCACAAAATCCTGCAGGGCGGCGCGCAGCTTTTCCGCGTCCGCATCGGGCATATCGGCGGTATCCAGGGTCATGCCGTCCCGGGCGGAATACATCATGGCCAGGATGCCCAGGGTGGATTTGGGGTCGATGCAGTATACATGGGAGCGCAGGAAGATTTCCTGCGGGAACTGCTTGCACACGTTGCTCAGCGCCTCCGCGGCTTTCATGGAATCGACGCGAATGGGGATCAGCATGGGGATCCACGCTCCTTTCCCGGGTATCATAGCATGTTCCGGGATCCTGCGCAAGGCCCCGGTATTGAAAAACGGGCGGCGGTATGATACAATCATCGGGATGTAAAGGGGGAGGATGAGAGCATGAACGTGGTATGCCTGGATCTGGAGGGCGTGCTGGTGCCGGAGATCTGGATCGCGTTTTCAAAGGCCAGCGGGATCCCGGAGCTGAAGCGCACCACCCGGGACGAGCCGGATTACGATAAGCTGATGAAGTGGCGGCTGGGCATCCTCAGGGACCACGGTCTGGGCCTTAAGGAGATCCGGCAGGTCATCGAGACCGTGGACCCCATGCCGGGGGCGAAGGAATTCCTGGACGCGCTCCGGGAGATCACCCAGGTGATCATCCTCAGCGACACCTTCACCCAGTTCGCCACGCCCCTGATGAAGAAGCTGGGCTGGCCCACCATTTTCTGCAACACCCTGGAGGTGGCGCCGGACGGCATGGTGACGGGGTATAAAATGCGGGTGGACAAATCCAAGCTGGCCACGGTGCGGGCGCTGCAGTCCGTGGGCTTTGATACCATCGCCGCCGGGGACAGCTATAACGACCTGGCCATGATCCAGGCCAGCAAGGCGGGGTTCCTTTTCCGCAGCACCGAGCAGATCAAGCGCGATCACCCGGAACTGCCCGCCTTTGAGGAATACGGCGAACTGCTTTCCGCCATCCGGACGGCGCTGTGACGGGAGGAATCGTGGTGACAGGCGGCATTGAACTGGTGATCAAGATCGGGTCCATGGCGCTGATCCGCCGGGAGGACAACGATATCGACTATAATATCTTCGCCCGGCTCAGCAGCGAGCTCAGGCCCGGGATGCTGCTGGTGTCCTCCGGGGCCACGGAGATCGGGCGGCTGGATTATTTGAAGCGCACCGGGAAAGCCCTGGGAGGCGACCCGGAGCAGAACAAGACCGATTATTCCGCCCAGGGCCAGGCCGTGCTGATGGAGACCTACCGGCGCTTCATCCGCCCGGAATTCGGGGTGCGCCAGGTGCTGGTGGAGCACAATCATTTCAACGACCCCCAGAAGCGGCAGCACCTCTTTGGCCTTTTGCAGCGGGCGGCGCAGCAGGGGGCCATCCCCATCATCAATTACAACGACTGCGTCAGCGACGAGGAAAACCGCAAGATGGAACTGACCTCCCTGCAGGCCAGCCATCCGGACACCCCGGTGGTGGAGTGCGTGGACAACGACGAGACCGCCGCCGTGATCGCCGAGCTGGTGCGCACGAAAAAGCTGATCCTGCTCACCTCCACCGAGGGCATCTACGCCGACCCCCAGGACCCGGCCACCCTGGTCCGGGAAATCACGGCGCCGGACGCGGAGCGCCTGGAAAAGAAGGTGCGGGACTGGCAGGGCCACTGCGTGGGCGCGTCCCGGGCCGGGGCCAACGGCGCCGGGGCGAAGCTGGAATACGCCCTGCGCTCCGCCCGCACGGGGGTGGAGGTGTATATCGCCAACGCCCGCTATCCCATTGAGAAGATCCTTTCCGGCGCGGTGAACCGCACCCGGATCGCCATTGTATGAACGAAAGGAAGGAATATGCCATGATCGACCCCCGTTACGATACCCAGCTGCTCATCGAAGGCCACGACCTGGACGAAGACGAGATCCGGGATTATTTCCTGGAAAACCTCAAGGGCGACTGCCTGCTGGCCGTGGGCGACGACGAGCTGATCAAGATCCATTTCCACACCAACGAGCCCTGGGAAGTGCTGAAATACTGCGCCACCCTGGGCGAGATCCACGATATCGTGGTGGAGGATATGGACCGTCAGTCCCGGGGACTGCCGGGCTGAAACCGGGGAAAGGCGGCAGCCTGATTGAAAAGGGAATACTACGGCACCGTCCTGAGCCTGATCGGGATGGTGTTGAATATCCTTGCCTTCCATTCCAGAAAGAAGCGCACGCTGCTTCTACTGCACACGGCGGCCACGGGTTTTCACATGTGCAGCTATGTGTTTTCCGGCGGCGGCATGGGCATTTACCTGAACGCCGTGTTCCTGGTGCGCTCGCTTTCCTTCCTGAAGGCGGAAAACAAATCCCGGGCGGAAAGGAAAAACCTGTATTTTGTGATCTGCGTTTCCTGCGTGGGGGCGTACGTGCTGTTTCTGACGCTGCACCGCCCGGCCGCGGCGGACGCGCTCTGGAGCCTGATCCCCGTGATCGGGGCGTTTTTCGGCACCTATGCCTTCGTGCAGACGGATATGATCGCCCTGCGCCGGATCAAAATGGTGGATTCGGTGTCCTGGCTGCTGTACAACGGTCACGTGGGCGTGGGCGCCCTGGGCGGCTTCCTGGGGGAAGTGTTCAACATCGCCGGCATGCTCCACGCGATCTACCGGGATAAACGGGAAGGGAACGGAGAGTAATAAAATGCGGGGGGACCGCTTTTACGTCAAAAGCGGTCCCCCCGCGCCCCCTCCGAAAACCCACTGGGGAAATCTACAACAAACCTTTCTGTTTTATACAGCCGCCTTTCTTGGAAAGGGGGTACAGGGGGAGAACCGTTCTTTGGGCTCCAAAGAACGGTTCTCCCCCTGTTTTTTGTTTTTATCCGTTGTTCTGCGCTTCCACCAGGCGGACGCCGCAGTACTGCTGGCGCAGCTTGGGCTTTTCGATTTTGCCGGTGGGGTTGCGGGGCACTTTGGCGAAAATGATTTTCCGGGGCCGCTTGTAGCGGGGCAGATCCAGGCAGAAGCGGTTCACCTCGTCCTCGGTGAGCTCCATGCCCTCCTTGACCTGGATGATGGCCGCGGCGATCTCGCCCAGCCGGGGATCGGGCAGGCCGATCACGGCCACATCGTGGATCTTGGGGTTGGAGGCCAGGAAATCCTCGATCTGGACGGGGTAGAGGTTTTCGCCGCCGGTGATGATGACGTCCTTCTTGCGGTCCACCAGGAAAATGAAGCCTTCCTCGTCCTGCTTGGCCATGTCGCCGGTGTGCAGCCAGCCGTTGATGAGGGTTTCGGCGGTGGCCTTGGGATCGTGGTAATAGCACCGCATGACCCCGGGGCCCCGGACGCACAATTCGCCTACCTCGCCCTGCTGAACGGGCTGATCCTGCTCGTCCACGATCTTGCATTTCCAGCCGAAGCCCGGCACGCCGATGGCGCCCACCTTGCGCACGTTTTCCATGCCCAGGTGCACGCAGCCCGGACCGGTGGATTCGCTCAGGCCGTAATTGGTATCGTACTTATGATGGGGAAAATACTGCAGCCAGTGCCGGATCAGGGAGGGGGGCACCGGCTGGGCGCCGATGTGCATCAGCCGCCACTGGGACAGCTGATAGTCCTCCAGCTTCACGTCCCCGCGCTCGATGGCCGCCAGGATGTCCTGGGCCCAGGGCACCAGCAGCCAGACGATGGTGCATTTTTCCATGCTCACCGCGTCCAGGATGGCCTTGGGCTTATTGCCCTTGAGGATCACCGCCCGGCTGCCGGTGAAGAGCGAGCCGAACCAGTGCATCTTCGCGCCGGTGTGGTACAGCGGCGGGATGCAGAGGAACACGTCGTTATGGGTGGTTTCGTGGTGCATGGCCTCCATCCGGGCGGACTGCAAAAGCGCCGTATGGTCCAGCAATATGGCCTTGGGGAAGCCCGTGGTGCCGGAGGAATAGTAGATGGCGGCCTCGTCGGTATCCTCGATGAGCACCTTGGGGGCGGAGGAGGAGCAGTTCGCCACGGCCTCGTTGTAGCTTTCGGCGAAGGAGGGCCGGTTGTCCCCCACGAAGAAGAGGATCTTTTCCCGGCTGATTTTGGGCACGATGTCCTCCACGCGGCCGATGAATTCCGGGCCGAAGAAAAGCACGTCCGCGTCCGCCAGGCGCAGGCAGTATTCGATTTCATCGGCGGTGTAGCGGAAATTCAGGGGCACCGCGATGGCCCCGGTTTTCAGGATGCCGAAGTAGATGGGCAGCCATTCCAGGCAGTTCATCAGCAGGATGGCCACCTTCTGCCCCTTGCGGATGCCCCGGCTCATGAGCAGGTTCGCCACCCGGTTGGCTTTCTCGTCGAATACGCTCCAGGTGATCTCCCGGCGGTAGGGGGTGGCGGTGGTGGGCTGGATCAGTTCATATTCACGCCAGGTGACCCGGGGCTCCTCCTGGATCTCGGGGTTCATTTCCACCAGGGCGGTTTCGTTTCCGTAGAGCTTGCTGTTTCTTTCCAGCAGGTCGGTAATGGGCATGTCGGCGGCATCCTTTCTGTTTCCAGCGATATTCTTTATCGCTTTTATTCGCTAAAGAAGCATACCGCATTTTGCCGCGTTTGTCAAGGCGCGGACTGTATGGGCGTTGTACTAAAAAAGTACAGCGTCCGCGCTTTACTTACACGCTTTAATGTGCTAAAATACAGGCGAAACCAAAGCCGCGGCACGCCCGGAAAAAGAGGGGGACGGAAAAAAATGGCGAGGAACGCGAAAAAACAGCGGAGCAACGCGCTGTACGAGGCCATCGTGCAGCTCAGGGACGCGGAGGAATGCAAACGGTTTTTCGACGACCTGTGCACCCCCACGGAGCTGCGCAGCATGGAGCAGCGCTACGATGTGGCGGCGTATCTGATGCAGGACAAGGTGTATCTGGAGATCCTGGAAAAGACGGGGGCCAGCAGCGCCACCATCAGCCGGGTGCGCAGGAACATCCTGGATAACGAATCCGGCGGCGCCATGCGGGAAATGATCCTGCGGATGGGGCTGAACAAAGAAGAACAGGGAGAAGAAATGAAATGAAAAAACTGATGCTTGGCAACGCGGCGGCGGCCCGGGGGCTGTATGAAGCGGGGTGCGCGGTGGTGTCCTCCTATCCCGGCACGCCCAGCACCGAAATCACCGAGGAGCTGGCCAAATACGACGAGGTATACTGCGAATGGGCGCCCAACGAGAAGGTGGCCATGGAGGTGGCTTTCGGGGCCAGCCTGGCGGGGAAGCGCAGCTTCTGCGGCATGAAGCACGTGGGCCTCAACGTGGCGGCGGACCCGCTGTTCACCATTTCCTACACCGGGGTCAACGCCGGGATGGTCATTGCCGTGGCGGACGACGCGGGGATGCATTCCTCCCAGAACGAGCAGGATTCCCGGCATTACGCCCGGGCGTCGAAGGTGCCCATGCTGGAGCCCTCGGATGCGGGGGAGGCCCTGGCGTTTGCGAAAAAGGCGTATGAGATCTCCGAACAGTTCGATACCCCCGTGTTCTTAAAAATGTGCACCCGCATCGCCCACTCCCAGTCCGCGGTGGAAACGTCTCCCCGGGCGGACGTGCCCGTGAAGCCCTATGAAAAGAACATCGGCAAGTACGTCATGATGCCCGGCAACGCCATCCGCCGCCATCCCATCGTGGAGGAGAGGACGAAAAAGCTGACCGAGTTTGCGGAAAACAGCGAACTGAACCGGATCGAGCCGGGCAGCGACGGCAGCATCGGCATCATCACCTCCTCCACCAGCTACCAGTACGTGAAGGAGGCCTGCGGCGACAGGTATCCCGTGCTGAAGCTGGGCATGATCTGGCCCCTGCCGGAAAAGAAGATCCGGGATTTCGCGGCGCAGGTGCAGCGCCTGATCGTGGTGGAGGAGCTGGACCCCTGCATCGAGAACCATTGCCGGGTGCTGGGCCTGGCCGTGGAAGGCAAGAGCCTGTTCCCGCCCCTGGGCGAGCTGAGCCAGAATATTGTGCGGGATAAGCTGGGCATCCCCCGGCAGCAAGGGCCGGATCTGGGCGAGCAGGTGCCCGCCCGGCCGCCGGTGATGTGCGCCGGCTGCCCCCACCGGGGCCTGTTCTATACCCTGAACCGCAATAAGTGCACGGTGCTGGGCGACATCGGCTGCTATACCCTGGGGGCGGTGGCGCCCCTGGCGGCCATTGAAATGACGGCCTGCATGGGCGCCTCCGTCAGCGCCATCCACGGGTTCAACAAGGCCCGGGGCGCGGACAGCGAGCATAAGACCGTGGCCGTCATCGGCGACAGCACCTTCATGCACTCCGGCATGACGGGCCTGGCCAACATCGCCTACAACCAGTCCAATTCCACCGTGATCATCCTGGACAATTCCATCACCGGCATGACCGGCCACCAGCAGAACCCCACCACCGGCTACAACATCAAGGGCGATCCGGCGGGGAAGATCGACCTGGAAAGCCTCTGCCGCGCCATGGGCTTCAATCGCGTCCGGGTGGTGGACCCCTACGATCTGGCGGCCTGCGACAAGGCCGTGAAGGAGGAGCTGGCGGCGGACGAGGCGTCCGTCATCATCTCCCGGCGGCCCTGCGCCCTGCTCAAATATGTGAAGCACAAGCCGCCCCTCCGGGTGGACGCGGGCAAGTGCGTGGGCTGCAAGAGCTGCATGCGCATCGGCTGCCCGGCCATCTCCATCAAGGACGGCAAGGCCCGGGTGGACGAAACGCTGTGCGTGGGCTGCGGCGTGTGCAGCCAGCTGTGCCGCGTGGATGCCTTTGAGAGCACGGCGAAGGAGGCGTGAGCAATGGAAACGAAAAATGTGATGATCGTGGGCGTGGGCGGCCAGGGCAGCCTGCTGGCCAGCAAGCTGCTTGGCCGGGTGTTATTGGAGCAGGGGTATGACGTGAAGGTTTCGGAGGTCCACGGCATGAGCCAGCGGGGCGGCAGCGTGGTCACCTACGTGCGCTACGGCGACAAGGTGGCGTCCCCCGTCATCGACAGGGGCGAAGCGGACTTCATCGTGTCCTTTGAGCTGCTGGAGGCGGCGCGCTGGGTGTCCTTCCTCCGGCCCGGCGGGCAGATCGTCACCTCCACCCAGCAGATCGACCCCATGCCCGTGGTGACGGGCGCGGCGCAGTATCCCGAAAATCTGGTGGAAAAAATGAAGGCCGCCGGGGCGAAGGTGGACGCGCTGGACTGCCTGGCCCTGGCCAAGCAGGCCGGCAGCAGCAAGGCCGTGAACATCGTGCTGATGGGCCGGCTGAGCCACTATTTCGATCTGCCGCAGGAGGCCTGGCAGAAGGCCATGGAAGCCATCGTGCCCGCCAAATTCCTGGAAATGAACAAAAAGGCCTTTGAACTGGGCAAGAACGCCTAAGGAGGAAAAAGCATGCCCCTTGAAACCGTTGCTTCCGCGGAATATAAGCTTCCCGTGGATATCACCTATGCCTGCGGAAAATGCGGGAAAAGCTACACCGTATCCCAATACGTCGTTGTAACGACCTCCATGAGCGCCTCAAAAATCGGCGCGGGCATGGCGGAAAAGCTTCTGCGCGAACAACTGCCTTCCAACTGGAAGCAGCAGGTGGAGGGGATCGCGGGCCAGTGGGAAAAGGGCTTTTTACTGCCCACCGGGACGGCGAACCTCAAATACCCGGCCATTAAGCTCCGCTGCCCGTCCTGTCATTTGGATCAGGTGCCCTACGCCGGCGGGAAAATGCAGAACCTGCGGGGGCCGCTGCTGAAAGTGTATATGGCCCTCGTCTATCTGCTGATCATCGGCTGGATGGTGGGCATGGGTATCGTGATCGGCCAAACCCCCGTGGTGCCGATACGCCTGCTGTACCTGACGCTGGGCTGCATTGCGATCGGCGTGCTGCTGGGGCTTTGCAAAGACGCCATCGTCAAGCGCGCCTTCAAGGATCCGGCCTTTATGGAAAAGCACTTCGGCAGCGTGGTCAGCGACAGCGTGTACGCCGATTTTACGTCCTATGAGCTGGGGAAAATCCACGTCAATTCAAAGAAAAAATAAAACGAAATGAAAGAAGGGAAGCAACCGATGGGAGAACGTTATTTTCAGCCGGAAATCGAAACCGCCAGCAGGGAACAGATCAAACAGTGGCAGGATGAACGCCTGGTCAAGCAGGTGCGCCACGTGTGGGACAGCGTGCCCTATTACCGCAAAAAGATGGAGGAAAAGGGCCTGACGCCCGAGGATATCAAGGGCACGGAAGACCTGCATAAGCTGCCTTTTTTGAGCAAGTATGACTTAAGGGACGCCTATCCCTACGGCCTGCTGGGCGTGCCCCAGGACCAGGTGGTGCGCATCCATTCCACCTCCGGCACCACCGGCAAGCGGGTGGTGGCCTTCTATTCCCAGGCGGACGTGGACCTGTGGTCGGATTGCTGCGCCCGGGCCCTCACCGCCGCCGGGGCCACCAAGGAGGACGTGTGCCAGGTCAGCTACGGCTACGGCCTGTTCACCGGCGGCATGGGATTGCATGACGGCAGCCAGAAGGTGGGCTGCATGACGGTGCCCATGTCCTCGGGCAACACCGAAAGGCAGATCATGTTCATCCGGGACCTGAACGCCACCATCCTCTGCTGCACCCCTTCCTACGCTGAATACCTGGGGGAGAGCATGAAGGAAATGGGCCTCACCCCGGATCAGATCCCGCTTAAGGCGGGCATTTTCGGCGCGGAGGCCTGGAGCGAGGAAATGCGCCGGGATATCGAAAAGACCCTGGGCATCAAGGCCTACGATATCTACGGGCTTACGGAGCTTTCCGGCCCCGGCGTGGCCTTCGAGTGCTCCGCCCAGAACGGCATGCACATCAACGAGGACCACTTCATCGCCGAGATCATCGACCCCGAAACCGGCGAGGTGCTGCCCGAGGGGCAGCAGGGTGAACTGGTATTCACCGCCATCACCAAGCAGGCCTTCCCCCTCATCCGCTACCGCACCCGGGATATCTGCGTGCTGAGCCGGGAAAAGTGCTCCTGCGGGCGTACCCATGTGAAGATGAGCAAGCCCCGGGGCCGCAGCGACGATATGCTCATCATCCGCGGCGTGAACGTGTTCCCCAGCCAGATCGAAACCGTGCTGCTCAATCAGGGCTATCCCGCCAATTACCAGATCATTGTGGACCGCGTCAACTATACCGACACCCTGGACGTGCAGGTGGAAATGACCCCCGAAATGTTCACCGACAGCGTGGGCGAGATCGAAAAGCGGCAGAAGGAGCTGGTGGCCGGACTGCGGACCATGCTGGGCCTCACCGCCAAGGTGACGTTGGTAGCGCCCAAATCCATCGTCCGCAGCGAGGGCAAGGCCGTGCGCGTCATCGACAAACGCAGGATTTAAGGAGGATGCAGC
Source organism: Clostridiales bacterium (assembly GCA_024681215.1). GTDB lineage: Bacteria > Bacillota > Clostridia > Christensenellales > Aristaeellaceae > RUG563. Next base: position 13,468 of record JAILBG010000106.1, read on the forward strand.
CATGAGTGTAAAGCAGATTTCCGTGTTCCTGGAAAATAAGCCCGGCGCCCTGGCGGACCTGACGCGGGTGCTGGCGGAAAACGAGATCGACATGCGGGCCTTCTCCCTGGCGGAAACCAGCGATTTCGGCATCGCCCGGATCATCGTGGACGATCTGTATAAGACCACTACGGTGCTCAAGGACGCGGGCTTCATCCACGCGGTGAGCAGCGTGCTGGCGGTGAAGATCCCCGACGTGCCGGGCGGGCTGAGCCACGTGCTCTCTATCCTCAACGAGGAAAATACCAACGTGGAGTATATGTACGCCTTCCTGGGCGCCCAGGCGGGCAGCGCCTATATGATCTTCAAGGTGGCGGGCCACCATAAAGCCGCCGCCGCCCTGACGGGCCGGGGGATCCGCCTGGTGGATCAGGAGGAACTGAGCGAACTGTAAAAACGCCGGAAGGACGATCGGGGGGCTTCTTCAGCCCCCCGGCCCCCCGAACCAGGAGGGTCCCCCTCCTGGACCTCGGCTGTGGCTTTTCTCGTTTGCTTTCGGGCACTGAGAAAACAACGAAGACCCGTGGAGAAACGCGAGCGCTTCTCCACGGGTCATTCGTTTGTTTTCACCGGTGCGCTTATGCGCGCCGGTTTGGCGTCCTGCGGACGCCGTGCCCGAAAGCCGCTGTAAAGGCGGGGAACGGCGGGAAACGGCGCTGTTCTTTACGGAAGCGGTATCCGCAGTCGGCGGGGTCCGGGGTGGGATGCCCACCCCGGCGGGGTTGTAAAGGGGCGGCGCCCCTTTTGGTTTTCCCCGATCACAGACCCAGCAGCCGCCTGGCGTTTCCGCCCAGAATGGCGGCCTTTTCTTCGTCCGCAAGGGGCAGGGCGCGGATTTTTCCGATCTCGGCGGCCTGGTCCTCCCAGGGGGAATCGGTGCCGAAAAGGATACGGTCCGGGCCGAATGCGCGGACCATCTGCACGAACTGTTTCTCCGTCAGGCGCTGAAGCCCTTCGGGGGCGGCAGCGCAGGATCCGTCGTTCAGGGGCGTCATGGGGCCCAGGGAGAAGGAGGTATCCAGATACGCGCCGGTATCCCGGAGCAGCGCCTCCGCCTGCGCCCAGCAGCGCCAGCCGCCCATATGGGCCAGGATCAGCCTGACGGGCCCGACGGCCCGGAGCGCCCGGGCGATCTTATCCGGCGCGGCCTCCGCATGTCCGGGCAGGCCCACGTCCAGCCCCGCGTGGGTCAAAACGGCGAGGCCCAGTTCGCCGCAGCGGTCCAGGATGCGCAGGGTGCGGGGGTCGTCAAAATCCACCTCCTGATAAGCCGGGTGCAGCTTGATGCCCCGGACGCCCGCCCGGGCGATGCGCCCCAGCTCGGCGTGCCAGTCCGGGAAATCCGGGTGCATGCAGCCGAAGGAGAGGATGCCGCTCTCCGCCGCGTGTTCGTTCATTTGCAGGGCGGCGTCGTTGATGTGGGGCACCTGGCGGGGAGCGGTGGCCACGGGCAGCGCCAGGGAAAGATCCACCCCCGCGGCGCGCATGGAGGCGCGCAGAGCTTGGGTGGTGCCGTCGGAAAAGGGATGGGTATGGGAGGCGGCGGCCAGCTTGTCCACGGCCGCGGCGGCGATTTTTTCCGGAAAGACATGGGTATGGATATCGACGATCATGGCTTTTCTCCCGCAAAAGGGCTGCGGCGCGCTTATTGCCGCAGCCCTGATATTGAATCAATAACCTGAAAAAGCCGGCTTTCTGGGAAGGGGGCGCGGGGGGAACCGCTCTTTGGCCCGCAAAGAGCGGTTCCCCCGCATTTTTTTTCGTTACTCCCCGTCGCCCAGGGCTTCGGTCTGCTTGACCAGCACCTTCTGGCTGTAGCAGGAGAAAGCGTCCTCCACCAGCTGTTTGTCCGGCGCTTTGCTGATCAGGCTCACCAGCGGCACAATCACCAATCCCGCGATCATGCAGAACGCGCCGGCATTGATGGGAGAGGCGAGCAGCCCGAGATTGAGCGTCAGGATGCCCAGCTGGTTGAACATGACGACGGTCATAAAGATGCTGGAGAACAGGATGGACGCCCAGCAGGACCGGGCCGTGGCCCGCTTCCAGTACAGCCCGTAGAGGAAGGGCGCCAGGAACGCGCCGGCCATGGCCCCCCAGCTGACGCCCATGGCCTGGGCGATGAAGGCCACGGGGGATTTGACCTGGATAATGGCGATGACGGCGGAGACGGCGATGAACACCACGATCAGCCCCCGCATGGTGAGCAGCTGCTTCTTTTCGTCCATTTTTTTGACGGCGTGGCCCTTGAGCAGGTCCAGCGTCACGGTGGAGGAGGAGGTGAGCACCAGGGAGGAAAGCGTGCTCATGGAGGCGGAAAGCACCAGGATGATTACCACGGCGATGAGCAGGTCCCCCAGGCTGGATTGCAGCATGGCGGGGATGATGGAGTCGAAAATGATGCCGCCCTTGGCGTTGTACTGGATGCCCGGGTCGCCGGTGAACAGCCGGCCGAAGCCACCCAGGAAATAGCACCCGCCGGCCACGATCACGGCGAAGGCGGTGGAAATGATGGTGCCCTTGTGGATGTCGCCTTCCCGCTTGATGGCGTAGAATTTGCCCACCATCTGGGGCAGGCCCCAGGTGCCCAGGGAGGTGAGGATCACCACGCCCAGCAGCCCCAGAGGATCGGGGCCGAAGAAGGAATTGAAGATGCCGGGGGCGGCGGAAACGCTCTCGTCCGAAACGGCGGCCAGCCCCTCCAGGGCGCCCATGAAGCCGCCCTTCTGGCCCAGCACCGCCGCGATCACGGCGATGATGCCGAAGATCATGATGATGCCCTGAATGAAATCGTTGATGGCGGTGGCCATATAGCCGCCGGCGATCACGTAAACGGCGGTGAGCACCGACATGGCGATCACGCACCAGACGTAGGGCACGCCGAAGGCCATTTCAAACAGGCGGCTCAGGCCGTTGTACAGACTGGCGGTGTAGGGGATGAGGAAAATGAAGATCACCACGGCGGAAACGATCTTCAGCGACTGGGAATCAAAGCGCTTGGCGAAGAAATCCGGCATGGTGGCGCTTTGCAGATGCTGGGTCATGATCCGGGTGCGCCTGCCCAGCACCGCCCAGGCCATCAGCGACCCGATCACCGCGTTGCCGATGCCGATCCAGGTGGCGGCGATGCCGAATTTCCAGCCGAACTGCCCCGCGTAGCCCACGAAAATGACCGCGGAAAAATAGGAAGTGCCGTAGGCGAACGCCGTCAGCCAGGGCCCCACGTTCCGCCCGCCCAGCACGAACCCGTTCACGTCCGTGGCGTTGCGCCGGCAGTACAGCCCGATGCCGATCATCACGCCGAAAAAGACCACCAGCATAAGTACCTTGAGCACCATAAGCCATCCATCCTTCTTGCGTTCAAATCCCGCCGGCCGCGGCCGGCTGATGATACTTTAACGAATAAAAGCATTAAAGTCAAGGGGAAATACCGGAAAAAAACAATGAAAAACCGGACGGGAAGGGGAAAAGTCAGCCGGCGATCTTTTTCGCGTCGGCGCCCAGGGCGCACAGCTTTTCTTCCAGGCCTTCGTATCCGCGCATCAGGTGGCCGGCGGGGTCGTTCAGGCGGGTGACGCCCTGGGACACCAGCCCGGCCAGCATCAGCGCGGCGGCGGCCCGCAGATCGGTGGCGGAGACGGCGGCGCCGTTCAGAGGAACGCCGCCCTGGATCAGGGCCAGCTGGCCCTCCACCCGGATCCGCGCGCCCAGGCGGCGGAGCTCCACCACGTGCATGAAGCGGTTTTCAAAAATGGTTTCCAGGAAAACGCTGAGGCCGTGGGTCTGGGTGGCCACCACCATCAGGGGCGCCTGCATGTCGGTGGGGAAGCCGGGGTAGGATAAGGTGCGGGCCTCCATGGGATGCCGGGCCCTTCCCCGCAGGCGCAGGCCCCGGGCGTCCTCCTGGCAGATCAGCCCCGATTCCGTCAGCTTGAATAAAAGCGCCCGCATGTGATCGCTGCGCGCGCCGGCCAGCAGCACGCTGCCGTCCGTGAGCGCCGCGGCGCAGGCCAATGTGCCCGCCTCGATCCGGTCCGGAATGGGGGTATATTCCGCGCCGTGGAGCGCTTCCACCCCTTCCACCGTGATGTTGGCCGTGCCCGCCCCGGCGATCCGCGCCCCCATCAGGGACAGGAAGCGGCACAGATCGAAGATTTCCGGCTCCTTCGCCGCGTTTTCGATGCGGGTGACGCCGGGGGTCAGCGCCGCGGCCATCACCAGGTTTTCCGTGGCGCCCACGCTGGGAAAATCCAGGTAAATATTGGCGCTTTTGAGCCGGCCTGCCACCTGGGCCCAGCCGCCGTCCATGTCCACCCGGGCGCCCAGGCGCTGCAGCCCCTTCAAATGCAGGTCGATGGGCCTTTGCCCGATGGCGCAGCCCCCGGGCATGGTGAGGGCGCATTCTCCCGTCCGGGCCATCAGCGGCCCCAGGATCAGCACGCTGGCACGCATGCTGCGCATGTCCGCGGTGTCTCCGGGGCTGTGGACGGCCCGGGCGCGCACCCGGATGCTGCCGCCCTCCCGGGCCGTTTCCGCCCCGCAGGCGCGCAGGATCCGCTCCATATGGTCCACGTCCGTCAGGCGCGGGATCCCGTGGATCACCGTTTCCTCCGGCGTCAGCAGCGCCGCCGCCAGGATGGGCAGCACCGCGTTTTTCGACGTACTCACCCGCACTTCCCCGCTCAGACGCGGCGAATGGGCGATCACATACTGCGGCATGGGACAGTCACCTCCGCGAAAATTCCCGATTTCGCGGTTATCGTGCCCGGCCGGAAGGAAATCTTTCTGCTGCCAAACCCGCCGAAAACCCGCTTCCAGCAAGATTTTTTCAGCATACCGCCCCGCCGCCGCAGACATTCCGCGGCGCTGCCAGCCATTATTTTTTTGTTGGCAAAGGGCGGCGGTTATGGTAAAATATGAACACAAACATTTGTTTGTTTGAAAAAAAGCGGGGAGGACCTGACATGGGCCGTTTTGTGCTGAAGGCGCCGTATGCCGCCCGGGGAGACCAGCCCCAGGCCATCGAAGCCCTGTCCCGGGGCGTGGAGGCGGGCATCCCGTACCAGGTGCTGCTGGGGGTGACGGGCTCGGGCAAGACCTTTACCATGGCGTCCGTCATCGAAAAGGTGCAGCGCCCCACCCTGGTGATCGCCCATAATAAGACGCTGGCGGCCCAGCTGTGCGCCGAATTCCGGGCGTTTTTCCCGGACAGCGCGGTGGAGTATTTCGTTTCGTATTACGATTATTACCAGCCGGAGGCGTACATCCCTTCCTCCGATACCTACATTGAAAAGGACGCCTCCGTCAACGAGGAGATCGACCGCCTGCGCCACAGCGCCACCGCCGCCCTGAAGGAAAGGAACGACGTGATTATCGTAGCCTCCGTTTCCTGCATTTATTCCATGGGCGATCCCAGCGAGTACGAAGGGCAGATGATTTCCCTCAGGCCCGGCATGCGCATGGAGCAGCAGGAGCTTCTGCGGCGGCTGGTGGAGATCCAGTACGAACGCAACGATGTGGCGTTTGAGCGCGGAAATTTCCGCGTTCGGGGGGATACGGTGGAGGTGATCCCCGCCGGACAAAGGGAAAACGGCGTCCGGGTGGAGTTTTTTGGCGACGAGATCGACCGGATCAGCGAGTTTTCCGTGGTGGACGGCCATGCGCTGCACACGGTGCAGCACGCCGCGGTGTACCCCGCCACCCACTACGCCACCAGCGTGGAGAACCGGGAGGAGAACATCGCCCGGATCGAAAGGGACATGGAAGCGCGGGTAAAGGAATTCGAGGCGGAGGGAAAGCTGCTGGAGGCCCAGCGGATCGGGCAGCGGACGCGGTACGACATTGAAATGATGCGGGAGATCGGCTACTGCAGCGGGATCGAGAATTACAGCCGGTATTTCGACGGACGGCAGCCCGGCGATCCGCCCTATTCCCTGTTGGATTATTTCCCCAAGGGGTTCCTGGTGATGATCGACGAAAGCCACGTCACCGTGCCCCAGATCCGGGCCATGTACGCCGGGGACCGGGCGCGGAAAAACATGCTGGTGGAGTACGGCTTCCGCCTGCCTTCGGCCTTCGACAACCGGCCGCTGACCTATGAGGAATTCGACGCCCGGGTAAAGCAGGTGATCTACGTGTCCGCTACCCCAGGGCCCTACGAACGGGAGCGGGCCGGCCAGATCGTGGAGCAGATCATCCGCCCCACGGGCCTGCTGGACCCCAGGATCATCGTGCGCCCCGCCGCCGGCCAGGTGGACGATCTGGTGGGGGAGATCCACAAAGTGGTGGAAAAAGGCGAACGGGTGCTGGTGACGACGCTGACAAAGAAAATGGCGGAGCGGCTCACCGATTACCTGGACGATCTGGGCATCCGCGTCAGGTATTTGCATTCCGATATCCAGACCCTGGAGCGCACCAAGCTGATCAGGGAACTGCGCATGGGCGAATACGACGTGCTGGTGGGCATCAATTTGCTGCGGGAGGGGCTGGACCTGCCGGAGGTGGCGCTGGTGGCCATCCTGGACGCGGACAAGGAGGGCTTCCTGCGCTCCGAAACCTCCCTCATCCAGACCATCGGCCGCGCCGCCCGGAACGTGGAGGGGCGCGTCATCATGTACGCCGACGCGCCCACCGATTCCATGATGGCCGCCATCGGCGAAACCAACCGCCGCCGGGCCATCCAGGAGGCCTACAACGAGGCCAACGGCATCACCCCCGAATCGGTGCGGACCGCCGTGCGCGCGCTGCTGGAGATCACGGACAAGACAAGCGAGGAGATCGACGGCGGCATGGACCGGGAGGAAAAAGAGGAATGGATCCGCCAGTTGGAGGATCAGATGCTCACCGCCGCGTCCCAGCTGGACTTTGAAAAGGCCGCCAAGCTGCGCGATCAGCTCTTCGCCATCCGCGGCGACGCCCCCGTGGACAAACACCAGCCCAGCCGCAGGCGGCGCGAACGCGTGAGAAAAACGGAGCGCTGACGCGGGACGGAAGGAATGGCGGAGGCAGGGGGAAACCGTTCTTTGGAGGATAGAGAACGGTTTGCCCCCGTCCCCCCTTCCAGGAAAGCCATTCAATACTATTTAGAATCTGTTGATCAAATCAGGATATCAGGAGTAACAGAAAAATGATCTACTATCAGGATGAGGACGTATTGATCCGGGACATGGAGCCTGCTGATGGGCTGATCTTTACGGAAGAAGAAATTGCCCAGGGGTGGCATGCCACGGTGGAAAAATATGAGCAGCACCTGAAGGACCGGGTGGAAGGGAGATGCGTTTCCCTGACGGCGGAATACCGGGGCAATCCGGCGGGCTACATCAACGTGTACAATCAGCCCGTGGAAGGGCCCTTTGTTTCCCGCGAATGGCCGGAAATCAATGATTTCGGCGTGCTGCAGAAGTACCAGCGGCGGGGCATCGGCGCAAAGCTCATGGACGCGGCGGAGAAGATCGCCGCCGGGCGCGCGGACACGGTGTGTCTGTCGGTGGGACTGCATAACGGCTACGGCAGCGCCCAAAGGATGTACGTGAAGCGGGGCTATATTCCGGACGGTTCGGGCGCATGGTACAATGGCAAGCCCTGCACGCCTTATGATACCGTTTACACCAACGACGACGATCTGGTGCTTTACATGTCCAAGGAGCTGCGGGAGGCCAAGAAATGAAAATTGCCTGTTATCCTTTTGCCGCCGGTGGGGACATGGAAGAAAACCTTTCCCACATCCGCACGGGCGTGAAAGCGGCGGCGGAGGAGGGGGCGCATCTGGCGTGCTTCCAGGAATGCGCCCTGACCGGCTATCCGCCCGTAGAAACGCAAATCGAAAGCGTTACGGAAGAAAAATGCGCCGCCGGGCTCCGGGCCGTTTCGGCGTTGGCCCGGGAAGAAGGCGTTTGCATCCTGATGGGCGCCGTTGTGTACGACGGCGGCAGGCGGTATAATTCCGCGCTGGTTTTCGATGAGAAGGGCGAGGAAATCTGCCGCTATGACAAGCGGGCCCTGTGGGGCTGGGACGCGGAAAACTTTGCCCCGGGGGAGCGGGACGGCGTATTCACCCTGGACGGCATCAAAATCGGCATCCGGATCTGCTTTGACGTGCGGTTCCCGGAATTGTTTCGGGAGCTCTTTGACGATGGGATACAGCTTTGCATCATGCCGTTCTGCGATACCGCGGAGCACCTCCCGGAGCGGCGGCGGATCCTGACGGGCCATCTGCGCACCCGGGCGGCGGAAAACGTGATGCAAATCCTGTCCGTCAATTCCCTGTCCCGCTGCCCCGCCGTGCCCACGGCCTGGTTTGATCAGAACGGGAAAATCCGGAAGCAGATAAACAAGGAAGGGCTGCTGCTCTGCGATGTAACCGTGCCGGAGGAGGATTTCGGCATGCGGGGCCGCCGGGTGAACGCGGAAAAATTCATTGCGCAAAGGAACAAAAAGCCATGATCTGCACGCTTTGCCCCCGGAAATGCGGCGTGGACCGGAGCCGCACGGCGGGCTTTTGCAAAATGGGAGAAAACCCGAAGGTTGCCCGGGCGGCGCTGCACTTCTGGGAGGAGCCCTGCATTTCGGGAAAACGCGGCAGCGGCGCGGTCTTTTTTTCCGGGTGCACGCTGCGCTGCGCCTACTGCCAGAACCGGCCCGTCAGCCACGGGGGGCAGGGGAAGGAAATCACCCCCCGGCAGCTTTCGGACATTTTCACGCGGCTGGAGGACCAGGGGGCGCACAATATCAATCTGGTGACCGCCACGCCCTTCGTGCCCGCCGTGCTGGAGGCGCTGGGCATCCGCCGCCCCGGCATCCCCGTGGTATGGAACACCGGGGGCTACGAGACGGTGGAAACGCTGAAGATGCTGGAGGGCGCGGTGGACGTGTATCTGCCGGACCTCAAGCACGTGTCCCCGCGCCTGTCCGGCCTGTGCGCCGGCGCGCCGGATTATTTCGCCGTGGCGTCGGCGGCGCTGAAGGAAATGTGCCGCCAGACGGGAAAAGCGCGGTACGACGAGAACGGCATGATGCTGCGGGGCGTGATCGTGCGGCATCTGATTCTGCCCGGGTGCACGGGCGACAGCTGCCGGGCGCTGGATTTCATCGCGGAGCAGCTGCCCCGGGGCACGCCCGTATCCCTGATGCGCCAGTATACGCCCATTCCCGAATGTACGGTGAAGGGCCTGGACAGGAGGATCACGGATCAGGAATACGAACGGGTGCTGAGGCATTTTGAAATGCTGGGCCTGACGGGATACACCCAGGAAAAAGAATCTGCCGACCTGGCGTACACCCCGCCCTTCGATTTGACGGGCGTGGAATGAAGGAGAAAACGCATGAAGCTTTATGAAATTTTTTCTGCCTGCCTGCCCCGGATCCCGGTGGGGGAGAAGGCGTTTGAGCAGCTGGCGGAGCTCGGGGACGCCCGGGTGCTTGAGCACCGGGAAAACGGGGAAACGGTGGCCTTCGCCGCGGTGAAAGGGGATGCCGTGCGGCTGCTGTGCGTGCATCCCGCCTGGCAGCGCCGGGGCATCGGCACCGCCCTGCTGCGTCAGGCGGAGGACGCCGTCCGCGCCGGCGGGGAAAAGGAAATCTGGGTGGGCGGCTATCATTCCCATCTGCTCATCGGCGCGCCGGATGACGCCCGGGATTTTTTTCAGCGCCGGGGGTATGAGCGCGTGGGCGGCTGCGAGGAAATGACGGGGGATTTGAACGCGCTTCTGCCCGCATCCCGGCTTTCCTGCCCGCCGGACGTGGCCTTCGGCTGGTATGACGGGGACACGGAAACGCTGCAGAAGGCCGTGGCGGCGGTGGATGAAGACTGGGTGCAGTATTTCTCCGGGCCGGAAAACGTGTACTGCGCCGTGAAGGACGGGCAGATCGCCAGCTTTTGCTTCGCGGAGGGGAGACGCACCTGCATCCTGTCCACCGGCGAAAACAACGTGGGCATCCCCGGCTGTGTGGGCACGGTGCCCGCCTTCCGGCGGCAGGGGATCGGCCTGAAAATGGTGGCGAAGGCCTGCGAGGAACTGAAAACCCAGGGCTGCGATACCGCCTATATCCACTATACCGGCGTGGCGCGCTGGTATGAGCGCCTGGGCTTTGCCACGTTCCTGCGCCTGGATTTCCTGCGCAAAGCAACCGGCGTCTGATGCGATCCCCCGTCTGAGAGCCGTTTCACAAAGGATTAAAAACAAGAAGGAAAACGTTAGGGCCTCCGCGGCCCTAAAACCCGCGCCAAAGGGCCCGCCTGGGCCCTCTGGACACCCATTCCGGCGAACCGGCTTGAAACAGGAAACAGACAATATCCGCCTATAACTTTGGAAGACGCCAGGTGAGTTTCCGGGCTAAAAAAACCAGAAAACCGGCCGGAAAATGAATGAATTCATTTTCCGGTCCGTTTGCCTGGCTTTCGCTGTGCGCTTTGCGCACAGCCCGGCCAGCGGAGCTGGCCTGCCCGGAAACGGATCTTTACGTCACTGTCGCAGCTGCGGAGAGTTGCTTTTTTCCTGCTATCAAGCTGCATCCGCCGCCGGCGGGGTTTGGGGTGTAACCTACACCCCAGCGGGAGCGCGAGGGCAGCGCCCTCGCCGTTCTCCCTGATCAATTTTTTCTTTACGTAATAGCGCTTGGAAATCGTTCGAAAATTCATTTTTCGTTCATAATTTCGTTGAAATTGGGGTTTATACTGAGAGCGTACCCCGGGAGAGAAAGAGAACGACGATTACCGGGCGGCGGCAGCGCCGCCATCAAAGGAGGAATGAAGAATGAGAAAGCGTTCATGGATCATCAGCGCCGTGGCCGTTTTACTGGCTGTGGGCATGATCGGATTGACGGCGGTCACCGCCGGCGCGGACGGCAGCCGCATGACGGAAGAGGAGATCAACGCCGTTGTGAACACCGAAACGGATCCCGCCCAAATCACCAGCCCTTTTATCGAGGTGGCCAATCAGGTGCGCAATTCCGTGGTGGGCGTGAATAACTACGCCTCAGCCTCGTCCTATTATGGTTATGGGTATTATTACGGCTATGGCCGCGAGCCCCGGTCCCAGGATGTGCTGCGCGGCACCGGCAGCGGCGTGGTGATCACGGAATACGGCCACGTGCTGACCAATTATCATGTGGTGGAGAATTCCAGCCGCGTCACCGTGACCACCGCCCAGGACCAGAGCGAGCATGAAGCCCAGGTGGTGTGCTATGACTCCGATCTGGATATCGCGGTGCTGCTGGTGCCGGATCTGAAATTGCCCGCCGTGCCCCTGGGGGACAGCGATCAGCTGCAGGTGGGCGAATGGGCCATCGTCATTGGCAATCCCCTGGGCGAAGATTTCGCCCGGACGCTGACGGTGGGCGTGGTTTCCGCCATTGACCGGCAAATCACCGACAGCACCCTGGACCGCTACGGCCGCCGCACCACGGTGACCAATACCATGATCCAGGTGGACGCCGCCATCAATTCCGGCAATTCCGGCGGCGGCATGTTCAACACCCTGGGCCAGCTGCAGGGCATCCCCGCCCGGAAGTATTCTTCCAACATGCTGTTTTCCACCAGCATTGAAAGCATCGGCATGTGCATCCCCATCAACGTGGCGAAGCCCCTGATCGCCCAGGCGCTCAAGGAGTACGACGGCGAAGCGGTTTCCGCGAAAACCGAAACCAGGGAAGATGGCGGCGAACAGGCGGCCCGGGAGCCCCTCCGGGGCAAGCCGCGGCTGGGCGTCGTGGTCACCACCCTGGTGAGCGATTTTGACCGCGTGCTGCCCCAGGGCGCGCTGGTGCGGTCCGTGGACGCGGGCTCTCCCGCCGAGAAGGCGGGATTGCAGGCCGGGGATATCATCGTGGAATGCGACGGCGCCATCATCGCCAGCAGCGATGAGCTGACGGAGAAGCTCAAGGGCTTCCAGGAGGGCGATTCCGTGACGCTGAAGGTGTACCGCGATACGGACCTGCAGCAGCAGATGCGGGAAAACTACATCGATTACAGCAAGCTGGGCAAGAATTATGACTGGGTGGAAATCACGGTGCAGCTCAAGGTGCTGGATCAGGTGGACCGCAATTCCTAAAGTGCCGGATGGCCTTGCCGCCGTTCCCCTGCGGGGGGACGGCGGCTCAGGGTGTCGAAAAAGAGTTTTCGACACCCTGCGTAAAAAAGCGGAAGAAAAGATTCCGCTTTTTTTCGATGCATCAATTTCTTGCAAAATGGCATTTTCGCCAGCGAAAACGCTCATTTTGCGGCCAGAAATTGATAAAGGAAGCAAATTGCATTTGCTCCTCGGCGACGTACATGCCGCCGCCTGCGGATGAAAATCGAAGGGGCTGCGGCCCCTTCGATGCATCCCCTGGGTTTTTCGACAGACTGGGCTGCCGTTCCCCTGCGGGGGGACGGCGGCATTTTACACATGTAACGATCCGGCGGGAAAGGCGGAGCGGGGGCTGTGGCGGTTTGACAGATAGGACGGATTATGGTATGATATGTATGGGCGTGAATGCGCCCGGATGAATGAAACGCACGTACGCGGGCTTTTGCCCGGTTTTATTGCAGGAGGAGACCATTACGAAACGTTTGAAATTCTTGCTGGCCTGCCTGTTGGCGGTGGCGCTGTTATTCGGCGCCGCCCGGGCCGCGGCGGAGGAATCGGCGGGCGCGGAGACGCCTTCGGCCGTCCAGGACAGCGTGCAGGATCCCGGTGCGGAAATCCCGGCGGAAGGCGAACCGGCTGCCGGGGATACGGCGCTGCCGGAAGAGGCGCCCGGAGACGGGCCGGACGATCCCGGCGCGGAAGTCCCGGCGGAAGACGAGCCGGCCGCGTCGGAGGATCCGGAAACGGATGCGCCCCACGAGGAGCATGTTTTCCCGGATGACGGATGGACGGTGAGAAAGGAAGCCACCTGCCTGGAGGCGGGCGAAGAATACGCCGTCTGCGCCGTCTGCGGCGAAGAGATCACCCGGGAGATCCCGAAAAAAGACCATTCCTGGAAGGTGCTGACGCTGCAGGAGCCCACCTGTACAGAGCCGGGCGTATTGGTGCGCGTATGCACGGAATGCGCTCTGGAGGACCGGCAGGAAACGCCGGCCCTGGGCCACGTGTTCGATTGGGTGGAGGACGACCGAGGGCACAGGGAATATCAGTGCGTGATCTGCGGCCTGGTGGAGGATATGGAAGAGGCCGAGGAAGCGCCCTCCGCCACCATCCTTTACAACAACACCATCACCTCCTTCGGCCCCACCACCCGGGAGCTGATCGGCGGGACGGTGTGGAACCGGGTGACGCCGCTGGATGTATCGGAAGCCGGGGTGTATACGTATCCCCTGATCGCCTCCAACCGCTATACCGTGGGCACCGCCACCGTGGTGGTGGAGGACGGCTGGCAGACGGTGAGCTATCAGCTCAATTCCAACAGGATCCTGGTGCATTCCGAGTCCCTGGTGTTCTATTCCGATCTGGACGCGCTGCGGGCCGGGACGGACGGGCAGGCCTTTGATTTCGGCCAGCCCATTCGCCTGACGGATACCTTCGGCAAGGATACCCGCCTGATCATGGGCATCACCCTGAAAGCGGACTACGATATGGAGGATCCCATGATCCGCTGGTTCTCCGGAGACGACGAACAGATCGCCATGATGAATGATCTGCTGGACTGACAGAACAAGCGTCCGCCGTGCATTTTATTTGCGCGGCGGGCATTTTTTTGTTTGCTTTTTCCGCGTTTGCCGCATAGCCGTTCCTTCCGCGGGCCAGACTAAAGCCTGACAATGAAAGGAGCGATGATGTGTGAATCCGTTTCAGCTCAAGCCCGAGCCCTTGGCCGATCAGTTCATGGACTGGCAGAAAATGTACCCGAAGGCCTACGACAAAATGACCGTGGACCCCTACACCCGCACCCGGGTGATCCTGATGAACGGCACGGAATACGAGGCCGTGAAGTTCTCCCACCAGTTCCAGCAGCATGAGGGCAACAACGATCTGTGCAGGGAGCTGGCCCTGACCCGCCGCCAGGAACAGCAGCAGCAAAAAAAGATCGCGTGCCTGAAGCCCCTGGACGAATCGGTGCTGGAGCACACCATCGGCTACGAGCAGCTTGCTGTGGATCTGACCGCCATGCTGGCCCAGCGGGTCACCTGCGCGCCGGTGAAATCCGCGCTGGATTTCGCCCTGCTGGAGGATTTCGACCACCTGTACCGCTATGCCGACCTGCTGGAAATGGAAGCGGGGATCCATGCCGAAAAGCTGGTGGGGGACTATACGGAGATCATGCCCGGCCGTCCCACCATTTCGGAGCACCGCGCTCCCTTCGACGCCCTGTGCGCCCCCGGCAAGCCCGACGCGCCGCTGTTTGACAAGCTGGCCGTGGGCATCATCACCGCCGCCGAGCAGCAGACCATGAACTATTACATGAACATCTGCGGCCTGTACACCACGGACCTGGGGCGGAAGCTGTACCAGGAGATCGGCATGATCGAGGAACAGCACGTCACCCAGTACGGCAGCCTCAAGGATCCCGCCGCCACCTGGCTGGAATGCCTGCTGATGCACGAGTATACCGAGGCGTACCTCTATTATTCCTGCATGGAGGATGAGACCGACCCGGACATCCGGGCGCTGTGGGAAATGTTCTTCCGCATGGAGGTGGCCCACGTGCACCACGCCGCCGACCTGCTGGGGCGCTTTGAAAAGAAGGACTGGCAGCAGGTGATCCCGAAGGGGGATTTCCCGGAGCCGCTGCATTTCAGCCCCAACATCGAATACGTCCGGTCCGCCCTGAACATGGTGGATTTTACCGCGGAAAAGGAAATCTTCAAGCCCGTGAGCATGCTGCCCCGGGATTACGATTTCTTCCGCTACCAGCAGATGGTGAACCCCAGCGTCGACGGGGTGCCCAGCCATCAGGTGATCGACCGGGCCATCCGCAGCCGGGGCAAGGATTACCGGGCCGAGACAGCGCCCAGCCCCATTCCCGCGCTGCGTAGCTGCACCGTGGACAACACCACGCTGGGGAGATCGTATCAGTAACAAAAAACATCGGCGCCCGCTCTTTGAAATCCTGAGAGCGGGCGCCCTGTTTATTCTGGTGCGCGGTGATCGGGGCCTGCCGGTGAATCATGCGATGGCGGCGAACCCGTTTTCCAGATCGGCGATGATATCGTCGATGTGCTCCGTGCCGACGGACAGGCGGATGGTGTTGGGGCGGATGCCCTGATCCAGCAGCTCTTCCTCCGAAAGCTGGGAATGGGTGGTGGAGGCCGGATGGATCACCAGGCTTTTCACGTCCGCCACGTTGGCCAGGAGGGAGAAGATTTTCAGGTGATCGATAAAGGCCCAGGCTTCCTTCTGCCCGCCCTTGATTTCAAAGGTGAAAATGGACGCGCCGCCCTTGGGGAAATACCGTTCGTACAGGGCGTGATCGGGATGGTCCGGCAGGGAGGGATGGTTCACCTTTTCCACCAGGGGATGGTTTTTCAGGTATTCCACCACTTTCTTTGTGTTCTCCGCGTGCCGGTCCAGGCGGAGGGACAGGGTTTCCACCCCCTGCAGCAGCAGGAATGCGTTGAAGGGCGAAATAGCAGCCCCGGTATCCCGCAGCAGGATGGCCCGGATGTAGGTGACGAAGGCCGCGGGCCCCACCGCGTCATAGAAGGAAACGCCGTGATAGCTGGGGTTGGGGTCGGCGATGTTGGGGTATTTCCCGCTGGCCTTCCAATCGAACTTCCCGCTTTCCACGATGATGCCGCCCAGGGTGGTGCCGTGGCCGCCAATGAATTTGGTGGCGGAATGCACCACAATGTCTGCGCCGTGCTCGATGGGGCGGATCAGGTAAGGCGTGCCGAAGGTGTTGTCGATCACCAGGGGCAATCCGTGCCGGTGGGCGATTTCCGCAATGGCGTCGATGTCCGGGATATCGCTGTTGGGATTGCCCAGGGTTTCCAGATAAACGGCCCGGGTGTTGTCCTGAATGGCGGCTTCCACTTCCTTGAGGTTATGGGCGTCCACGAAGGTGGTTTGGATGCCGTACTGGGGCAGGGTGTGCGAAAGCAGATTGAAGCTTCCGCCGTAGATGGTCTTCTGCGCCACGATATGCCCGCCATTGGCCGCCAACGCTTCAATGGTATAGGTGATGGCCGCCGCGCCGGAGGCCAGCGCCAGCGCCGCGCTGCCGCCCTCTAAGGCCGCCAGCCGCTTTTCCAGCACCTCCTGGGTGGAATTGGTCAGCCTGCCGTAAATGTTGCCCGCGTCCGCAAGACCGAAGCGGTCCGCCGCGTGCTGGCTGTTGCGGAACACGTAGGACGTGGTCTGATAAATGGGCACCGCCCGGGCGTCGGTGGCGGGATCGGGCTGCTCCTGGCCCACGTGAAGCTGCAGGGTTTCAAATTTATAGCTGCTCATGATTTCTTCCTCCTCATTCTTGTTTGCCATTGCTTTTTGCCCGCCGCCGGCATAGAAAAAGCCGGGGGCCGTTCTTTCAAGCTCCCGGGCAAATGGCAAAGGGATGAAGGAGATCTGTTTCTATCGCATCATCCAAAGGCGCAAGCAACCGTCGAACGCCTCTGCCACGGAACCTGCCCGGGAGATCAGCATTCGACAGCGCATCATGCTCTGCTGGCTGCGAATTGGCCGTGCGAACATTTCCTGCGCCTCCCTTCGATGAACTGCCTGCATTATATCAGCATAAACCTACCTTGTCAATAGGTTTATATTGTATTTTGACTGTTTTTCCGGGGCGGTTTCCTCCGGGGGCGGGGATGAAAGGATCGCGGGCCGCCCGGCTTTTATTCATCCGCGCCCTGCAGCGCCGCGCCGACAAAGCCCACGAACAGCGGATGGGGCTTATTGGGGCGGCTTTTGAATTCGGGATGGAACTGCACGCCCACAAAGAACGCTTCGCCGGGGATCTCGATAGTTTCCACCAGCCGACCGTCCGGGGAAAGGCCGGAGAGGCACAGGCCGGCGTTCTGCATCACGTCCCGGAAAGCGTTGGCGAATTCGTAGCGGTGGCGGTGGCGTTCGCTGATCCCGGTTTTTCCGTAGCAGCGGGCGATCACCGTGTTTTCTTTCAGGATGCAGGGGTATTTCCCCAGGCGCAGGGTGCCGCCCTTGTCGATTTCGTCGTTCTGGCCGGGCATGAAGTCGATCACCTTGTAGGGCGCGGCCTCGTCAAATTCGTGGGAATTAGCGTTTTCCAGCCCCGCGGCGTGCCGGGCGTATTCGATGACGGCGATC
This sequence comes from Clostridiales bacterium, assembly GCA_024681215.1. GTDB lineage: Bacteria > Bacillota > Clostridia > Christensenellales > Aristaeellaceae > RUG563. The sequence continues at coordinate 30,708 of JAILBG010000106.1, forward strand.
TGCATGCCCAGGCAGATGCCGAAATAGGGGATATGATGCTCCCGGGCGTATTGCGCCGTGAGGATCATGCCCTCGATGCCCCGGCCGCCGAAGCCGCCGGGAACGATGATGCCCTGCATGCCCCTCAGGACCTCGCGGATGTTCTCTTCATTCAGCGTTTCCGAATCGATCCAGGTGATTTCCACCTTGGCGTCCAGGGCGTACCCCGCGTGGCGCAGGGCCTCCGCCACGGAGAGATAGGCGTCGTGCAGCTGCACGTATTTGCCCACCAGGCCGATCCGGACGGCTTTGTTCTGATGCCGGATCCGGGCCACCAGATCCCGCCATTCGGACAGATCGGGGACGGGGGCGGCGATGCCCAGCTCCCGGCACACGATGCCGGAGAGATGGGCTTCTTCCAGCATCAACGGGGCTTCATAGAGGATCGGCAGCGTCAGGTTTTCGATCACGCAGTCCGGCTTCACGTTGCAGAAATGCGCGATCTTGCTGAAAATGGATTCGTCCGTGATTTTTTCGTCCACCCGCAGCACGATGATGTTGGGCGTGATGCCCATGCCCTGCAATTCCTTGACGGAATGCTGGGTGGGCTTCGATTTGTGTTCGCCGCTGGCCTTGAGATACGGCACCAGGGTCACGTGCACGTACAGCGCGTTTTCCCGCCCCACCTCCAATCCCACCTGGCGGATGGCCTCGATAAAGGGCTGGCTTTCGATATCGCCGATGGTGCCGCCGATCTCGGTGATCACCACGTCCGCGTCGGTCTTTTCGCCCACGCGGTAGATGAAGCGCTTGATTTCGTCCGTGATGTGGGGGATGATCTGCACGGTGGACCCCAGGTATCCGCCCTGGCGCTCCTTGTGCAGCACGTTGGCGAACACCTTGCCGGTGGTCAGATTGGAATACTTGTTCAGGTCCTCGTCGATAAAGCGTTCGTAGTGGCCCAGATCCAGATCGGTCTCCGCGCCGTCCTCGGTGACGTAGACCTCCCCGTGCTGGTAGGGGCTCATGGTGCCGGGGTCCACGTTGATATACGGGTCCAGCTTCTGCGCGGCCACCTTCAGCCCCCGGGCTTTCAGCAGCCTGCCCAGGGATGCGGCGGTAATGCCCTTGCCCAGCCCCGATACCACGCCGCCGGTCACGAAAATGTACTTGGTCATCCGCCTTCCCTCTTTCTTTCCGATGTGATGCAGCAGAAATAATCCGGCTTATTCCACCGTCACGCTCTTGGCCAGGTTTCTGGGCTTATCCACGTCCAGGCCGCGGTTGACGCTGGTGTAATATCCCAGCAGCTGCAGGGGCACCACCGCCAGGGAGGAAACGAAATGCTCGTCGGTCTTGGGGATGTAGACGGTGAAATTCACCGAATCCTCCACAATGAAATTGCCGTTGGTGGTGACCCCCATCAGGTACGCGCCCCGGGACTTGCATTCCACCATGTTGGAGATGGTCTTTTCAAACAGCTCGCTCTGGGTGAGCACGCCGATGACCAGGGTATTGCGCTCGATGAGGCTGATGGTGCCGTGCTTGAGCTCCCCGGCGGCGTAGGCTTCGGAGTGGATATAGCTGATCTCCTTCATTTTCAGGCTGCCTTCCAGGCTGATGGCGTAATCCAGCCCCCGGCCGATGAAGAAAATATCGTGGGCGTTGGCGATCTTGGAGGAGAACCACTGCAGCCGCTCCTTGTCCTCCAACACCCGCTTGATCTTGTCCGGGATGGCGGAAAGCTCCTCGATGAAATGGCTGTACTGCTCCTGAGACACCGCTCCCCGGACGTACGCCGTCTGCACCGCCAGCGCGTCCATGGCGGCCAGCTGGGCGCTGTACGCCTTGGTGGTGGCCACGGCGATCTCGGGGCCGGCCAGGGTGTAGAGCACGTGATCCGCTTCCCGGGCGATGGTGGAGCCCACCACGTTGACCACCGCCAGCGTCTTTGCGCCGCGTTCCTTCGCCACCCGCAGGGCGGCCAGGCTGTCGGCGGTTTCGCCGGACTGGGAAATCACGGCCACCAGCGTGTTTTCCGGCATGGGGATATTGCGGTAGCGGAATTCGGAGGCCAGCTCCACCCGTACGGGGAGCTTCGCCAGGTCCTCGATCACGTACTGCGACGCCATGCCCACATGCCAGGCGGAGCCGCAGGCCACAATGTCGATCTGGGCCAGGGAACGAAGCAGATCGTCCGTCAGGCCCGCGGAGGAAAGGTCGATCCTGCCGTCGCGGATCAGGCTGCTCAGGGTGTCCCGCACGGCCTGGGGCTGCTCGTGGATCTCCTTGAGCATAAAATGCTCGTATCCGCCCTTTTCCGCGGCCGCCGCGTCCCAGGTGATCTCGGTGAGGGGGAGGGTCACCTCGTCGCCGTTCAGATCGTAGAATTTCACCGAGCCGGGGGCGATCCGCGCCGCCTGCAGGTTGTCGATGTAATAGACCTGCCGGGTGTATTTCAGGATGGCCGGCACGTCCGAAGCCAGGAAGGAAGCGTCCTCCGCCGTGCCGATGATCAGGGGCGAATCCTTCCGGGCGGCGAAGATCTCTCCCGGATAATCTTTGAACATCAGCGCCAGGGCGTAGCTGCCCCGGACGCGCACCATGGTTCTCGTGATGGCGTCCACCGGGCCGATCTTGTATTTCTTGTAGTAATAATCCACCAGCTTCACCACCACTTCCGTGTCGGTGTCGCTGTAAAAGGCGTAGCCGTGGCGCAGCAGCTTTTCCTTGAGCTCGGTGAAATTTTCAATGATGCCGTTGTGCACGCCCACCACGTCCGATTCCACCTGGCCGCTGCCGGAGCCGGAGCAGTTGCCGCTGACGTGGGGATGGGCGTTCACCAGGCTGGGATCCCCGTGGGTGGCCCAGCGGGTGTGGCCGATGCCGCAGCAGCCCGGCAGGGAACGGCCCTGATCCGTTTTGTCCGCCAGATGATACAGCTTGCCCGTGGCCTTCACCACTTCCGCCAGGGCGTCGCCGTTGCGCACGGCCAGCCCAGCCGAATCATATCCCCTGTATTCCAGCCGCGCCAGCCCGTCCAGCAAAATCGGCGCCGCCTGATCCTTTCCCGTATAACCAACGATCCCGCACATGGCCCCCTCGCCTCCCTGCAAAATAATAATGCAATATTATGCGATTCAAAAGCCCGTGTCAATTCGTCCGCTGTTCAAAAACCGTTTTTCTCTTCCAGGAACCGATGTGCTTCCAGGGCCGCGGCCCGTCCGTCCGCCAGAGCGCGCACCACCAGGGACTGTCCGGTGCGCATGTCCCCGGCGGAGAACAGCTTTCCGCTAAGATGATGCGAGCCGTCGGGCGACAGCAGCCGCCCCCGGGCATCCGGCTGCAGCGCGAAGCGGGACAGCGTGGCGTCCTCGCAGCCCACGAACCCGGCGGCGATGAGCAGCAATCCGCAGGGCAGCGTCTTTTCCGTGCCGGGCACGGGGGAAAGCCGGCCCTCCGGGCCCTTCGCCAGGCGAACGGCGGTCAGGGAAACGATTTCGTTCTTCTCATTGACCTGAATGCTCTGCACCGTGGTTTCGTAGATCCGGGGATCGCCGCCCTGCACGGCCATGGCCTCGATCTGCCCGTAATCGGTGCGCAGGGTGCGAGGCCACTCCGGCCAGGGATTGCCGGGAGCGCGGCTTTCCGGCGCGGCGGGCATCATTTCCAGCTGGGTGACGGAAGCGCAGCGCTGGCGCAGGGCCGTGCCCACGCAGTCGTTGCCCGTATCGCCGCCGCCCACCACCACCACGTGCTTTCCCCGGGCGGAGACGGCGGGATCCGCACCGGCCAGGACGGCTTTCGTGGCTTCCGTCAGATAATTCCCGGCGAAATGCACGCCCTTGGCGTCCAGGTGCCCGACGTTCAGGCTGCGGGGCTTTTTCGCCCCGCCGCACAGGAGCACGGCGTCGTAATCTTCCGTCAGATCCGGCGCGGCCTCGGCGTTCAGCAGGAAGGAAACGCCCTCCGCCTCCATCAGCCGGATGCGCCGCATCACGATCTCCTTGGGCAGTTTCATGTTGGGAATGCCGTACATGAGCAGCCCGCCGGGGCGGTCCGCCTTCTCGATGACCGTGACCGCGTGGCCCATTTGGTTCAGCAGATCCGCGGCGGCCAATCCGGCAGGGCCGCTGCCCACCACCGCCACCCTTTTTCCCGTGCGGGATGCGGGGATGCGGGGCTTGATCCACCCTTTGGAGAAGCCCGTTTCGATGAGATACAGTTCGTTGTCCCGGTTGGTCACGCCGTCGTCCGCCAGATTGCAGGCCTTTTCGCACAGCGCAGGGCACACCCGCCCGGTGAATTCCGGAAACGGGGCGGTTTGCAAAAGCCTTTCCAGCGCCACTTGTTCCTGGCCCCGGCACAGCAGATCGTTCCATTCCGGGATCAGGTTGTGCAAGGGACAGCCGAAATCCGACTGGCAGAAGGGCACGCCGCAGTTCATGCACCGCGACGCCTGACAAAAACGGACCTCTGCGGGCTGGGCGGCGTGGAGATCGCCGAAATCCTCAAGCCGCGCTTGCGCATCCCGATACGGGTTTTCCGCCCGGGCGTATTCCATGAATCCGGTCGCCTTGCCCATACCGTCACGCTCCCTTCAGATAAGCCAGGTATTCGTCGGAAATCACCGTTTGGAACCGGGGCAGGTATTCGTCGAAGGCCCGCAGGATCTCCCCGGCTTTTTTCGATCCCGTGGCCCGCTCGTGCATCTGCAACAGACGCTGCAGCTCGCCCGCCTGTTCCGGGGGAACGGGATACATTTTCACATGCCCGGGATTCAGGCGGTCCTTCAGCGTCCCGTCCCCGTCCAGCACCCAGGCGATGCCGCCGCTCATGCCCGCGGCGAAGTTGTCGCCCACCTTGCCCAGCACCGCCACCCGGCCGCCGGTCATATACTCGCAGCCGTGATCGCCCAGGCCTTCCACCACCGCCCAGGCCCCGGAATTGCGCACGGCGAAGCGCTCGCCCGCCCGGCCCGCGATGAATGCGTATCCGCTGGTGGCGCCGTAAAGGGCCACGTTGCCGATGAGGGTGTCCTCCGGCTTCCATACGCTGTCCACCGGCGGGCAGACGGCGACCGTGCCGCCGGACAGGCCCTTGCCCAGATAATCGTTGGCCACGCCGTACAGCGTGATTTCCTGGCCCGCGGGCAGGAACGCGCCGAAGGACTGGCCGCCGCAGCCCTGGGCCTGGATGCGCCTTTCGCCTTTCAGCATGGCGCCGAAGGCCCGGTCGGTGGTGGTGAGGTGCACATGATTCTGGAAGAGCCTCGCGTCGGTGCGCTCGCTCAAATGGAAATCGTGTTTCGCCTCCTGCTGGAAATGGGTGTTCCTGGCAAAGCCGATCAGGGGGGAGAGGTCCATTTTCACGTCCGGCTTCATTTTCAGCAGATCGCTGCGGCCCACCAGCTCGTTCACCGTCCGGGCGCCCAGCTTCGCCATGATTTCCCTTAGCTGCTCCGCGATAAAGAGCATGAACCGCTCCACGTATTCCGGCTTGCCCATGAACCGCCTGCGCAGCGCGGGGTTCTGGGTGGCGATGCCGAAGGGGCACGTGCCCAGATGGCACACCCGCATCATCCGGCAGCCCATCGTCACCAGCGGCGCGGTGGCGAAGCCGAATTCCTCCGCCCCCAGCAGCAGGGCCACCATCACGTCGTGCCCGGTCATCAGCTTTCCGTCCGTTTCCAGGGTCACTTTCTGGCGAAGCCTGTTGCGGCACAGCACCTGATGAGCTTCCGCCAGGCCGATTTCCCAGGGCAGGCCCGCGTGATGCACGGAGCTTTGCGGCGCGGCGCCGGTGCCGCCCTCGCCGCCGGAAATCAGGATGCCGCCCGCCCCGGCCTTTGCAACGCCGCTGGCGATGGTGCCCACCCCCGTGGAGGAAACCAGCTTCACGGTGATCTTGGCCTGCTCGTTGGCGCACTGCAGATCGTAGATCAGCTCGGCCAGGTCCTCGATGGAATAAATATCGTGGTGGGGCGGCGGGGAGATCAGGGAGATGCCCGGGGTGGAGCAGCGGGTCTTCGCCACGCTGTCCGTCACCTTCGCCCCCGGCAGGTGCCCGCCCTCGCCGGGCTTGGCGCCCTGGGCCATTTTGATCTGGATTTCTTTTGCGGAAAGCAGGTATTCCCTTGTCACGCCGAAGCGGCCGGAGGCCACCTGCTTGATGGCGGAATTGAGGTTCGTTCCGAAGCGCCCGGGCAGTTCGCCGCCCTCGCCGCTGTTGCTTTTGCCGCCCAGATGATTCATGGCCTGGGCCATGCATTCGTGGGCTTCCTGGGAAATGGAGCCGTAGCTCATGGCCCCGGTGCGGAAGCGCCGGACGATGCTGGCGGCGCTTTCCACCTCCGAAAGGGGAATGGCCCGACAGGCGTCGAAATCGAAGGTCAGCATGGAACGGATGGTGCGGGGGCCCTCGTTTTCCACCCGGGCGGCGTAGCGGTCGAACAGGTCCTTGCTGTCCGTCCACACCGCCTGCTGCAGGAGGTGGATGGTCTCCGGGGCGTAGAGATGCTCCTCCGCCCCTTCTCCCGTGCGCAGCCGGTGGGTGCCCACACTGGGCAGGCCCTTCCCCAGGGGATCGGCGAAGGCCGCGGCATGATGGAAACGGCTGTCCGCCTCCACCCGGTTCAGGTCCGTGCCGCCCAGGGTGCAGGGCGTATTGGTGAAGTACTTTTCAACGAACGGCTCGTCCAGGCCCACGATCTCAAACAGCTGGGCGCTCTGGTAGGCCTGCAGGGTGGAAACACCCATTTTGGAGGCGATTTTTATGACGCCCGCGGTGAGGGCTTTGTTGTAATCCCGGACGGCGTCCTCCGCGTTCTTTTGGATCTGCCCCGCTTCGCACAGGGCGCGGATGCTGTCGTGGGCCAGGTAAGGGGTCACCGCCCGGGCGCCGAAGCCGATCAGCAGCGCCATCTGGTGCACGTCCCGGGGCTCGCCGCTTTCCAGGATCACGGAAACCGCCGTGCGCTTCTTGATGCGGATCAAATGCTGCTCCAGGCCGGACACCGCCAGCAGCGACGGAATGGCCAGCCGGTTTTCATCCATCCCCTGATCGGACAGGATCAGGATGTTGATCCTGTCCCTGCAGGCCTGATCGCAGGCGGCGAAAAACGCGGACAGGGCGTCCCGCAGGGATCCGCTTTTTTCGTACAGCAAAGAAACCGTGCGGACGGAAAAGGCGGGATGATCGATCCGGCGGATCCGCTCCAGCTCCTCCTCCGTCAGGATCGGGGAGGGGAGCTCCAGCACGGCGCAGTTGTCGGGATCGTGGGAAAGCAGGTTGCCGTCGTCCCCGATATAGATGGAGCAGTCGGTTTTGATCTCCTCCCGCAGGGCGTCGATGGGCGGGTTGGTCACCTGGGCGAAGCGCTGCCTGAAATAATCAAAGAGGCTGGGATGGGTTTTGCTCAGCGCTGCCAGGGGCTCGTCCGCGCCCATGGAAACGATGGGCTCCCCACCGTTCTGCGCCATGGGCAGAAGGATGTCATGCTCATCCTCCCAGGTGTAATGAAACGCCTTGCACAGCCGGACGCGCCGCGCCTCATCCGGTTTTTCGCGCTGGTCCCGCGCCTGGGGCAGATCGTTCAGGGAAATCAGCCGCCGCATCCATTCCGAATACGGGCGCTGCTGCGCGTAGGCGGCTTTCAGTTCTTCGCTCTCCCTGAGCGCGCCGGTTTTCAGATCGGCTTCCAGCGCGTCTCCGCCCTTGAGCTTCCACCGGCGCACGATATGAGCGTTTTCCTCAAACAAAACCCCGGCCTCCGAGGAAAGGATCAGCCGGCCGTCGTCGGTCAGGGCGCAGCGAAGGGGCCGCAGGCCGTTGCGGTCCAGGGACGCGCAGACCTTTTCCCCGTCGGAATACAGGATGGCCGCCGGCCCGTCCCAGGGCTCCATCATGGTGGCGTAATAGCGGTACAGATCCCGCCAGGGGGTTTCCTTTTTCGCTCCCTGCCAGGGCTCCGGCAGCAGGATCATCCCCGCCAGGGACAGGGGAAAGCCGTTCATGGCCAGGAATTCCAGGGTGTTGTCCAGCATCTGGCTGTCGCTGCCGCCTTCCGTCACCACCGGCAGCACCCGCCGCATTTCCTCGCCCATCACGGGGGAGCGCATGGTTTCCTCCCGGGCCTTCATGCGGTCGTGATTGCCCCGGATGGTATTGATTTCCCCGTTGTGCAGAAGCATCCGCTGGGGATGCGCTTTGCTCCAGGAGGGGAAGGTGTTGGTGGAAAAGCGGGAATGCACCATGGCCATCTGGCTTACGTAGCGCACGTCCTGCAGGTCGTCGTAAAAGGAGCGGAGCTGGCTCACCAGCATCATGCCCTTGTAAACGATAGTGCGGCAGGACAGGGAGCAGACGTAGGTATCCGTATCCTGCTTTTCAAAGACGCGGCGCAGCACGTACAGCCGCCGGTCGAAATCCAATCCGGGGGCGGCGCCGTCCGGCCGTTTCAGGAAGCACTGACGGATGCGGGGCATGGTGCGCCTGGCGCCCGCGCCCAGCTGCGCCGGATGGCAGGGCACATTGCGCCAGCCCAGCACCTTGATCCCTTCCGACGCCGCTAACTGCTCAAAAATGCGGCGGGCGCTGTCCGCGCCCACCTCGTCCTCCGGCAAAAAGAACATCCCCACGCCGTAATCGCCCGGGCCTCCCAGGGCAATCCCCTCCTCCTGCGCCCAGGCGGAAAAGAGGCTGTGGGGAAGCTGCGTCATGATCCCGACCCCGTCGCCGGTGGTGCCCAGCGCGTCGCTGCCCGCCCGATGGGCCAGCCTTTCCACGATGGAAAGCGCCTGATCCACCGTCCGGTGGGTGGCCTTGCCGCTCAGATCGGCGATGGCCCCCACGCCGCAGCTTTCGTGCTCCATTTCTTCGCGATAAAGAGGATACTGCTGATCCCGCATTAGTTTCCCTCCGTCTCCCTCGACGTTTCAAGTATCTGCGCGGCGTATTCCGCCATCCGGACGCCGTGGTTCATGGCGTAATGCTGCATGGCCCGGTGCGCCTCCGGTTCGGTGAGGCCCCGGCGCCGCATCAGCAGGCGTTTGGCCCGTTCCACGGCCTGCTTTTCGTCGCCCATTCGCTTGGGCAGGCGCATCTGGTGCAGCTGGGTGAGCATTTCCACCGCGCCGATCACCGCTTGGCTGGAGGCCGGAAGCGCCAGGCGGAAGATCTCCGGCGCTTCGCAGCTTTCCAGCAGGGCGGGCTTTCCGATCAGCAAAAGCTGAATGCGGTCCCCGTAGTCCCATTGCAGATCGTCCGGCTTGCAGTCCGGCAGGCTGCCCAGCAGAATCACCACGCCGTCGTCGCACTCGTTGACGGTCCTTCGCAGCTCGCTGCCGGACGCACAGCACCGGAAAACGGAATAGCCGGAGGAGGAGAGCAGGCGGGAAAGCTGTTCCCGGCTTACTTCCGATGCGCCGGCGATCACGATTCTGGCCATGGCCGCTTCCTCCTTCCGGGCTGTATTTTCATCCGTGGGTCAGTACATCACGATGTACCGGTCGATTTCCCATTTGCTCACGTGGGTGCGGTAGGCGTCCCATTCCTTTTCCTTGCCTTCCACATACTGGGAAAGCACGTGCTCGCCCAGGGCTGCGCAGATCACGTCGTCCGCCTTCAGGCATTCCACCGCTTCCTTCAGCGTGCCGGGCAGGGATTTGATGCCCTTCTTCTCCCGGGTGGGGCCGTCCATGGCGAAAATGTTTTCGGTGATCTCATCCGGCGGCGTCAGGCCCTTTTCGATGCCGTCCAGGCCGGCTGCCAGGCAAACCGCCATGTTCAGATACGGGTTGCAGCTGGGATCGGGGCAGCGCAGCTCCACCCGCGTGCCCATGCCCCGGGCGGCGGGGATGCGGATCAGGGCCGAGCGGTTGCTGGCGCTCCAGGCCAGATAGCAGGGGGCCTCATAGCCCGGCACCAGGCGCTTGTAGCTGTTTACCAAAGGATTCGTGATGGCCGCCATGCCGCGGACGTGGCCCAGGATGCCGGCGATGAAGGAATAGGCTTCCTTGGAAAGGCCCCGCTTGTCGGCGGGATCGGCGAACACGTTCTTCCCGTCCTTGAACAGGCTCATGTTGGTGTGCATGCCGCTGCCGTTGATGCCGAACACGGGCTTGGGCATGAAGGTGGCGTGCAGGCCGTTCTTCTGGGCCAGGGTCTTGACCGCCAGCTTGAAGGTCATGATATTGTCGGCGGCGGTGAGGGCGTCGGTATATTTGAAGTCGATCTCATGCTGCCCGGCGGCCACTTCATGATGGCTGGCCTCGATCTCGAAGCCCATCTGCTCCAGGCTCATGCAGATTTCCCGCCGGGTGCTTTCGCCGTGATCCAGGGGCCCCAGATCGAAGTAGCCCGCTTCGTCGCCTGTGGTGGTGGTGGGCCGGCCCTGCTCGTCGGTCTGGAAGAGGAAGAATTCCATTTCCGGGCCCACGTTGAAGGAATAGCCCATGTCCGCCGCCTTTTTCAGCACCTTTTTCAGCACGCCCCGGGGATCGCCCGCAAAGGGCGTGCCGTCCGGGTTGTACACGTCGCAGATCAGCCGCGCTACCTTGCCGTGCTGAGGCCGCCAGGGCAGGATGGTGAAGGTGCTCAGATCGGGGCGCAGGTACTGGTCGCTTTCGTTGATGCGCACAAAGCCTTCGATGCTGCTTCCGTCGATCATGATCTCGTTGTTCACGGCCTTTTCGATCTGGCTGGCGGTGATGGCCACGTTTTTCAGCTGGCCGAAAATATCGGTGAACTGCATGCGGATGAACTCCACGTCGTCTTCCCGTACCATGCGGATGATGTCTTCCTTGCTGTACTTGCTCATGGTTGGCAGCCTCCTTCAATAATTAAAAAGCGCAAGGGAACCGGATCCATCGGCTCCCTTGCCATGGATGCAGGATAGCACCCCGCGGGCCGCTTGTCAATCCGGCGCGCTGTTTTTTTCCTGTTTTTGCGTTTTCCCGGAAACCGCGCCGCATTGACAGCGAACGGCGAACCTGCTATGATACGTCCAACGGGACAAGGGCGTCCGCACGGATGCCCTGTCTCTTTTTCATTTTGGAGGGAGGATCGGAAGATGTGCTCCATCTTTGGATTGACCAGTACGAAAGTGCCCATGGAACAGATGCGCGCCTGCTTTGACCGCACCGTTTCCCGGGGCCCGGACCTGAGCCGGTTTGAAAAGATCCCCGGCGGATACCTGGGCTTTCACCGCCTGGCCATCATGGGCCTGGACGACCGGGGCATGCAGCCCTTCCATCTGGGCCTGGACGCGGTGGTATGCAACGGCGAGCTTTACGGCTTCCGCCCGCTAAGGGACCGGCTGCTGGCCAAGTACGAGCTGCACAGCCAGTCCGACTGCGAGATATTGCTTCCTCTGTACCACGAATACGGCGTGGAAATGTTTAAGACCCTGGACGCGGAATTCGCCCTGATCCTGTGGGACGGGACGCTCAAGAAGCTCATCGCCGCCCGGGACCCCATCGGCATCCGGCCCCTGTATTACGGCAGGCTGCCCGACGGCGAATGGGCCTTCGCCAGCGAGCCCAAGAACCTGATGGGCCTGTGCGAAACCATCCTGCCCTTCCCGCCGGGGCATTACTGGATGGACGGGCGGTTCGTCCGGTACGCCGATCCTGCCTACGTGGGCTACTTCACCATGAAAACCGAGGAGGAGGTGTGCCCCAAGCTCCGCCGGCTGCTTATGGACGGGGTACACAAGCGCCTGGACGCCGACGCCCCGGTGGGCTTCCTGCTCTCCGGCGGGCTGGATTCCTCCCTGGTGTGCGCCATCGCCCAGAAAATGCTGACCAAGCCCATCCGCACCTTTGCCATCGGCATGGACGTGGACGCTATCGACCTGAAATACGCCCGCATCGTAGCCGACTACATCGGCAGCGACCATACGGAGGTGATCATTTCCGAACAGGACGTGCTGGACGCACTGCCCACGGTGGTGGAGCTGATTGGCACCTGGGACATCACCACCATCCGCGCCTCCATCGGCATGTACCTGGTATGCAAATGGATCCACGAGCACACGGACGTCCGGGTGCTGCTGACGGGGGAAATTTCCGACGAGCTGTTCGGCTACAAGTACACCGATTTCGCCCCTTCTGCCGCCGCCTTCCAGGAGGAGGCGGAAAAGCGCATCCGGGAATTGCACGTGTACGACGTGCTCCGAGCGGACCGCTGCATTTCCGTCAACAGCCTGGAAGCCCGCGTTCCCTTCGGCGATCTCAAATTCGTCCGCTACGCCATGAGCATCGACCCGGAACTGAAAATGAACCGGCACAACATGGGCAAGTACCTGATCCGCAAGGCCTTTGCCGACGATCATATCCTGCCCGACGAGATCCTCTGGCGGCAGAAGGCGGCCTTCTCCGACGCCGTGGGCCATTCCATGGTGAACGACCTGAAAGCCCTGGCCGAAAGGACCTACACTGACAAGGAATTTGCGCAGAAGGCGGCGAAATATGATTACTGCCGGCCCTTCACCAAGGAAAGCCTGCTGTATCGGGAGCTGTTCGAGCAGTTCTATCCCGGCCAGGCCCGCATGATCCCGGACTACTGGATGCCCAACAAAACCTGGCCCGGCTGCAACGTGGACGACCCCTCCGCCCGGGTGCTGGCTAACTACGGCGCCAGCGGCGTGTGACGGGGGATGGGGGAACGGGGGAACGCGTGCTTTCTCTGGGTCAGAGAAAGTACCAAAGAGACCGATCAGGGGATTTTGGGCCTGAGGACTGAACAGCAAACCGGGATTCTGTTTTCGAGGTACTTGAGATGGGCAATCCTTTCGTCTATTATCGCATCGGCTCGCTGTCAGATCTGAAGCGCTTTCCTTCCTGCTCCGTCAACAGTCTTGACTGGCATGCGGACTTGGCAATGATTCAAAGGTTTTATGCGCGTTTCAATCATGCTGTCAATCCTGACGAGTTCGACCGGCATGTAGGAAGTCCGCTGGCGATCATACAGAACGGTGAAATTGTCAGCTTGGCAATTCCTTTGTCTTTTCGGGAAGGAGAAATAGAAATAGGAGGCGTCGCAACTGTTTCGGATATGCAAAACAAAGGCTGCTGTAAAGCGCTCATATCGGAGATGGCTTTCAGGATTCTGAAGCAAGGAAAAGCGGCGACGCTGACAACAGAAAAAGACAACCTCCCCATGCAAAGAGCCGCTGAATGGATCGGTATGAAGCTTTTATCGAAAGATGCATGATTCCATGAAGGAGCATAACGAGTGTTCCGGGCGCTCGACAGCATGGAAAAACGGGGAATAAATGTGCAAATTCCAAGGGAACCGGGCAACAGATCGGGATTTGCGAAGGGAGCAAAATGGATATGCGGAATGAATATGGGGAAAAGTGCAAAAACAGGCACATGAAGCGTATGGCTATTGCTCTCGCTCTGATCTGTGCCTTACTATTCTCATGCGGAACAGATGCATATGCTTCTTTTGCGGATCCGGAGAGTCAGGAACAGAAAACGACGGAAGTTTCTGAAGACTGCCAGCATCCTGTTTCTTCCATTGAGTTCATGAGAGAATGGATTAGCGAGATCAATCAAACGGACGAGCTTATGGAGCAGCAGGGGTTTCATGCTGTAAGAAAGTACCTTCCGATGTCATTTGTGGAGGACGATGCGCCTTACACCCCGATTGAGAAGATAGCAGCCGAAGGCAGCGGCGTTCGTGCTACCGTTGTAATGAGAGTTGAGGAAGCAGACAGTAACGAATCTTCCGTTTTTTCAATGACAGCGGTTCTGCTGGTGAACGGAAAGCCAGTCAATTTCCGCTTGAATGAAAACAGCAGCCAGGAAGGGATCCTGACCGTTTCTCTGAATTCCAATCAGGATTACATCATGTCCCTCACTGCGGAAGATATTCCAACAGCCGCAGGGGAGAATAAACTGATATTGGTTGTTTTCGGATACTGCAAGGATCAGGATTTCTATCTGAATCCGCAGAGCATAACTGGATCCTTTCTGTCCGCCGTGAAAAATGACGGTGTTTCCGCTGTCCCGTGCCCGGAAAATGAAATTGACATCGTGACGATACAGAACAGAAAAGAATTGGGGCAGTATGCCCGGATGGACTTTTTATCTGACGGAGAAATGACCGATTTTCAGTCGGACCATTACGGTAATTATCTGATGACGTCAAAGCCGGATCCTACTTTGCATTTTTACATGGATAATATGAATAATCCGGGAGAATATGATAACAGTGAAGGAATCATGTTCATGCTGATTGACGGCGAACTGAAGCCGGTATGGAACGGAAGCTGCTTTGGGGAAATCTCAATGCGGGACAGCGATCTGGTCAAAGTGATTCGTTTGGAGAGCGGCTTCCCGGCAGGTGAACAGCATCATGTATACTGGTATTATCAGGAGACGGAGGGATTTTCAGACTGGCCGGCCAGTGCGTCATACCGGATGAAGATAAAAATCGAATGACGCTGTTGATCCGAATATGCTGCCAAGCGTGTATAGGATGAAATGCGCTTTTACGAAAGATATGTTTTTACGACCGGGGAGAAGAAATTGGAAGACGGACGTCCGAGTATCCTGTACTGCTGAAACAGCAGAAGGATGAGCCGGGAAACCCGGAAGTTCCTCTGACAAATTCCAGTTTGTCTTTCCAAAAGCAAGTCAGCAAAGGAGCCGTTTTCATGCCTGATCCTCAAAAAATCATCATCCTGGATTTCGGCGGGCAGTACACCCAGTTGATCGCCCGGCGGGTGCGGGAAAACCACGTCTATTCCGAGGTGGCGCCCTGGAATGTTCCCGTGGAGGAAATCAAGAAGCGTCAGCCCGTGGGGATCATCCTCTCCGGCGGACCCTCCAGCGTCCGCGACGCGGACGCCCCCAAGTGCGACCCGGCGATCTATGATCTTGGCGTGCCGGTGCTGGGCATCTGCTACGGGATGCAGCTCACCGCCCATCTGCTGGGCGGCCGGGTGGAGCGCGCCGCGGAAAGGGAATACGGCCGCGTCGCCGTGCGGATGAAGGAAAGCGCTGGGCTGCTGGACGGCATGAAGCCGCACAGCGCCTGCTGGATGAGCCATACCTGGCAGGTGTGCCAGTGCCCGCCCGGCTTCCGTCCCATCGCGGAGACGGAAAACTGCCCCGTGGCCGCCATGGCGGACGAGGAAAAGCGGATTTACGGCGTGCAGTTTCATCCCGAGGTGACCCACACGGAGGAAGGCAGGCGGCTGCTGAATAACTTCCTGTTCGGCATTTGCCGCTGCGCCGGCGACTGGACCATGGACGCCTACGCCGAAACCGCCATCCGGAAGATCCGGGAAACGGTGGGGGAGAGCGGCACGGTCCTGCTGGCCCTCTCCGGCGGGGTGGATTCCTCCGTGGCCGCGGCGCTGATTTACCGGGCCATCGGCCGGCGGCTCACCTGCGTGTTCGTGGATCACGGGCTCATGCGCAAGGGCGAAAGCGAGCAGGTGTGCCACGTGTTCAGCCATCTGTTCCCGGTGCGCTTTATCCGGGCGGACGCCGCGGACAAATTCTTTTCCGATCTCAAGGGCGTCACCGAGCCGGAGCAGAAGCGCCATATCATCGGCCGGGATTTCATCGAGGTTTTCCGGGCGGAAGCGCAGAAGCTGGGCCGGCTGGATTATTTCGCCCAGGGCACCATTTACCCGGACGTGATCGAAAGCGGCCAGGGCACGAACGCCGCGGTGATCAAGAGCCATCACAACGTGGGCGGCCTGCCCAAAGAGCTGGGCTTTACAGAGCTGATCGAGCCCCTGCGCATGCTGTTCAAGGACGAAGTGCGCGCCCTGGGCGAGGCCCTGGGCCTGCCCCGCGATCTGGTCTGGCGGCAGCCCTTCCCGGGCCCCGGCATCGCCATCCGCATCCTGGGGGAAGTGACGCCGGAAAAGGCGCGCATCGTGCGGGAAAGCGACGCGATCTTCCGGGAGGAAGTCGCCAAAGCCGGGCTGGATCAAGCAATCAGCCAATACTTCACCGTGCTCACCAACGCCCATACGGTGGGCGTCATGGGCGATGAGCGCACATACGATTATGTGATCGCCCTCCGGGCCGTCACCACCGACGATTTCATGACCGCCGACTGGGCGCGATTGCCCTACGACCTCATTGCCACAGTCTCCGCCCGGATCGTCAACGAGGTGCCCCACGCCAGCCGCGTGGTGCTGGACGTGACGACCAAGCCCCCCGCCTCGGTGGAGTGGGAATAAGAACCGGAGCGCAGAAAACCCTTATTTTTTAAGGACTTGCGGCCTCGGAAAGTCAGCTCTGATAACCAAATGATAACATTTCCCCAAGCCAAAATTATAGAAGAATTCCCGGTGGCTTTGGGGTTGCGGATGATGCCAACGGCAGCATTTGCGGTAACATGTTATCAGCCTCTGTGATACAACCTATTTGAAAAGCCCTTCGCTGTGGAGGAAATCTTCCACGAGCGGAGGGCTTTCTTCATGTCAATCTTTCATCTTGGGTTTACGGCCGCGCTTGCTCCTGACCGGCTCTTCCGGAGGAATGGCGGCGTGAATGCGGGTATCATCAAAATCCGGATAATGATACCGCCAGCGGTCGTATTCCTCTTTCGTGATCTCTCCCGCTTTCAATTTGGCGGACTGCTCCTGCCATGCACGGAGGCGCTGCTCAAAATCGGCCGCTTTCGTACCGCCATCAAATATATCGGCACGAAGGCAGATCAGACCATCGGCATTCTCTATGCGGATCAGTTTCCGATCTTCCAATGCAAACAGTGTGTGCATCAGACCGTCCATGCTGTCCATATCGGGAACAGCGATGGCTTTGGGCGATACGTCCAACGCTTCCGCAAGCTGAGCCGTCAGATCGGCCTTCGGTGTGCGGTCTTCGGATTCATACTGCGCCAGCCTGACATCAGCAGAAGCCGGAGGAAAGCCCAGCATAAGTCCCAGATACTTCTGCGTCATCCCCCGTAAAGTACGGAAGAAACGGATTCTTTCGCCTGTTGCCATCTAAAATCACCTCATCAAATGGATAAAGTTATTATAGCAAATCCGTTTAAGATGGTCAAGAGAAAATTTAACATAAATATTTAATTTTCCCATAGCTCAAGCTATTGACATAAGCGCATATGCTTAGTATAATACAATTGAAGTTAAGCGATAATGCTTAATGTAAATTTCGAGGAAAGGAACATTGCAATGACAAACCAGTTTATGAGAGCAGAAGAAGTGGCACGGGAGCTCGAAGTATCAAAAACCTACGCCTATAAACTGATTCAACAGCTGAATGCTGAACTCTGGGAAAAAGGATATATCACCATTGCCGGACGAGTGAAGAGATACTTGGAGGTCATTCAGGAAACAGCCCGAAACTATGTCGCCGGGATCATGCGTCGGCTGCGGGAACATGAATACAATCCGGAACTGATGAAGCTGTACATCGTGGGTGGAGGCGGCTGCCTGATCCGGCATTTCGGGGAATATGACGCAAATCGGGTGACGATCAATGATGATATCTGCGCCACGGCGAAAGGATATGAATACCTGGCCGGCATCCGGCTGAAAAAGGCGGGAGCGGCATGAGCAAAAACAGCGATGTGTTCACGACCACCCTCCGGCTGAACCTGAAGAATCCGCAGGACGCGGAAGCATGGGACAATCTGATGTACGCCGACAGCAGCCTGCCACAATACAGCTCCTACACCCGGACGATTGTCACGGCCATCAACGATCACTTTACAAGACGAAATCACCCTGAGGATCATGATTCGGATGCTGTCCTGCTGAAAAAAGTTGAAGAAACGATTCGTCGGACAATGACCGAATGCCTGCGGGAGCTATCCATCACACCTGCAACGGTGACAGCAGCAGAACCAGGATCTGAACCTGATACGTCAAAGGAAAACACGCCGGTCGATAAAAACACAGCTACTATCGAAGCGTTCCTGGACTGCTTCTGAGGGCTGCACCAACACTGGTATCACAGTCCCCGAGAAAACAATACCACTCGTAATATCAACAAGGTATGCCAAACCTGGAACATGATCTGACAGCTGAAAACCGGAAAACACCAAAATAGTATCAACCCCTGTGCCGACAAGAATTGGTATCAAAAATGAACCAATCGACGCAGGGGCATTTTTCTGTTTTCCTTCACATCCGAATCAATGAGATATCGCAACGTCACTCCACAACCACAGCACTTTTGTGCTGGTTTTCAGGGGCTTGGGGGTGGAGCCCTCAACAAGCATTTTGCATTTTGTAACACAAATGCATTGCTTGCCACTACGCAAAAGTACTACTTTTGCCCTGCTTGCCACTACGCAAAAGTACTACTTTTGCCCTGCTTGCTGCTATGATTCTCGTATCAGTAAATATTCTACTATGTTATTTGTGAATTATGCCGTTTACCTTGCCTAAAAGCGTGAAGAATGGTATAATCAAACAAGACTTATTAAGCGAACAATCTACTACCGATAACCTTAACAGAAAGACGTTAGAAAGTGGCTTGAAATAAGCACTTCTCAGCGTCTCCTTTTGACTAGAAGATGGACTTTGAAGGAGGATTGCTACAACGTTACAGGAAACTCTCCTGCATTTTTCTCAGGAATCGCTCAGCTATTGGCGAGAAGATCTGGTACTTTTTCCAGATCAGATACAGCTTTGTCTCCAGTCTCGGGGACAATGGACGGAATACCAGTCCCGAATCGGCGGATGTATCGATCAGATGATCAAACGTCAGCAGATACCCAAGGCCCTCTTTCGCAAACATGGAACCGTTATATGACAGCCGAAAGGAGCCATCCAGCCGCAGCTCCGGCATCCTGTCGCCGCACCAGGCCGGCAAATCATTTTCCCAGCTTTGCTCTGAACAGAACAATGGCAGACCAATGAGATCATCCACCGTGATGGTCTCTTTTTGCGAAAGCGGATCCGACGCCGGGAACACCAGGCCCCACACATCGGCCTCCGGAAACGCCAGCGCTTCGTATTTGGCGGCGTTCGGCTCTTCGGCCAGCACAGCGAAGTCCAGCAGGCCCTTGTCCAGCTTTTCCGTCACCTGCTCCGTGTCACCGCTGGTAATGTGATATCGGAGATCGGGATACTGCATCCGGAATTCCCGTATCTCCCGGGCCAGATACTGAATCAGATGAGATTCCGCCAGCCCAAAGTAAATATCTCCGCCGGTGATATCATCCAGGGTTACGAATTCCTGAGCGATCCGGTCGGCCATGCT
>JAILBG010000112.1:0-2950 GCA_024681215.1 Clostridiales bacterium
GGGCAGCCGGTGGACGGCTCGGCGGCGGTGACCGGGGAAATCGGCGTGCAGGGCCGGGTGCTGCCCGTGGGCGGCGTGCCCGCCAAGACGGAGGCGGCCCGGCGCGCGGGGCTGAATCGGGTGCTGATCCCCAGGGAAAACGCCATGGAACGCTTTGGGAAAGCGGATATTCAGGTGGTTTTGATCGATACGGTGCTTCAGGCCGTTTCCGCGCTGCTGCTGCCTGCCGGAACGGAAGAAAGCGACGCGGACGCGGCGGTCGTGCCGCCTAAGCCCCTCGCTGCCGCGCCCGTTTGACGCGGGTTGCATTTTTCGCGGGAATCGGGTATAATTCCATTGCGCCGGAGAGGCGTTTTTTCCGAAAATCCGAAAAAGATGTGAATCAGGGAGAAAGTATGCCGAGAAAGAAAAAGAACCCCATGCTGCATTTGCCGCTCATCCCCCTCCGGGGCCTGATGGTGTTTCCCCATATGGTGCTGCATTTCGATGTGGGCCGCGCCCGCAGCGTGGCCGCGCTGGAGCAGGCCATGATGGAGGATCAGCAGGTGTTTTTGGTGGCCCAGCGGGATGGCGAGCAGGAAGACCCCACCATGGAGGATTTCTGCCAGGTGGGCACCGTGGCCACGATCAAGCAGGTGCTGAACCTGCCGGGCGACACCATCCGCGTGCTGGTGGAGGGGCGGCAGCGGGCCATCCTGCGGTCCGTGGCTCAGGAGGAGCCCTTCTGGGTGGCCGATCTGGAGGTGCCGCCCCAGGAAGTGGTGATCACCCCGGAAATCGAAGCCATGGTGCGCACCACCCACGAGCTTTTTGAGGAATACGCCCGGGCGTCCATGCGCGTATCCGGGGAAACCCTGCGCTCTGTGGGCGACGTGGACAAGCCGGATCAGCTGGCCGATATCATTGCCGCCAACGTGCTCACCCGGGTGGAGGACCGGCAGGCCATTCTGGAGGAAATCGACGCGGCCCAGCGGCTGGAAACCCTCTGCGGCATCCTGATCCGGGAAACGGAGCTGGCGGGCATTGAAAAGCAGGTGCAGAGCCGGCTGAAAAAGCAGATCGACAAGAACCAGAAGGATTATTACCTGCGGGAGCAGATCAAGGCCATTCAGGAAGAACTGGGCGACCGGGACGAAACCTATGTGGACGACCTGCGCAAAAAGGTGGCCGATACGCCCATGAACGACGAGGCCCGGGAAAAGGCCAACAAGGAACTGGACCGGCTTTCCCGCATGGCCCCCGGCACCCCGGAAATCGGCATCGCCCGCACCTATGTGGAATGGATCCTGGACCTGCCCTGGGGCAAGCTGACCACCGATAACCTGGATCTGAAACGCGCCCGCCGCATCCTGGACGAGGATCACTACGCCATGGACAAGGTGAAGGAGCGGGTGATCGAATACCTGGCCGTGCGCCGCATGAAGGAAATGAACACGCAGGACGGCGCGCTCAAAGGCCCCATCCTGTGCTTCGTAGGCCCGCCCGGCGTGGGCAAAACCAGCATCGTGAAGGGCATCGCCAAGGCCGTGGGCCGCAAATTCGTGCAGATGAGCCTGGGCGGCGTGCGTGACGAAGCGGAGATCCGGGGCCACCGGCGCACCTACGTGGGCGCTATCCCCGGCCGCATCATCGAGGCCATGAAGCGGGCGGGCACCATGAACCCTGTGTTCCTGTTCGACGAAATCGACAAAATGAGCCACGATTTCCGGGGCGATCCCGCTTCCGCCATGCTGGAGGTGCTGGACGGGGAACAGAACGCCGCTTTCCGGGATCATTACATGGAATTGCCCTTTGATCTTTCCAAGGTCATGTTCATTACCACGGCCAACACCATGGACACCATTCCCGGCCCCCTGCTGGACCGGATGGAAGTGATCGAGGTGCCCAGCTACACGGAAGAAGAAAAGCTGCATATCGCCAAAAAGCACCTGCTGCCCAAGCAGACCCTGGAGCATGGCCTGCCGCCCAAATCCGTGAAGATCAGCGACGCCGCCATGAAGCGCCTGATCGAAGGCTACACCCGGGAAGCCGGGGTGCGCACCCTTTCCCGCACTATCGCGCGGGTGGTGCGCAAGGCGGCGGTGGAAATGCTGGAGGAGGACCGGGAAACCGTGTCCGTATCTCCTCAGACATTGGAAAAATTCCTGGGCGCGCCCCGCTATCTGCGGGAAGCGCCGGAAAAAGAGCCCCAGGTGGGCGTGGTGAACGGCCTGGCCTATACCGCCGTAGGCGGCGAAACCCTGGCCGTGGAATGCGCCACCATGCAGGGCACGGGCCAGATCAAGCTCACCGGTCAGCTGGGCGACGTGATGAAGGAATCCGCCATGGCGGCGCTTTCCTGGGTGCGGGCCCACGCGGCGGAATTTGAATTGGACGGGGAATTCCATAAGAATCTGGATATCCACATCCACGTGCCGGAAGGCGCGGTACCCAAGGACGGCCCCAGCGCGGGCGTCACCATGGCCACGGCGCTGGTATCGGCCTTAACGGGCCGGAAGGTGCGCCAGGATGTGGCCATGACCGGGGAAATCACCCTGCGGGGCCGGGTGCTGCCCATCGGCGGGGTAAAGGAAAAGCTGCTGGCCGCTTACCGGGCGGGCATCCAAGTGATCCTCCTGCCCAAGGAAAACCAGAAGGACCTGGAGGATGTGCCCGCTCACGTGCTGGAACAGTTCAGGATCGTGCCCGCCGAAACCATCGGCGACGTGCTGGCCGTGGCCCTGCTGCCCAAAACGGAACAAAAAGAATAACCTGCGATACACCGGCGCGGCGCTGTCCGCGCCGTTTTGCGTAACCGCAGGAAATCAGGCGGGAGATTTTATTGCTCGCGCGAATAAGGACCGAGCTTCCGGCACGGCTGCGAACAATTTTAACCTCCTGCGCAATTATTCAGCCGAGGTATTTTCAAGAACACTTTAAGTAACGAAGGAGAGAACAGAGTACAGAGAGC
>JAILBG010000026.1:0-11106 GCA_024681215.1 Clostridiales bacterium
ACAGCGGGTGTCCCGTCACAATGGCCGTGCGGGAAAGCACGGCGTCTATAACCCCAAACACAATGACCGGCAATTCGACGTAGCCCATGCGGACAACATCGACAAAGGCCGGACAAGTCAGAATCTCTATTGGGACTGGCAGAACGGCCTTCGAGATCACGAGGCCAATCAGTCCGGTCAGTATCCGTCCTTCAACCAGGTGGAGCGGGATTTCTACGAGCAGCGTTACGGCGATTATCTGGCCGGGCAGGCTGCCCGCAACATCAAGGCCGGGCACGCCGGGCGGAACCGCACCGTAGATGATCTGCTGGCGGACGTGCGCATCTGTCCCGAAGAGACGATTTATCAGATCGGGAAGGAGGGCGATTGTCCTCCTCCCGATGTCCTGCTGGAAGTGATGCAGGAATTCATGGACACCTTTCAGGAGCGCTTCGGGAAGCATGTTCACATCCTGGACTGGGCGCTGCATCTGGACGAAACCAGCCCCCACATTCATGCCCGGCAGGTATTCGATATTGAAAACCGCTACGGGGAAATCGAGCCAAAGCAGGAAAAGACCCTGGAAGCGCTGGGCATCCCCTTGCCTTTCCCGGAGAAAAAGGCCGGCAAGATGAACAATCGTAAGATCACCTTTGACGGCATTTGCCGGGAGCTTCTCTTGAACATCTGCGAGGAACACGGCCTGGACGTGGAGCGGGATGCCATCTATGGCGGTAAAGCCAACCGGGACAAGAATGATTACATCATCGAAGCCCAGCGGGAAAAGATTGCCGAGCTGGAAAGACGCAATGCCGAACTGACAGTAGATAACGAGGCGCAGAGCCGGATCATCGCTCAGAAAAATGCTGAATTGGAGGATAAGCTGGAAAAGCTTTCCGATGCCGACGCGGCGTTGGACGCGGTGACCGATGTCGCTTACAGGGAGGCGGTCAAGGTTGTTGCCGCCGAAGCAATCCAGGAAACACAGAAGCAAGACCTGATGGTTCTGGAAAAAGGAAAGCAAAAGGTCATGTCCCCGGAGATCAAGATGAAGCAAAAAGAACGGGACCTTGTGCTGGAATGGTTTGAAAAAGCCGCCAACACGCTGAAAAAGAGAGCCAAATCAATTTTTGAAAAGGTGGTTGAGGCACTGCGCCTGCCCGCCACCAGGGAAGCCGCCAAGCAAAAAATCAAGGAACAGGCCAAGCCGTCGATCCATGAATTGCTGCGAACCTATAAGCAGAAATCCCAGGAGACACGGACACAGAAACCCAGGCAGCATAGCTGGGAAGAGAGGTGAGAGAAGTAATGAGACACAATAAGGAAGTGAGAAAACAACATGGTCGATCTGAACAACACCGGGCAGTTCGATGAAGATCTGGAGCAGATACGTACTGTCATCCGATCCTCACTGGAGAAAACGGACAAGGGCGGGACAGCCAATACCATTCAGAACTGCATCACGGTATTTGAAAACGACCCCCTGTTCGCGGGAAAGATCAGCCGGAACCTGCTGACCGAGACCAATGATATGATCGGGGATTTTCCCTGGCAGCGGGACGGCACTCGGTTTGACGATCAGGACCTGCCCCATGTGCTGCTGCACTTTGAGCAGCATTACGGCATCCGATCCGAAAAGTGCATCGACAACGCCTTCCGGGTGGTAGCCAGCCAGCACAGCTTCCATCCCATCTGGGATTATCTGCGGAAGCTGCAATGGGACGGCGTTCCCCGCGTGCGGTTTGCCCTGCGTCATTTTCTCGGTGCGGAGGTCAGCGATTATAACGAAGCCTGCCTCAGGGTGTTCATGCTGGGTGCTGTGAAGCGAATCTTTGAACCGGGCTGCAAGTTTGAACTGATGCTGGTGCTCACCGGCGGCCAGGGTGCGGGAAAATCCACTTTCCTCCGCTTCCTGGCCATTCGGGATGAATGGTTTTCCGATGACCTGAAAAAGCTGGATGACGATAAGGTTTATCAGCGGCTGGCGGGACATTGGATTCTGGAAATGTCGGAGATGGTGGCTACAGCCAATGCCAAGAGCATCGAGGACATCAAGTCCTTTCTCTCACGCGGTAAGGATACCTACAAGTTTCCCTATGACCGCTACGCCGCTGATCATCCGCGGCAGTGCGTGTTCGCCGGCACCACCAACAAAATGGATTTCCTGCCTATGGACCGCACAGGCAACCGGCGCTTCCTGCCCGTTCATGTGCATCCGGAGAAGGCAGAGGTGCATATCCTGGAGGACGAAGCGGCATCCCACGCCTACATCGACCAGATGTGGGCGGAGATCATGACGGTGTACGATTCCGGGGATTACAGCACCCATCTGACCAAGACCATGGAAAAAGAACTGACCCGGGAGCAGGAACGCTTTCGCCAGGAGGACACCCTGGCAGGGCAGATCTACGCCTTCATGGAGAGCTTCCCCGGGGACAAGCTCTGTTCACGGCAGATCTACAAAGAAGCGCTGGATCACCCGTATGATGAGCCCAAGCAATGGGAGACCCGGGAAATCTATGAGGTCGTGAATCTGGGCATCGCCAACGGGGAGATTCAAGGCTGGCGCGCCTTCTCCAATTCCCGTCGCTTTGAAAAGTACGGCACCCAACGGGGATGGGAACGAATCCCTGCAGAGCAGGAGACGGATAAGGCATCGCCCGTCAACCAGACTGTCAACCAGCCGGTTGACGATTTCCGGCAGTTGGGCTTTGTTGAGGTCGATCCGGACGCTGATTTCCCGTTTTGAGGCACTCAGTTGACACATTTCAGAGAGGTAGTTGACACCCTGGTTGACAGAGAAAAACCTTGTACTGTAAGGCTTTTCTTACTTTTGTCAACCAGTCAACTGTCAACTGAAGAAAAAACTTTATATCACAGCCGGGCCATGAATAAGCAGCAGAAAAAAGGTTGCAGGCCCAGTTGACAGAGCCAGTTGACAAGCTGGTTGACACGCCGATGCGAAAGCGCACAACCATTGGTGTGTTTCTTTTCCGAGGGAGCCGTCCTGCAAGGCGGCTCCCTCGGATTGTTATCCAAATATATTATGACAGGATTCTTCGCATAATGCAAGACCTGAAAATGTATAAAAATAAATAGAAAAGAGTTGACAATATTTGCTTAAAATCTATAATGAAAGTGACGGGATCCATCCTGTCGGGAACCTTGATAATGGAATAATTCCAGCAGAACCTAAGCTTACCATAACCGTTGAAGAATTGGCACAGCAACTGAATGTGTCAAGAACCACGGCCTACAATCTGGCACGGAGAAAAGATTTCTACCCTGCGTTCCGCATCGGGCACAGGATGATCATCTCCCGTCAGGCGCTAAGCCGATGGCTCGACGATCAGACGGAGGTAAGCTGATGAAAAAGAAAAGAATCAATGGCGAAGGAAACATCCGGAAACGGTCTGAGCATTCCTGGGAGGCCAGCCTGAGAACAGAGGACGGCGAACGTCTCTATGTTTATGGCGGATCGCAAAAGGAAGTCAAAGAAAAGCTTCAGGGGATTAAGGCGGAAATCGCCAATGGAACTTATGTGCCTGAAACAGAAATGACTGTAGGTGAGTGGATGGATGAATGGTATGAATGCTTCACGACTGGTTTGAAAGCCTCATCCAGGGCAAGATATGAGCAAGATATCAGGAATCACATCAAACCCGGGATTGGGCATATCATGTTACAAGAATTGAAGCTTCTGCACGTTCAGCGCTTCCTGAATCAATGCAAAGATAAAAAAGGACTGTCTTTGAAAACTGTCAAAAATATCTACCTTATACTTTCAAAGGCTATGTCAAAAGCTCAGACCCAGGGCTTGATCAGAAACAATCCATGCGCTGAAGTAGAAATACCGTCTTATGACGAACCTCAAAAGGAGATGCGTCCACTAAAAGATGGAGAAGTATCAGAGTTTCTTGCACGCATCAAAGGAAACCCTTTTGAAAACTTGTACTACATGGCGCTGTTCACCGGGATGCGGGAAAGTGAATTGATAGGCCTTACTTGGGATTGCATCAATTTTGACACCGGGAACATTCACTTGTATCGGCAATTCAAAGCGATCAGAGGAAAAAGTAGAACCTGGACATTTACCACGCTGAAAAACAAGCAGACCAGGGATTTCATTGTTCCGCCCAGTGTGATTCGGGTGCTAAAGAAACAAAAAACGCAACAAGCAGAATGGAAGCTTCTTTACGGTTCGCTGTACAGAAACGATAACAACTTAGTTTTTACAAACGAGTATGGATCACATCTGGCGACAAGGACCGTATATAAAAGATTCAAGGCAATCGTCACCAGTATGGGCCTTCCTGATGTACGTTTCCATGATTTACGTCACACATATGCGACCCTTGCCCTTCAAAACGGTGTGGATGTAAAAACGGTTTCGCACAATTTAGGACATGCAACCGTGGCGTTTACAATGGATAAATACACGCATATGTCAATGACAATGCAAAAAGACAGCGTGTCAAAAATGGAGTCTTTCATTGCTTCGCTTTAGCTGGTGGTGGCATTCTGGTGGCATAAAAAAGAAGAAAGCCTTGATTTACAAGGCTTTCCGTGGTCTGGGTGGAGAGATTTGAACTCTCGGCCTCTTGAACCCCATTCAAGCACGCTACCAAGCTGCGCTACACCCAGATGCCGTTCGCTGGCACAAGGGATATTATACGCAGGCTCGGGCGTTTTGTCAATACCAAATTTGTTTTTTCTTTACGGATTCAGCTTCCGCAGGATCGCGTCGAAGGTTTCGGACGAAATATCGTGCTCGATCTTGCAGGCGTCTTCCCGGGCCGTTTCCTCCCCCACGCCCAGGCTGACCAGGAAGGCGGTCAGGGCCTTGTGGCGCTCGTAGATCCGCTGGGCGATCTCCAGCCCTCGCTCCGTAAGCGAGATATAATTCTCCCGGTCCATGGTGATGTATCCGTTCTCCCTGAGCCGCTTCATGGCGAAGCTCACGGAGGGCTTGGTAACGGAAAGGCTGTTGGCAATGTCGATGGAGCGGGCGTAGCCCTTTTCCTCCTTCAGCATCAGGATCCTTTCCAGATAGTCTTCCGCCGACTCGTGAATGTTCATTCAGCCGTCCTCCTCCGGACATATTGACGGAGTGATTATACTATAATTCTTTCTTCATTTCAACCCTGCCGGCGCTTTCATTCCAGATTTTGTAAAACAAAAAACGGCCAGCCGAAGCTGACCGTTCTTTTTCATTCTCAGTACTGGGGACGGTTCTTGGCGAAGCACTCGCGGCAGTACACGGGCTTGTCGCCCCGGGGCTGGAAGGGAACCTGGGTGGTGCAGCCGCAGCCATCGCAGATCACTTCGTACATCTGGCGCTCACCGCGGTTGCCGCCGTTGGCACGGCGGGCGGCACGGCAGGCGGGGCACCGGCCGGGCTCGTTCTGGAAGCCCTTTTCGGCGTAGAAGGCCTGTTCGGAAGCAGTGAACACGAATTCGTTGCCGCACTCACGGCAGGTGAGGGTCTTGTCCTGATACATGATGGAAAACCTCCTGATTTTTTTCACCAAACCGACAGACACCATCCGGCAGTTTCCATGGGCTCTACGCATCTGTCGATCGACGATGAACAAAACCGGGAGGAACTCCTGAAATCCTTGGGCTTGGTTTTACGGAAAGCATTATAACACAGGTTTTGCCTCTTGTATAGCATTTTTGAAACTTTTTTTCGTATCTTTTGCCCTTGAATGGGACCCGGCCGCGTTTTTTTGACAATTTTCGTCAGTTCTTTACAAAAAATCCTTTGCCCGGTATAATAGACGCATCATCCGGTCAAGGGGGATTGCATTATGGTGGATTATTCGTCCATGGGAAAGCGCATGCGGATGAAGCGGCGTTCGCTGCGCATGTCCCAGGAGCATCTGGCCCGTTCCATCAATATTTCCACGTCCTATTACGGCAATATCGAACGCGGCATCCGCATCCCCAGCATCGACACCCTGGTGGCCATCGCCAACGCGCTGGGCACAGGCGTGGACTTTTTCTTAAGCGAAAGCCTCACCTCCCCCCAGCTTCAGCGCAGCCAGAGCGAGATCCGCGTGCTGTCCCGCTACCTTAAGGATCAGATCGCGGAATTGGATTACAGCGACGCGCTTATGGACTCTGCGGAGGACGAATAACATTTTTTGCTTGCATTCCGCCGCGTTTTCGTTTATTATCTTATCAGAAACTGCTTGAAAGGGGTGGAAGGATGCGCATTTGATCGCTCTGCCGTCCGATTTTCAGGGATGCATGTAAAGGGATTTACGCCCTTTATTTTGCGTTCCGGCGGGCAGGTGCGATGCGCATCCTTTTTTGCGTTGCGTTCTTTTCGCTGCCCGTGAACCTGTTTGGAGGATACAATGGCGAAAATACAGATTTCTCATTTGACCTTTGCCTATGAAGGCAGCCCCGACCTGATTTTTGACGACGCTTCCTTTCAGCTGGACACCGATTGGAAGCTGGGCTTCATCGGGCGCAACGGCCGGGGAAAAACCACCCTGCTGCGCATCTTATGCGGAGAACTGGATTCCCACGGCGCCGTCAGCGCCCCGGTGCGCTTTGAGTACTATCCTTTCCCGGTGCCGGACCCGGGATCCTCTCCCCTGGCTCTGGCCGCTCAAATGGACGAAAAAAATGAAACCTGGCGCTTCCTCCGGGAAGCGGACCAATTGGATATCGGCCCGGACTGCCTCGGCCGGCCCTTCGCCACTCTCTCCGGCGGCGAGCAGGCCAAGGTGCTGCTGGCGATCCTGTTCGCGAAGGAAAATCATTTTCTCCTGATCGACGAACCCACCAATCACCTGGATATCGCCGGGCGGCAGGTGGTCAGCCGGTATCTGAACGGCAAAAAGGGCTTTATCCTCGTATCCCACGACCGGGCTTTCCTGGACGGATGCGTGGATCATATCCTTTCCATTAACCGCGCCAGCATCGACGTCCAGAAAGGCAATTTCAGCACCTGGGAGGAAAACAAGCGCCGGCAGGATCAATTCAGCCTGGAGAAAAACGAAAAGCTGAAAAAAGAGATCTCTTCCCTCCGCGCCGCAGCGCGCCAGGCTCACGCCTGGGCGGACAAAGCGGAGAGCACCAAGATCGGCAACGTGCCCGGCGCCCACGAGCGGCCTAAAAACGCCCGGTCCTACGCCGGGGAAAAATCCCGCCGGATGCAGCAGCGCCGAAAGAATCTGGAAAACCGGATGGAAAAGGAAATCGAAGAAAAGGAAGGGCTGCTGGACGATCTGGAAAAGGCAGACGATCTGAAGATCTTTCCCCTGCGCCATCCGTCGAAAACGCTGATCCACTGCAAGGAAATGCTTTTTTCCTACGGCGGCGCCCCGGTGATCCCCCCGCTGTCCTTTACCCTTGAAAACGGCGGGATCCTGGCGCTGACGGGGCGGAACGGATGCGGCAAATCCAGCGTGCTCAGGGCCATCGCCGGCGAGATCCCCCTCTCCGGGGGCGAAATGCGCCTGGCCAGCGGGCTGATTCTTTCCATCGTGCCCCAGCACGCGCATCTTTCCGGGGATCTTCGGGATTATATCCGTGCCTCGGGAGCCGATGAAACGCTGTTCAAAACCATCCTGCGAAAGCTGGATTTTTCCCGGGCGCAGTTCGACAAGGACATGGCCTCCTTCAGCGCCGGCCAGCAGAAAAAGGTGCTCATCGCCCGAAGCCTGTGCCAGCAGGCGCATCTGTACCTGTGGGACGAACCGCTCAATTACATCGACGTCCTCTCCCGCATGCAGATCGAGCGCCTGATCCGCGAATTTCATCCCACCATGATCCTGGTGGAGCATGACGCGGCGTTCCTGCGCAATACGGGCGCGCGGCAGATCGATCTGGACAAAAGCGATCAACCGTAATATAATGGCTGCGGAATTCTTTCCGAAAGAGGTGTTTTTTCCGTGAAACCGCAATTGGTCATCATGGCCGCAGGGCTGGGCAGCCGCTTCGGCGGGCTCAAGCAGATGGCGCCCGTGGACGCCCAGGGCCATTGGATCATCGACTATTCCATCTTCGACGCCGTCCGCGCCGGCTTTGACAAGATCATTCTGATCGTAAAGCCCGAAAACGAGCAGCTGTTCCGCGACACCCTGGGCAAGCGCGTCGGCAGCCGGGCCAATATCGAATACGTGCATCAGCGGCCGGATATCCTGCCCGCCGGGTTCGTGATCCCGGAAGGCCGGGTGAAGCCCTGGGGCACCGCCCACGCCGTGCTCTGCGCCAAGGACGCTATCACCGCCCCCTTTTCCGTGATCAATGCCGACGATTTTTACGGCAAAGGCGCCTTTGAAACGATCTACGCCTATCTCACCTCCGATCACCCGGCAAACGAATACGCCATGGTGGGCTACCGGGTGGAAAACACGCTGACGGAAAACGGCTCCGTCGCCCGGGGCGTTTGCAATCTGGATGCCGGCGGCCAGTTCCTCACCGGCATCACCGAGCGCACCCGGGTGGAACCCCGGGAGGGCGGCGCCGCCTTCACCGAGGACGGCGGCGCGACTTATACCTTCCTTCCCGCGGGCACCACGGTTTCCATGAATTTCTGGGGCTTTCCGCCGGAGATCCTCAAAGAATTCGAGGATCGCTTCCCCGTTTTCCTGAAAGAGAACCTGCCCAAAAACCCGCTGAAATGCGAATACTTCCTGCCCCTGATCCCCAATCAGATGATCGCGGAAGGCAAGGCGCGGGTGCGGGTGCTGCCCTGCAGGGAAAAATGGTACGGCGTCACCTACCAGCCCGATATGCCCGCCTTCCAGGCCGCCATCCGGCGCATGAAGGACGCGGGCCTGTATCCCGAAGCCCTGTGGGGCTGACCGTATTTCCGGCTTTTTCGCATCCAAGCAAAAAACGGCCCGCGCAAGCAGGCCGTTTCTTGTTGTTTCAATCAATCCTGAAAGAGCAGCGGCAGGAAATCGTGGATGCAGCGGCGCCACACGCCCCAGTCGTGGCCACCGGGATAAGTCCTGCGGATCATGTCCACGCCTTTTTCCTCCACGAATTCATCGTCCGCGGCAAAGGCGCTGAAATACTGGTCCTCCGTGCCCATGGCCCGGAAGAATACCCGGAAACTCCGGCGGAACTTTTCCTTATCGTCCAGCAGCTTCACGTGATCGTTGGGGATCTCGGGCCGCGGGAAGCGCAGGAACCCGCTGAACAGCCCGGCGTAGCCGAACAGATCCGGATTCGTCAGGGTGACGATGCTGGTCTGGAAGCTGCCCATGCTCAATCCCGCCATGGCTCGGTGCCACTTATCCGTCAGCACGGGATACTTGCTTTCTATGAAGGGGATCAGATCCTTCAGCAGCACCTGGGGGAACAGCATCCGGCCCATCAGCGGCTCGGTGTCCTTGCCCTGGGTCATGCCGTTGCCCATAACGATGATCATTTCCCGCATTTTTCCGCCCGCCAGCAGCCGGTCGGCGATCCGGCCCAGATGGCCCTGGTACACCCAGCCCGTTTCGTTTTCACCATAGCCGTGCTGCAGATACAGCACGGGATATTTTTTCATCGGATCATAGCTCGCCGGAGTATACACCAGGCAGACTTCCTGCTTGCCGGTCACGGAGGAATCATAATAATGCCGGGTCACCGCACCGTGGGGAACCCCCTCCAAAGCGCCCCATTCCTCTTCCCCGGGCACGGGGATATCCAGAAAATTCATGGGCCGGCAGCAGCCGTAGCCGATGGGCAGATAGGGGCACAGCACGTCCGCCCCGTCCACCTTGAGAAAAAAGTACTGGAAGCCGCGGCCCAGGTCCACGGTGCCTTCCCATTCCTCATCCGTCACTTTCTCAAGCGGATGCATCCGCCCGAACTGATCCAGGGCCACTTCCTTGGCGTTGGGCGCTTTCACCCGCACTGTCACCCGCCCGTCCGGCAGGATCTCATACCCCTGGCTCCCGTCCCGGCTGGGCTCTCCCCAGTACGGATCAAAGGACACCGCCGTATCCAGCGGCCATTGCTTTTTCATTTTTCCTTTCT
Source organism: Clostridiales bacterium (assembly GCA_024681215.1). Lineage (GTDB taxonomy): Bacteria > Bacillota > Clostridia > Christensenellales > Aristaeellaceae > RUG563. The sequence continues at coordinate 9,970 of JAILBG010000026.1, forward strand.
CCTTTCCCCGATGCAGCGTTTTTTTCAATATATCAAATCCCCGCGGGACATACAAGGCCTTTTCCCGCTTCATCGCAAAGATTGATCAGACGGCAGCAAAAACGGCGGACGCTTCCGCGTCCGCCGTGCCGGATCGTCTTACAGCTGAGGGCCGGCAGGAACCAGGGCCTTGCCCGCTTCGTTGCCTTCGTACTTGACGAAGTTCTTGATGAAGCGGCCCGCCAGATCCTTGGCCTTTTCATCCCACACCTTGGGATCGGCGTAGGTATCCCGGGGATCCAGGATGCCGCTGTCCACGCCGGGAAGAGCAGTGGGCACTTCAAAGTTGAAGTACGGGATCTTCTTGGTGGGGGCGTTGAGGATATCGCCGTTGAGGATGGCGTCGATGATGCCGCGGGTATCCTTGATGGAGATGCGCTTGCCGGTTCCGTTCCAGCCGGTGTTCACCAGGTAAGCCTTGGCGCCGCTCTTTTCCATCTTCTTGACCAGTTCTTCGGCGTACTTGGTGGGATGCAGCTCCAGGAAGGCCTGGCCGAAGCAGGCGGAGAAGGTGGGCGTGGGCTCGGTGATGCCGCGCTCAGTGCCGGCCAGCTTGGCGGTGAAGCCGGAGAGGAAGTAATACTTCGTCTGTTCCGGCGTCAGCACGGAAACGGGGGGCAGCACGCCGAAAGCGTCGGCGGAGAGGAAGATCACGTTCTTGGCGTCCGGGCCGGCAGAGGTGGGCCGCACGTTCTTGACGATCTTCTCGATGTGCTCGATGGGATAGGAAACGCGGGTGTTCTCGGTGACGGACTTATCGGCGAAATCGATCTTGCCGCTTTCGTCCAACGTCACGTTCTCCAGCAGCGCGTCCCGGCGGATGGCGTTGTAGATATCGGGCTCGCTGTCCTTATCCAGGTTGATGACCTTGGCGTAGCAGCCGCCTTCAAAGTTGAATACGCCGTTGTCGTCCCAGCCGTGCTCGTCGTCGCCGATCAGCAGGCGCTTGGGATCGGTGGACAGGGTGGTTTTGCCGGTGCCGGAGAGGCCGAAGAAGATGGCGGTGTTTTCGCCCTTCATATCGGTATTGGCGGAGCAGTGCATGCTGGCGATGCCTTTGAGGGGCAGATAGTAGTTCATCATGGAGAACATGCCCTT
>JAILBG010000031.1:0-4585 GCA_024681215.1 Clostridiales bacterium
GGTCCAGCGCCTCGGCCTGCTTCACCGTCCGGGGGAACCCGTCCAGGATGTAGCCGTTCTTGCAGTCATCCGCAGCCAGGCGGTCCCTGACGATGCCGATGACCACTTCGTCCGGCACCAGCTCGCCCGCCTCGATGTACCGCTTGGCGGAGAGGCCCATTTCGGTGCCCGCCTTCATGGCCTGGCGGAGCATGTCGCCGGTGGAGATCTGGGGGATGCCCAGTTCGTTCATCAGCAGCTGCGCGTGGGTGCCCTTTCCGGCGCCGGGAGGGCCCAGGAAGATCAGATTCATTGCAGAACCTCCTTCGGGGGGAGACGGGGGGAACAGTAGGAATTAGCGGGGGGGACCGCTTTTGTGTCAAAAGCGGTCCCCCCGCACCCCCTCCGAAAACCGGCTGGGGGAATGAGCCTTTGACATGCTTGTCGTGCTCCTAAAGAGTCGACCACAGGATACTGATTGAGGGAGGAAAAGTGCGCAGATGCGTCACGCATTTTTCGTCCTGGCTAAGCTGAGCGAAGGGAGGCGTAGCAGCGCTACGTTGACCGAAGCGAAGCAAAGCCAGGGCGGAAAAGGCGGACGCAGGTGCGTACTTTTACTCCTGAAATCAGTATCAACCAAGGAACCCCTTGTAATTGCGCATCACCATCTGGCTTTCCACCTGGCGCACCGTCTCGATAGCCACGCTCACAGCAATCAGGATGGAAGAAGCGCCGAAGGGGATCTGCGTCTTCTGCCAAACCGTCAGCAGGGAGGGGATGGTGGACAGGACGGCCAGGAACAAGGCCGCGAACAGGGTCAGACGGTTGCTGGTCCTCTGCAGGAATTCCACCGTCTTGCTGCCGGTACGGATACCGGGGATGTTGCCGCCCTGCTGCTGGATATTCTTGGCGATATCCTGGGGATTGAAGGTGATGGAGGTATAGAAGTAAGAGAAGGCGATGATCAGCAGCGCGCAGACGATCATGTACCAGGGAGAAGCCTGATGCATGTTGGCCTGCCACCACTGGTACGCCCCGCTGTTGGTGCCGAACATGGCGAAGATGGTGCCCGGGAACGCCATGAAGGAATAGGCGAAGATCAAGGGCAGCACGCCGACGCTCAGCAGCTTGAGGGGGATGTGGGTGCTCTGGCCGCCGTACATTTTCCGGCCCACCACGCGCTTGGCGTACTGGACGGGGATACGGCGCTCGGCCAGATCCACGAAGGTGACGATCACCAGGATAACCAGGGTGGACACCAGGATCACGGCCAGCTGGCCCACGGCCTGCATGCCGCCGCCGTTGAACACCCGCGCCAGCGTGGTGGAGATGCCGCCGGTCAGGTTGGAGATGATGCCGGCGAAGATCAGCAGGGACACGCCGTTGCCGATGCCGTTCTTGGTGATGCGCTCGCCGATCCACATGGCCATGGCGGTGCCGCCGGCCATGATGATGCCGATGCTCACGTAGCCGTAGAAATTCTTATAGCTGTCCTTGATGGCGCCCAGGCCGGCGATGATGCCGATGGCCTGCAGGGCGGCCAGGCCCACGGTGACGTACCGGGTGATCCGGTTGATCTTTTGCTTGCCCTCTTCGCCGCCGTCCTTCTGCAGCCGCTCCAGCGCGGGGATCGCGATGGTGAGCAGCTGCATGATGATGCTGGCGTTGATGTAGGGGCTGATGCCCATGGCCATGATGGTCGCCTGGGAGAAGGCGTTACCGGTCATCATGTTCACCAGGCCCAGCATGTCGTAGCTCTTCATGGATTTCTCCAGGATCGCGATGTCGATGCCGGGGGCGGGGATCACGCTGACCAGACGGAACAGGAGGAGCATGAAGAACGTGTAAAGCAGCTTTTTGCGCAGCTCAGGAATGCGCCACACATTACGCATGGTTTCCCACATCGTTACTTCACCTCGACTTTCCCGCCGATCGCCTCGATCTTCTGCTTCGCGGATTCGGTCACCTTATCCACGGAAACGGTGAGCTTCTTTTCCAGCTCGCCGCCGCCCAGGATCTTGACGCCGTCCAGGGTCTTCTTGATCAGGCCCGCATCCAGCAGGGTCTGAACAGTCACTTCGGTGCCGTCTTCGAACACGTTCAGGGCGGACACGTTGATGGCCGTGTATTCCTTGCGGTAGATGTTGGTAAAGCCGCGCTTGGGCAGGCGGCGGGTCAGGGGCATCTGGCCGCCTTCGAAGCCGGGGCGCTTGCCGCCGCCGGAGCGCGCCTTGGCGCCCTTATGGCCTTTACCGGAGGTTTTGCCCAGCTGGGAGCCTACGCCTCGGCCGAGGCGCTTCGGGGCAGTCGTCGAGCCGATGGCCGGCTGCAACTCATGCAATTTCATGGGTATGTCCTCCCTTTAATTATTCGTTGACTTCCTCGACCTTCACCATGTGCTTCACACGGAAGATCTGACCGCGGATGCAGGGGTTGTCTTCCTTCACCACGGTCTGGCCCACTTTGCGCAGGCCCAGGGCCGCCACGGTGTCCTTGTGCACCTGCAGGCTGGAGATGGGGGATTTGGTCAAAGTGATCTTCAGTTTCATTTTCCTCATCCTCCTCAGCCGATGATTTCTTCCACCGTCTTGCCCCGCATCTTGGCGACGGTTTCGGCGTTGCGCAGGCCCCGGAGGCCTTCCAGGGTGGCTTTCACGGTGTTGATGCGGTTGCTGGTGCCGAAGGTCTTGGTGCGGATGTCCTTGATGCCGGACAGCTCCAGCACGGCGCGGGCGCCGCCGCCGGCGATAACGCCGGCGCCTTCTTCAGCGGGCAGCAGCACCACTTTGGCGGTGCCGTACAGGCCGTCGATGGCGTGGGGGATGGTGGTGCCCTCCATGGGCACGGTCACCAGATGCTTCATGGCGGCTTCCTTGGCCTTGCGGATGGCCTCGGGCACTTCCTTGGCCTTGCCGATGGCGGCGCCCACCTGGCCCTTTTCGTTGCCCACCACGACCAGCGCGGCGAAGCGGAAATTCTTACCGCCCTTGACAACCTTGGTCACGCGGTTCAGCGCCACCAGGCGTTCTTTCCATTCGCTGACGGGCTCTTCCCGGTCCCTGCGGTCCCGGCGGTCGCGCCGGTCGCGGTCGAAGGGACGGTCGGGGCGGGCGTTGGGACGATCGTTTTCATTGATAGGCATCTTATCTTACCCTCCCTTAGAAGTTCAGCCCGGCTTCACGGGCAGCCGCGGCCAGGGCGGCCACGCGCCCGGTGTAGAGGTATCCGCCGCGGTCAAAAACCACGTCCTTGATGCCGGCGGCGATGGCGCGCTCGGCCACCAGTTTGCCCACCAGCTGAGAAGCGCCGGTCTTGCTCTGCTCGTCCAGCTGGCCCTTGATGGCGGGGTCCAGGGTGGAGGCGGAAACCAGGGTGACGCCCTTGGTATCGTCGATGACCTGGGCGTAGATGCTCTTGTTGCTGCGGTAGACGCACAGGCGCGGCATTTCGGGGGTGCCGCTGATCTTTTTGCGGACGCGGGCGTGACGGATCACGCGCACTTCATTACGGTCGCGCTTATTGAACATTTGCGTTCACTCCCTTTCTTATTTCTTGCCGGCCTTGCCTTCCTTGCGGCGGATATGCTCGCCCTCGTACTTGATGCCCTTGCCCAGATAGGGTTCAGGCTTACGGATGGCGCGGATATCGGCGGCAAGGTTGCCGACCTGCTGCTTGTCGATGCCCTTGACCACGATCTTGGTCTGCACGGGCGTCTCAAAGGTGATGTTTTCGGGGGCGTCCAGGATCACGGGATGAGAGAAGCCGATGGCGATGTTGAGCTTCTTGCCGTTTTCCTCGGCGGCGGCGCGGTAGCCGGTGCCCACCATTTCCAGCGTCACGGCGAAGCCTTCGGTCACGCCCACCACCATGTTGTGGATCAGCGCGCGGTACAGGCCGTGCCAGGCGCGGTGCTGCTTGTCGTCGCTGGGACGGGACACCAGGATCTCGGCGCCCTCCTGCTTGACGGTGATATCGGGGTTAACCTGCTGGGAAAGCGTGCCCTTGGGGCCCTTTACGGTCACCAGATTGCTGTCATCGATGGTAACCGTCACGCCCGCGGGAACGGCAATCGGGAGCCTTCCGATACGAGACATAGTTTTTTACCTCCTGACGATTTCGATTACCAGATGTAGCAGAGCACTTCGCCGCCCATGTTTTCCTTCCGCGCCTGCTTATCGGTCATCAGGCCCTTGGAAGTGGAAACGATGGCGATGCCCAGGCCGCCCAGAACCTTGGGCAGTTCCTCGCAGGTGGCGTGCACCCGCAGACCGGGCTTGGAGATGCGCTTGAGGCCCACGATGACGGGCTGCTTCTTATCCTGATATTTCAGGGTGATCTTGATGCTGCCCTGCAGGCCGTCGGCGATGTTTTCAACCGATTTTACATAACCCTCGTCCAGAAGGATCTTGGCGATGGCCTTCTTCATGTTGCTGGCGGGGATCACCACGCTGTCGTGGCGGGCGATCTGCGCGTTGCGAATGCGGGTAAGCATATCGGCAATGGGATCATTGACAACCATGATTTTACCTCCTTTAACTTACCAGCTCGCTTTGCGCACGCCGGGGATCTGGCCCTTGTAGGCCAATTCGCGGAAGCAGATGCGGCA
>JAILBG010000080.1:0-21191 GCA_024681215.1 Clostridiales bacterium
TTCTTGCGCCCCAGGCGGCTCTGCTGGTCCCCCTTGGGGGTCCAGATCTCCCCGCAGGTCTGCCCGCCGGTGCAGTACGCGCCCCGGTCGGTGACGGCGCATTTCCAGTAAGCCTCCGCGATCCTGCGGTACTTTTCCTCCCCCGTCACCTCGTAGGCCCGGGCGCAGCCGATCACCTCGGGGATGGTGGTGTTGGCGTGCATGTTGGTCAGGGGGTCCCGCCCGGCCAGAAGCTCGTCGAACAGCCGGCCCCGGTAGTATTTTTCCAGCAGCCGCCTGTACCGTTCCTTCCCCGTCATTTCCAGCATGTCCGCCCAGATTTCCAGCATCCCGCCGGTTTCCACGTCCAGGATATCGTCCATCTGCTCCCGGTCAAACCGGCTTGTCCAAGCGTCGAACCATTCGCCCCATCGGTCCGCGATCTCCAGCGCCCGCTTGTTCCCGGCGAGCTTCGCCATGTCCACCAGGCCCATCATCGTCTTGTGCAGGGTATACTGGGGCGCCCAGACGGGCTTGCCCCGGGCGATCCAGTCCAGGTATTTTTCCGGGATGGACCCGGCCCAGCCGTCGCCGTTGGCCTGCTGGCAGCGGTACAGATCCTCCACCATGGCGTCGGCCCGGCCCTTGATCTCCGGGTCGCCCGTGGCCTCCCAGATCTTCGCCGCGGCGCTGAGATAGTGCCCGGCAAAGTGCCCCCGCAGCTGGCAGGTGGGAGATTCCCAGCCCCCGTGAATATGTCCCGGCAGATCCGCGCTGGTCCACAGCCCGGCTTCCAGCAGGTAATTCCGCATCAGGTTTTCCCGGTCCAGCCGCAGCATGTAGGCCCGGTTATCCCGCTCCCGGCGGCGCATTTCGCCGTCCAGGATCACGGCGTCCCTTCCTTTGATCTCCCGCATTTCCTTTCCTCCCCGTCAGCGCAGCACCGCGCTGGTCTGCCCGTCCAGGGTCACCCGGGTTCCCTCCAGCACGGCTTCCCCCGCTCCGGCGACCGCCACGATCCGGGTAAAGCCCGCTTCGTTCACCTCCTGCAGGTCCACCGTCAGGGGGGCGTTGGTGGTGTTGTGCAGCACCATCACGCGTTTCCCTTCCCAGGCGCTGACAAAGCCGCCCAGCTTGGTGCCGGTGAATTTCAGCGCGGTATATTCGCCCCGGGCGATTTCCGGATTGGCCCGGCGGATCATCAGCAGCTTTTTGTAATGATTGAGCAGGCTGCTCCGCATGCCCCTGAGATCCTGCACGGAATAGGGCGTCTGCTTGGCGTAGGTGGCGCCCGCCGGATCATGCACGGTATCGCCGTCCCCCCACGCCATGGCCAGGCGGCGGTTGGCGTCCGTATTGGCGGAGCCCCGGGAGCCCCGCAGCCCGATCTCCTCGCCGTAATAGATGAAGGGCGAGCCGGGAGACAGCAGATACAGATTGGCGGCCGTGGCCATCCGCCCGTTGGACATGCCCAGATAGCCAGACGCCCGGTCCATATCGTGATTGGAAACGAACAGCACCTCCCGGGCGTCCGGCCGCAGGGCTTGAAGCTGCTTCTGCCGGGCTTCCACGTAGGCGGTGAAGCGGTTCACGTCCCCCGCCTGGGCGGTTTCCGCAATGATGCCGCTGGCCTGGCTGGCGGAAAAATTGAAGCAGTCCGTCATGGGGATGTACCGGTCGATGACCCCGTCCCCGTCCCAGACCTCCGCCACGGTATACAGGTCCGGCTTTTCTTTTTTCAGCTCCCCGATGTACCATTCCCAGAACGCGGCGCTCTTTTCGTTGTCCCCGAAGTAAATGTACTTCGCCGCGTCGAAGCGGAAGCCGTCCACCCCCAGGGCCAGGTAATACTTCGCCACGTCCAGGAACGTCTGCCGCACCAGGGGCTGGTCAAAGTCCGGCTCCGGCATGGAATCGGAGAAATTCGCCTCGTACCGCAGCGCCCGATTGGACACCCGGGCGTAATGCTGCCCCGCGGGGGCCTTTTGATCGTCCTCCAGCCAATGATAGAAATTGTAATAGTCATTGTCCGGGTTGTGCATCAGATGGGCGTTGACGAAATTCTTGAACCAGCGGCAGTCCGTGGAGGTGTGGTTGATGGGCAGATCCAGGATCAGCTTGACCCCCCGTTCATGGCACAGGCCGATCAGCTCTTTCAGATCCGCTTCCGTGCCGAAGGCCGGGTCCACCCGGTAAAAATCCGTCACGTCGTATTTATGATAGGAAGGCGACTGGAAAATGGGCGTCAGCCAGAGGCCTTCGACGCCCAGGCTGAGGCCGGAGGCGGGATCCCCGTCGTTCAGGTAATCCATCCGGTTGATGATGCCCCGCAGGTCCCCCACCCCGTCCCCGTCGGAATCGGAAAAGGAGCCCACGAAAATCTCGTAAAACACCCGATTGTTGTCCGATACGTCCGCTGCGTCCGCAAAGGAAACGCCGTCCACGGCGATTTCTTCCCGTACGCGGCCGCCGTATGCCGCGACGGCGCCCGTCAGCAGCATCAGCGTGAGAAAAACGCAGATCGCCCGCTTCATCCCTGATCCCTTCTTTCATCTGTCTGTACGCATACTATCTCACGAAAACCCATTGCTTGTCAAGGGCCGGAATGCATGATATAATGGCCTCAGCAGCCGGCATAGATGCGCAAGGCCGGCCAACCGATATCCGAACAAGGAGGAACCGCCCCTTGCAACCGCTGTATACCCCTGCGCTGGAGCGACGCTGCCGGCGGGCCGCCCGGGGAAGCCTTCTCCTCGCCTGCGGCCTTCTGCTCTGCGGCTGGGCGGCGTGCGCGTATCTGTGCACCCGGGTGCGCACGGGCACTGCCGCCGCCCTGTTCCCGCCGGTGCTGATCCTGTCCGCGGCGTCCGGCTGGGCGTTCATCCTGATCTACTTCCTGGCATACCGTCCCGCCCGGGCGGAATACCGCCATGTGGCGGGCATCCTGCGGGAGGATCCCTCCGCGCCCCGGGAAGGCACGCTGACCTGGGTGGGCGGCGCCTTTCAGGTGCCCGGCAGCATCCGGGTCCGGAAAGCCCGGCTGAACACCGAAAGCGGGCCGGTGTCCCTGCTGCTGGACGAGCGCCTTTCCCGGGACATCCCCGAGGGAACGCCCCTGCGCATCCGGACCCGGCGGCAGTTCATCGCCGATTACGAGGTGCTGCATGAGAACGGTTAAGCGCGTCTTTTCCCTGGTCCCCCTGCTGCTGCTGTGGCTGATGCTGTGCGTACTGGTGTGGGGCTTCGTATTCACCCGGATCACGGATACCGCCCCGGAAAACAAGATCGTGCTGTGGGTGAACGCGCCGGTGCCCCGGGCCACGGAAATGGCGGTGCAGCTGGAGGAAAAGCTGGAAGGCCGCATAAAGATGGTGCAGGTCCGGCCCTTCGGCTACGCCCTGATGGGCGCCGATTCCATAAAAAACGCCGATCTGTATATCGTCCGCGCCGCCGACGTGGATACTTACCGGGATTGGTTCGCTCCGCTGCCCGCCGCACTGCAGGAGGAATGCACCCTGTCCCGGGAGGGCGTGCCCCTGGGGATCACCGTTTTCAGCGCGGCGGACGGCTTCGGCGTCGCCGAAGAATACATCGAATACGAAACGCCGCAGGAAAACGCGCAGAACTATTACCTGCTGGTGGGCGCGTCCTCCCTGCACAACCCGGAGGCGGAAAACGCCGTGGACAGCCTGGCCGTGGACGCGGCCCGGCTGCTGCTGAACATGCCATAAAAAAGGAGGAATCCAACGTGAAGCTGCTCCGTGTGATCCTGGCCGCCGCGCTGCTGGCGTCGCTGCTCCTTCCGTCCTTCGCCGGCGCGGAGGAAGGAAGTCCCCTGTATGTGAAGAAGGTGGAAAACCTGCCGGAGGATTTCATTTTCGGCATGGATATTTCCAGCGTCCTGGCCGAAGAAAAAAGCGGCGTGCGGTATTACGGGTTTGACGGGCAGGAAACCGATCTGTTCCGCCTGCTGGCGGACAGCGGCATCAACACGATCCGGGTCCGGGTATGGAACCATCCCTACGACAAGGACGGCAACGGCTACGGCGGCGGCAACTGCGATATCGACGCGGCCACGGAGATCGGCCGCCGGGCCACGGAAAACGGCATGCGCCTGCTGGTGGATTTCCATTATTCCGATTTCTGGGCGGACCCGGGCAAGCAGATGCCGCCCCTGGCCTGGAAGGACATGGCCATCGAAGAAAAGACCGAAGCGGTCTATCAGTATACGAAGGACTGCCTGGAGCAAATGAAGGCCGCCGGGGTGGACGTGCGCATGGTGCAGGTGGGCAACGAAACCAACCAGTACCTTTGCGGGGAAAAGATCTGGTTCAACATCCAGTATCTGATGCAGGCGGGGGCGAAGGCCACCCGGGAGGTGTATCCCGACGCGCTGGTGGCGCTGCATTTCGCCAACCCGGAAAAGGCGGACAGCTATCTTTCCTACGCCAAGAAAATGGATTACTACCAGGTGGATTACGACGTGTTCGCCACCTCCTATTACCCCTACTGGCACGGCACGCTGGAGAATCTTTCCCGGGTGCTTTCGGAGATCGCCTCCGCCTACGGCAAAAAGGTGATGGTGATGGAGACCTCCTACGCCTACACCGCCCAGGATACCGATTTTTCCGCCAACACCATCGGCGACGGCGGCGGCATCATCAAGGATTATCCCTTCACCCCCCAGGGCCAGGCCAACTGCCTGCGGGCCATCACCGATACCGTGGCGAACCGCACCGGCGGCGCGGGCATCGGCGTGGTTTACTGGGAAGGCGCCTGGATCACCGTGGGCGGCGCAAGCTGGGAGGAAAACCACGAAAAGTGGGAAGCGTACGGCTCCGGCTGGGCCAGCAGCTACGCCGCGGCCTACGATCCCGCCGACGCGGGCAAGTATTACGGCGGCAGCGCCGTGGACAATCAGGCCCTCTTCGACGCCCAGGGCTATCCGCTGGAAAGCCTGCGGGTGTTCTCCCTCATGCGCACGGGCAACGAGATCGCGCCCACGGCCGACGCCCTGGAGGACGTATCCCTGATCTGCGATCTGAACGCGCCCCTTTCCCTGCCGGACACCGTGAACGCCGTCATGACCGACGACAGCCGGCAGGCGATCCCCGTATCCTGGGATTTCACCGAGGAAATGGACCGGCAGATGCACGATTCCGGCCCGGAGAAATATGAGATCCGCGGTCTGGCGGGAGGCATGGAGGCGAAATGCTTCGTTTCCATGGTGGAATACAATTACCTCGCCGACTACAGCTTCGAGGAGAACAGCGGCGCCTGGACGTTCACGGACCTGGGCCATACCGACGAGCTGAAAATCGAGGACAAGAAATCCGATTCCCTCACCGGCACCAGGCACGCCCATTTCTGGAGCGCCGCCCGGGACAGCGTGGAATTCACCCTGGAACAGCAGGTGAAGGACCTGCCCGGGGGCAATTACCGCTTCACCGTTTCCATCATGGGCGGAGACGGCGGCAATACGGATATTTACGCGTACGTCCGTGTGAACGGCGAAACCGCGGCCACCGCGCCTCTTGCGATCACCTATTACAACGACTGGCAAACCGCCTCCACCCCCGTCTTTTCCGTGCCCGCCGGGGCGGACGTCGCCGTGGGCGTGTACGTGAAATGCCAGGGCGCGGGCAACGGCGCATGGGGCAAGATCGACGACGCCATGCTCAATTCCGTGCGCTGATTTTTTTCTCCGCGCCGCCTGCCGCATGCTGGGAACCGTCCGGTCCCGGCATGCGTTTTTTTTTCCACAAAAATACAGTAAACAAAGGCTTTTATCCTATTTCATGTGTTTTCCGGTTACCAATAAAAAAATATTGACAAATGCGATAAAGGAGATTAAAATGTACCCGATAAGAAACCACATGGATCCGTATCCCGATTTCAAAGGGGTTGTTTCATGTGGAAAAATGAGAAAGGATGATTTCCCATGAAAAAGTTTCTTGCCGCTCTGCTCGCATGCGTGATGGCGCTGACCATCGCCCTGCCCACCTTCGCCGAGGACGTCGATCTGGAAGGCGAATATGACGTCACCATCTGGGTGGCCGAAGAAATCGCCGATCTGACCCGTCAGCAGATCGAAAACTTCAACGAAGACAACAGCCGCGGGATCATCTTCAACGCCACCGTGGAGCCCGTTTCCGAAGCGGACGCCGCCACCCAGATGATCACCGACGTGGAAGCCGGCGCTGATATCTTCTGCTTCGCGCAGGATCAGTTCGCCCGCCTGGTGCAGGCCGGCGCCCTGGCCCGCCTGGGCGAACGCGCCAGCGACTTCGTCACCGTGAACAACGCGGCCGGCGTGGTTGCGGCTGCCACCACCTCCGACGGCGCCATTTACGCCTATCCCCTGACCGCCGACAACGGCTACTTCCTCTACTACGACAAGACCATCATCCCCGATGAAGACGTGGACTCTCTGGAAGCCATCATCGCGGACTGCGAGAACGCTGAAAAGTATTTCGCCTTTGAAATGGGCACCAGCGCCTGGTATCTGGCCTCCTTCTTCTTCGGCACCGGCTGCGTCTCCGAATGGACCACCGATTCCGACGGCCAGTTCATCGAAGTGCACGACACCTTCAACAGCCCCCAGGGCCTCATCGCCGCCAAGGGCATGAAGAAGCTGGTCAGCTCTCCCTATCACCTGAGCTCCTCCAGCGGCTCTGAGTTCGCCAACGGCGCCGCCGCCGTCGTGACCGGCACCTGGGATTACGTCACCGTCAAGGGCATCCTGGGCGACAACATGGGCGTTGCCGATCTGCCCTCCTTCGAAGTGGACGGCCAGCTGTATCACCTGGGTTCCTTCAACGGCTGCAAGCTGATGGGCATCAAGCCCCAGGTGGACGACTACAAAGCCGCCGCGCTGAACCTGCTGGTGCAGTACCTGACCGGCGAAGACTGCCAGATGGAACGGTTTGAAGCCCGCGCCTGGGGCCCCTCCAACCTGGATGCCCAGGCCTCCGAGGCCGTGCAGGCCAACCCTGGCCTGGCCGCCCTGCTGGCCCAGAGCCCCTATTCCATCCCGCAGGGCCAGATCCACGGCTCCTGGTGGGATATCGCCAAGGTCATCGGTGACGACGTGAAGGACGCCGAGGATGAGGAAGGCCTCAAGCAGGCGCTGCAGAACTACGAAGACAAGATCGCCAGCCTGTTCACCATGAGCGACGATGTGAAGTTCGCCTGGACCGTCATCGGTACCTGCAACCTGACCGACGGCTTCTTCTACACCGATTACAACAACGAAACCCGCAGCAACTGGAGCGAAGATATCCCCATGACGAAGGTTTCCGCCAGCGAGTGGAAGACCGAACAGGCCTGGGATATGGAAGCCGGCGTGCAGTTCAAGGTTCGCCAGGGCCTGAGCTGGGATAACGCTTTCCCGGCTGACAACTTTGTGGTGGAAGAAGCGGGCACCTACTATGTGGTGTTCAATGAAACCACCGGCGAAGTGAGCCTGGCGGCCGAGTAATACTTTTTCCGATGCTTGATTGAAAAATCCAGCAATCGGTAACCGGACGGCCGGAGCCAATTCCGATTGGTTCCGGCCTTTTCCATAAAAAGCGCATCAAAAAAAGGGAAGTGAGTCCATGTCAAATATCCAAGCGCAAGACCGCGGAAGCGACGGCCTCTCCACCGTGAAATGCGTGCTGACGATCATTGGCGTACTGGCGGTGGGCCTCCTGGTGTTCCTGCTGCTGGGCGGCATCATGTCCGGCATCGGCGTGCCCATGTGGATTTCCTGGGTGCTGGCAGCCGTGGTGCTGCTTCCGCTGGCCGCGGTCATCCTCCTGAAATGGGACAAACTGTATTCCGCCTGCACCTCCGAGGGGGACGCGGAATCCCTGCGGCTGAGCAAGGCGGAAAAGCCCGCCTACAAGGCTGTCAAAAAGGTGCTGGGCATCCCCGCCGCCCTGAAAAGGACGGGGCTGAAAATCTGGGATGCCCTGAAGGGCGCAGGGCTGAAGATCGCCCGGGAGGTGCGGGACATCGTGGGCACCTTCACCCGCGGCGACTGGAAAACCCGCACCAGCTATGCGGTCATGGGCTTTGGCAACATCGCCCGGGGCCAGGTGATGCGGGGCGTGCTGTTCCTGGTGTTTGAGATCGTGTTCATCCTCTACATGGTCTTCACCGGCAGCTACTGGCTGAAAATGCTGCCTTCCCTGGGCAAGGTGGAGCCCGTGCTGAACAAGATCTATAACCCCGTTACGGACACCTATTCCACCCAGTACGGCGACAACTCCTTCAAGATCCTGCTTTACGGCGTGCTCACCATTTTCTTCATCGTCGCCTTCATTTATACCTGGCGGATGAACGTGAAGCAGAATCAGCTGTCGGAAAAGATCCTCGCCTCCGGAAAGCCGCTCAAGAGCGGCAGGGACGATCTGCGCTCCATGGTGGACGATCAGTTCCACAAGACGCTGCTGGCCCTGCCCCTCACCGGCATCCTGGTGTTCACCGTCATGCCCATCGTGTTCATGGTGCTGGTGGCCTTCACCAATTATGACGGCACACACAACGGCTATTCCAACCACCTGTTCCACTGGGCGGGGCTGACCCATTTCAACGAGCTGCTGTCCTGGAAGGTCACCGGCGGCGCCGGCACCCAGTCCTACGTGGCCACCTTCGGCGAGGTGCTGTCCTGGACGCTGATCTGGGCCTTCTTCGCCACTTTCACCAACTATTTCCTGGGCATGCTGGTGGCCATGGCCATCAATAAGAAGGGCATCCGCTTCAAGAAGGGCTGGCGCACCATCCTGGTGCTCACCATCGCCATTCCCCAGTTCATTTCCCTGCTGTACGTGAGCAAGATGTTCGCCAAGAACGGCATCTTCAACGGCTTCCTGAAAAGCATGCACTGGATCAACGAAGGCATCGACTTTTTCGGCGATCCCACCCTGGCGCGGATCATGGTCATCATCATCAATATCTGGATCGGCATTCCTTACCTCATGCTGATCGCCACCGGCATATTGATGAACATCCCGGCCGACCTGTATGAATCCGCGCGCATCGACGGGGCCAACGCCTGGCAGCAGTACCGCAAGATCACCCTGCCTTACATGCTGTTCATCACCGGCCCCTACCTGCTCACCAGCTTCACCGGGAATATGAACAATTTCAACGTCATTTACCTGCTGACAGGAGGTGCGCCAACGAACAGCGCCGCGTCGTCAGCGGCAGGCACGGTAGGCTACACGGACCTGTTGATCACCTGGCTGTTCAAGATCACCACGGGCGCGGAATCCCAGTATTACATGGCGTCCGTCATCGGTATCCTGGTGTTCCTGGTGATCGCCGTGATCTCCCTGGTGGTCTACAACCTGCTCCCGTCCATCAAGAATGAGGAGGACTTCCAGTGATGAAGAAAAAAGTAACAGCCAGAATACTGGCCATCGCCTTCATCCTGGCTGGCGTGGTGCTGTTGGGCTTCTGCATCAAGGGGATCGCCAACGGAAACAGATACTTCGATCTGTTCAAAAAGATCGATGTGAAGATCCAGAACGCATACGATGAGATCGACAGCAAGGGCCTGGACCAAGTCAAGGCAGACTATCGCAGCACCTATGCCATCGTCGACACCTTCGATACCGCCGGCAAGGATGCCGCGGCCATCTATCTGGATGAAATGCACGATACGTACGGCCTGATCGACACCCTGGAGATCACGGACGTCTTCGTTCAGTCCATCAATACCCTGGGGGCCGACCGGGCGCAGGAATGCACCGACGAGGTGTTCGCGGCCATCAGCAAGGCTGACAAAGCCTTCAAAAAGATGAACGACGTCGGCCCGGATACGGCGTTGGATTATCTGGACGGCGTCAGCACCGCCATCGAAACCTACGGGCTGGAGGACGCCCGCGCCAAGATCGACGAAGGCAACGCCGACATGGACAAGGAAACCCGCCAGAAGGCCGACAGCTTCCTGGATTTCGTGTTCCAGACCATCAAGGACAGCAAGAAAGCCCTGGAGGCGGAGTTGCCCGCGGCGCCGGCCGCCGAAGAAGCAAAGCCCGAGCAGACTGCCGAAGAGGGCCAGGCGCCCGAAGCGGAGCAGCCCACCGAAGCCGAAGCGGAGATCGAGCGCAAGGCCGTGGAACAGGCGATGGCCTATCTGACCACCGTGGCCGCTTCCGAACAGAGCAGCGTGGAATTCACCCAGCAGCAGCTCACGGAAAAATATCAGGCCTCGGAAGCGGAGGATAAGGACCAGGCGCTCAGCTACATCGCCAGCGTATTCCGCCTGGTGGAGGACCTGGAAACCAACCCTGCCAAGAGCTTCATCAAGGACATCCTCAAAACCGTCAAGGAGCAGGGCATTTCGGACATCCGGGCCTTCATGGATCACACCAACGAATCCGATCCCGTGAAGCTGCAGTATCTGCAGGGCATCTACCGCATGATCGATGAAAACGGGATCGAATACGCCAAGCTGCACTGCGGCGACATCAACGAGCAGGTCACGAAGGCCGACGCGGAAGCGGCCCCCGCCGTCCTGTCCGCCATGCGCAGCGCGGATCCCGGCTCCACCGGCGCCGAAGGCGAATACGCCGCCCGCCTGGCCCGGATCCGGGAAGCCATCAGCCAGGATCAGAAGCTCAATCATTACCTGACCGACGTGTACGCCATCGACAAGGAAGTGGGCCGCGCCATCGATAAATCGGAAAGCGACGCTTCCAAGGCAGAGCGGGACGCCGGCAAGCTGGCCGACGCCGAAAAAGCGCTGGAAGCTGCCCAGGCCCTCCTGGACCAGGCCGACACCGAGGAAAACAAAACGGCCGTCGCCCAGGCGCAGGAAGCCCTGGACCTGGCCATCAAGAAGTACCGGCTGAGCAAGGAAGACGCGGACAACTCCAGGTTTACGGAAACGAAAGCCCGCAAATACCTGGATCGGCTCCTGTCCGCCATGGACCTGTCTGAAAACCTCATCCAGCCCGAAAGCCGGGAATTCGCCCGGAATTATCAGAACAGCATCTGCGCGCTGATCCAGGAGCTGGGCCTCAAGAAAGCAATGAAGTACATGAACGGCAACCTCACTGCTTTCAACCAGAAGGAATCCCATCTGCGCATCAGCGAGCTGGGCACCGATAACAGCGCAACGCTGGAAGCCCTGGATTCGTCCAAGCTCTTCTGTATGCGGAACAAGGCCCTGCTGATGATCCTGGCGGCCGTCGCCCTGGTGATCGGGCTCGCCCTGCTGATGACCAAATTCAGCGACAGCAGCAGCGCTCAGCCCCGGCTGACCCGGGCGGAAAGGGTCCAGATGGGCCACCACATGGGCCTGAAGACCTCCCGGACCATCGCCAATACCAGCATCCACGCGATCCTGATCCTCATCAGCGTGATCTGGCTGATCCCCTTCATTTCCATCGTGCTGCAGTCCTTCCGGGCGGAATCCACACTGCAGGTGGACTATGTGATGCCTGAGAAGCTGCACGTCTACAACTATGTGGATCTTCTGTCCACCAACTTCCCCCTGTGGTATCTCAACACCTTTATCATCGCCCTTTTCACCGCCGCCCTGCAGACGGTCATCGTGCTGTGCATGAGCTACACGCTTTCCCGCTTCCGCTTCAAGATGCGCAAGCCCCTCATGCGCTTCATGCTGATCCTGGGCATGTTCCCCGGCATGCTCACCATGATCATCCTCTACCGCGTGCTCAGCGATCTGGGGCTGACCCAGGCGCACTCGGTGCCCGGATTGATCCTGGTATACATCGCCTCCTCCGGCATGGGCTACTACGTATCCAAGGGCTTCTTCGATACCGTGCCCAAATCCCTGGACGAGGCCGCCCGGGTGGACGGCGCCACGCGCTTCCAGGTGCTGAAAAAGATCATTCTGCCGCTTTCCAAGCCCATTGTGATCTACACGATCCTGACAGCCTTCATGGGCCCCTGGGGCGATTTCGTGTTCGCTCGGTACATTGCCTTCGGTACCTCCAAGGGCATGAACGTGGCCGTGGGCCTGTACAGCTGGCTCAGCAAGGACCAGATCGCTTCGCACTACACCATGTTCTGCGCAGGCGGTGTACTGGTGGCCATTCCGGTGGCGATCCTGTTCATGTGCCTGCAGAAGTACTATGTGGAAGGCGTCACCGGCGGCGCCGTCAAGGGTTAAATGAGAAAGGAGAGGACAGACAATGGCAAGTGTTAAGCTGACCGACGTCAAGAAGGTCTATGACAATAACGTGACGGCCGTTCACGATTTCAACCTGGATATCAAGGATAAGGAATTTGTGGTGTTCGTCGGCCCCTCCGGCTGCGGCAAATCCACCACCCTGCGCATGATCGCCGGATTGGAGGACATTTCCGGCGGCACGGTGGAGATCGACGGCGTGGTGGTCAATGACCTGCAGCCCAAGGACAGGGACATCGCCATGGTGTTCCAGAACTACGCCCTGTATCCCCATATGACGGTGTATGACAACATCGCCTTCTCCCTCCGGCTCAAGAAAATCCCGGAGGACGAGATCTACGAAAAGGTCACCAACGCCGCGGAGATCCTGGGCATCACCCAGTACCTGACCCGCAAGCCCCGGGCGCTGAGCGGCGGCCAGCGCCAGCGCGTGGCCATCGGCCGCGCCATGGTACGCAATTCCAAGGTATTCCTGATGGACGAGCCGCTGAGCAACCTGGACGCCAAGCTGCGCAATCAGATGCGCGCGGAAATCATCCTGCTGCGGCAGAAGCTGAATACCACCTTTATCTACGTCACCCACGATCAGACCGAGGCCATGACCCTGGGCGACCGCATCGTAATCATGCGGGACGGCATCATCGAACAGGTGGGCTCCCCCACCGAGGTGTTCGAGAAGCCCCGGAACATCTTCGTGGCCGAATTCATCGGCGCGCCCAAGATGAACATGATCGAAACCAAGCTCATCAAGGAAGGCGACCGCTACTTCGTGCAGCCATTCGGTGCCAAGATCGAAGTAGACGGCGAAAAACGCCAGGAGCTGCTTAACAAGGGCGTGGAAAGCCGGGACGTGGTGCTGGGCGTCCGCCCGGAGCACATCGTGCTCAGCGAACAGGGCAGCGCGGCGGCCATCCCCTGCACCCTGGAGGTCAACGAAATGATGGGCAGCGAGCTGCATCTACACGTATACACCGAGGATGAGACCCGTCTCATCGTCCGGGTGCCCACCATCAACCTGAGCCTGGATCAGCGGCGGGAAATGGCCTACGGCAAGAAGCTGTATATCACCTTCGAAGGAAAGGTCATGCACTTCTTCGACAAGGAATCCGGCATGAATCTGATCTACGCCTGATCCCATTCACGGCAAAAGCCCGGGAGTTCATAGCGAACTCCCGGGCCTGATTTTTTGTGCTTTTTTACAGCAGCATTTTGTCTTTTTCCGGGTCTACGCCCATGCTGTAGATGGCCCGGTATTGGGACGGCGTGCAGTTCTTGTGATCCCGGAACACCCGGTTGAAGGTGGCCGTGCTGCCGAACCCGGATTTTTTCGCCACTTCGTGGATGGGCTGATTGGTGCGCACCAGCAGGTCCGCCGCCACGTTCAGCCGCTTCCGGGTCAGATACTCCAGGAAGGAAACTCCGGAGAACTGCTTGAAGGTGCGGGAAAAATAGCATTTGGAAAACCCCGCGAACACCGCCACGTCTTCCAGGGAAATGTCGTTCATGTAGTGCTCGTTGATGTAGGTGATGGCGCTGTTCATGATCGCCGGGTCGATGTTGCGCTGGTTCACCACCCGCTGGGGCATGCTCTCCATGTACTTCTGCCCCAGCAGCGCGTACATCTGCAGCAGATAGGAATAGCACCGGGTATTCCACATGGGCTCTTTCCTGAAATAGCAGTCCACCGCCTGCATCAGCAGATCGCTCACCTGCTTCACCGTTTCCGGGTCCTCATGCAGGTAAATGGGCTGCTGCATCATGGCGGAAATGCTGGGCATGTCCCGCAGATTCAGCAGGGGATTGGGCTCGAACAGCAGCAGATACCGGATCGTATCCCGGTACTCCGTCAGCTCATGGGGGCACCCGGAGGGGATGATCAGGATCTCCCCGGCCTGCACCCGGTACACCGCATCCAGCATGTGGTACACCGATACGCCCCGCTGGGGCATGATGATCTCAATGGCGGAATGGGTATGCTGGTCGAAATGAGCCGCCGTATCGGATGGCCAGATGCGGATGGAGGAATGATCCAGATAGGTGATGTATTCCTGCTTGCCCTGCAGGATCCTGAACCCATCCGGAAACTTGTTCCGTCCCTCGCTGCGGCCATCTTGCCTGGTTGTCATGGCAGTATCCTTTCCGTCTTTCATCGCCCGATCAGCCCTTCACGCTGCCCAGCGCCATGCCGGTGACGAAGTAGCGCTGCAGGAAGGGATAGACCGCCAGGATAGGAAGCGCGGTAACCACGGTAACGGCGCTGCGCATGGTGATCTCCGAAGTCGTCGATTTGGCAAGTTCTGTGCTGGCGTCCGCGGTATTGTTGGCCTGGCTGGCGCTTCTTGCCGCGCCGGCGAGCTTGCCCTTCAGGTAATACTGCAGGGTGTCGAGCCGCAGTCCGGTGACCCTGGATTTTTCCGTGTTGTACAGCATGGTGTCAAACCAGGAGTTCCAGGCGCCCACGGCCACGAACAGGGCCACGGTGGCCAGCACGGGGGCGCACAGCGGGAAGATGATCTGCCAGTAGATGCGGAAGTCCCCCGCGCCGTCGATGCGCGCCGATTCCACCAGCTCGTTGGGCAGCGAGGCGATGTATGTTCGTATCACGATCATGTTGAAGCATGAGAACATGGTGGGGATGATGTAGACCCAGAACGTATTCCGCAGGCCCAGGGTCTGGCTGATCAGCAGGTAATTGGGGATCAGGCCGGCGTTGACGTACATGGTCAGCACCATGATGACCGTAATGTATTTCCCCAGCACGTATTCCTTCCGGGTAAGGGTAAACGCCAGCATGCCCGTCCAGAACAGATTGAGCACGGTGGTGATAATGGTCTTTTTGACGGAAACCTCGGCGGCGCGCAGGATTTCAGAATCCTTCAGCACATCCGCGTAGCTCTTCGTGCTGAATTTGCGCGGCCAGATGCCGATCCCGCCGCGGGCCGCGTCCGTGCCCTCGTTGAAGGAATAGGCCACCGTGTTCAGCACCGGGTAAATGGTGATGATCATCAGCACGCACAGGATCGCGACGTTGAACATGGTAAAGCCCAGATCCCGCTCGTACCGGAAATAGTACAGCAGCGCGAACACCATGATCACCAGCAGCGCCATGGCTGCATATTCGATGACGCGGAAGATGCCGTTCCGCCCGGTGTTCTCCGACAGCGTGACAAACATTTTGGTGATGTTGTCCTGCTGGATGGTCTTTCCATCCTCGCCGCGGATCGCTTTGCCGTTTTCGTCCTTCACAACGGAAACGCCGTTGCGGTAATTATAATGGAATGTAACGGTTTCTTCCCCCGCTTCGGCCTGCACCGCCTCCGCCGCGTCTTCCGTTTCGTCCATGCCGTTGAAGGAATAGGGGGATACATGCTCATACTGCTCCGTGGCATTGTTGGTCAGGATGCTGACGAATATCAGCACGCCAAGCAGCACGGCGGCCACAGCCAGTGTGATCAGGCGCATTTTCCGCTGCTGCGCCGCTTCTTTGGTCAGGATCTTTTTGGATTTCAGCATGAAGGCCAGCACGCCCGCCACGGCGATCAGCGCAAGCACGATGAGCCAGCGGATGACGTTCATCCTCTGCATCGCTGCTTTGGCGACCTGCTTTTCCAGATCCGTTCCCCTGGTCAGCATGATATCGCCGCCCTGCTTCGGCTGGAACTGGAGGAAGGACAGCCGGCTGAGCATGGTTTTCATCATCACGATCTTCGGGTTGCTGGTATCGGAAAGATCCACCAGGCCGAGGGAAGCGTCCTCGCCGTCCTCCGCCGTTTCGTCGCCGTCGTCATCATTCAGCAGGGCCGCCGCGCTTTCGGCGTCGGGGGTTTCCACGCTGCTGGCCAGCTTATTCAGGGCCAGATACGTCACCTTGATGCCCTGTTTGTCAAGATTTGCGATGGACCGCTCGATATCTGCGTCCTGGGCCCGGGTGACATACAGGATCTGATCGCCCTCGGATTCCAGCGCGATGATGGCCGGAAGAGGATCCTTTGCCTTCTTTTTGAAGCTCTCCTGATAGACGGGCAGCTCATTCTCCGCGCAGACGAAGAACCAATAATCGTCGTTGGCGCCGGATTTCTGGATCAGCACCAGCCGCCTCTGGGTGGCTTCGTCAATTTTCGCTTCGTGTTCGCTCAGCTGGATGCTGGTGCTGTTATTGACGATTTCGATACGTTCGGCGCCGTCCGCGTCCCGAAGGAGGGCGATCTGGTCGGCAGCCCGCAGAGGCTCGGACGCCTTGCCCTGGGCAAAGATCATCAGGGCCATCAGCCCGACGGCCAGGATTATCATGAAAACGATGGACCAGCGGAGCTGTTTTTTGTTCATGCGCGTGCCTTTGCGCAGCGTTTCGGGAATATCTTTCAGGCCGCGTTTATCCTGTTCCATTGCGCGCGTGCCTTTGCTTTCGATTTCAATGCTCATGCGTACTCCCCCTTCCTCACATCAGCGAATCTTCGCCCAGGCGCTTTGAGATGAAGTTGGCGCCTGTCAGCAGGAAGATGGCGATCACGCTCTTGAAGATGCCGGCCGCCGTCGCCAGGCCAAGGTCCTGGTTCTGGGTGCCATGCTGCATAACGTACAGGTCCACCGTGGAGGCCACCTCCATGGTGCCCGGGGTCTGCAGCAGGTATTGGATTTCGAAGCCGGTATCGAGAATATGGCCGATGTTCATGATCAGCAGGATCACGAAGGTGGAACGGATGCCCGGCAGGGTGACGTGGATGATGCGCTGCATCCGGCCGGCGCCGTCAATGGAAGCGGCTTCATACAGACACGGGTCGATCCCGGTCATGGCGGAGATATAGATGATGGTGCCCCAGCCGACTTCCTTCCAGATATTGATCAGGCCGACGAGCCACCAGAAATATCTTCTGTCGCCCAGCCAGTCGACGCGCTTTTCGATCACGCCCAGGGACATCAGCAGTTGGTTGATGGTGCCGTTGTCACTGTCCAGAAACAGGATCTGGGCCATGCCGACCACGATGATCATGCTCAGGAAGTGAGGCAGGTAGGTGACGGTCTGCACCGTCCGCTTGAAGGTTTTCTGGCGCACCTCGTTGAGGAGGATGGCCAGCAGGATGGCCGCCAGGGTGCCGAACACCAGGTTGATCAGGCTCATGGCCAGGGTGTTTACGATACTCTGGGAGAACGACGGGATATTGTTGTCGGTGAACAGCAGCTTGAAATTATCCAGGCCGCAGAACGCCGCCTGACCCGTCCGAAGATAGGGGATCAGGGTATTGATCTTCTGCGGGTTGGACGGGCTGATGTCCTTGAACGCGTTGATCCAGCCCCACAGGGGGTAATAGTTGAAGAAGAGAACATAGAGCAGCATCGGCACGGACATGACCACCAGCTGCCACTGCTTACCGAGCTGCTGGAAAAAGCCAAGCTTCTTTCGTTTTGGAAGGAGGCCATTTCCTAAATTCCTGGAGATCGTGGTCATACCCCATGCCCCTTTCTAAAAACCAGAGGGGAGAGACGATCCTCTCCCCTCTGGCATGGATCAGTGTGTATTATTTGTTGTCGAGCACCTTGTGTGCTTCTTCGACCACGCGGGTCTGCATGAAGGCGCCGAATTCATCCGCGTAGGGCTGGATCTCAGCCACGAAGGCATCCCACTTGGCATCGAATTCGTCCGGATCGCACTGGATCATCTCGGGCAGGCGGATATCCTGCACGTTCAGGAAGTTGTTGTGCGCGGTATCCACGGGCGTGTAGTCGATCTGCCAGGCTTCGCCGTAGGGCGCCAGCTCGATGGGCGGATTCACGAAGTCAGCGAACTTCTGGTAGCCATAGGCATCCAGGAATTCCTTGTCGTAGTCGTTCATCAGGCCGAACACGATTTCAGGCTGGTTGCCGGGCTCCCAGCAGTTGCCGGCCTTGACGACCTTGTCGCCAATCTGGATGTCTTCCAGGATGTAGCCCTGCTTCTTGGGGCTGCTCTGGAAGAAAGCATCGGCCTTGTTGGCCAGCTTCCACTGGTTGTCCAGAGACTGAGCATACTGTTCGGGGGTCATGTTCAGACGGCCGTTCTCGTCGATGTAGTAATCTTCGCCTTCGATGCCCCAGTTGAAGATCAGCTGCCATTCGTCAGAGAGCATTTCTTCCCACATAGCCACGATGCGCTCGGGGCAGGGGCAGGTCTTGGAGATACCGAAGCCGCGGCGGACGTTCGGCAGAGAGCCGTTCACATAGTGTTCTTCGATCTCAGCGCCGTCCACATATTCGGGATCGTACACGAGGCCCAGGGCCACGTAGGTGCGGTCATACATCTTGGCATCCTGCAGAGCGGTGGTGGCGGTGCCGAAGTCCCAGGCCTGGTCGAACATGCCCAGCACGGTGCCGCCGGAAATCAGGGCGATGTACTGGTCATAGCTCATGGTGAAGGTGCTGCGGTCGATGAGGCCCGCCTGATACACTTCGTTCAGCTTCTTGTAGTAGGCCTTGGCGTAGGGCTTGTCGATGAAGGTCTCGGTCTTGAATTCCACAGCGGGATCGTTGCCGGTCACTTCGTAGTTCTGATCGGTGACGCAGATGTACACTTCACCGTCGTTGGGGCGGCCCATCAGGTGCTGCACGGGGTTGATCAGGCAGAAGTGACGCCAGTCTTCGCACAGGATGGCGAAGCCGGTGTAGGGGGTGCCGTTCTCGTCCGTGGGGTTGGCGGCCAGGAAGCGTTCGAGCAGATCGAAGTATTCATCCATGGTCTTGATTTCGGGATAGCCATCCCAGGCCAGAACCTGCTTCTGGATGAAGAAGGCGGGGCCGCCGACGGAATTGACGATCTGATCGCCGTAGGTCAGGCCGTAGTTCGGGATGATGTAGAGGGTGTCCACGCCGTCAACCTTTTCGATCAGACGGGCGCGCTGGGGCTCGATGTGGGCCCACAGACGGGGGGTCTTTTCGGGGCTGATGTAGTCCAGCAGGTTGATCAGAGCGCCACCCTGGATGATCAGGTCGGCACTGTTGCCGCCGTCGAACAGATCCGGATAGTCGCCGCCGATGATCTTGATGCCCAGGGTTTCATCCAGGTCGCCGGTCAGGAAGGTGATGTCGAAGCTGATGCCAAACTTTTCTTCGATCAGCTTGTAGATTTTGTTGTCCGCAGTGGGCCGGTCGCCGGGATCGCCGCGGAACACGGACAGGGTGATGGGCTCATTGGCTTCCGCCATCACAGCGGGCACCAGGGAGAGCAGCATCACAGCAACCAACAGGGCAGCCAGGATTTTCTTCATGGTTTCCTTCCTCCTTCATTTTTGGGGTTCCTCGAATTGAGCGCATTTGCACTCTGTGGTTTTATTTTGTTATTTTTTGTACAGGTCAACAATGGAAAAATGGGTATTTTTATCTCATTTCTTTCTCTCTTTCTTCTCATTCCTTTCTTTTCATTTGTCCACCGCAGGGAAAAAAGCGGCAAAGCGAAAAGCAGAAACCAAAGTGAGAAAAGCCCTTGTTTTTCAACGTTTCCCAGCCGTCCCGACGCATGCGGCATGTACAATATGGTACAAAAGCCTGGAAACAACGGATGAGGCGCGATTGCGCACATTTCGCCGATCCCCCTCAATTTTTTCGTTTTTCAGAGAAAGAACTGAGGGTTTTCCCTTCGTTTTCCCGCATTTTTGCTGTTCCTGCGCACGTTCTGCGGCGCGGATCGGCAGTTTTATGCGCAAAAAACGCCGTGCGTTTACCGTACGGCGTTATTATCTGTGTGACCGTTATTCTGCGATATGTCCCTTGGCGCGGATCACGTCGATAACGCTGTCCACGTACTTTTCGCAAATCTCGTTGCTTTCGGCCTCCACCATCACGCGGATCACCGGCTCCGTGCCGCTTTCCCGCACCAGGATGCGGCCCGTATCCCCCAGCGTATCGGCGACCTTCTTCACCGCCGCCTGTACGTCGGGATCGTTCTGGGCGTCGGGCTTGCTCTTGACCCGGACGTTCTTGAGCACCTGGGGATAGAACACCACGGGAGCGGCCAGCTCGCTCATGGGCTTTTCCTTGGCCAGCATGACCTCCATCAGCTTCAGGGCGGTCACGATGCCGTCGCCGGTGGTTTCGTACTTGGAGAAGATGATGTGCCCGCTCTGCTCGCCGCCGATGCGGTTGCCGGTCTGCACCATGTTCTCGTATACGTACTTGTCGCCCACCTTGGTTTTATCGTATTCGATGCCCACCTTGTCCAGGGCTTTGTAGAGGCCGAAATTGCTCATCACGGTGGTGACCACCTTGTTGTTGAGCAGCTTGCCCCGTTCCTTCATGTACAGCCCGTAGATATACAGGATGTGGTCGCCGGTGACCACATTGCCCTTTTCATCCACGCACAGGCAGCGGTCCGCGTCGCCGTCGAAAGCGAAGCCGATATCCAGCCGGTTGCCCTCCACGAATTTCTGCAGGTGCTCGATGTGGGTGGAGCCGCAGTCGGTGTTGATATTGTAGCCGTCGGGATGATCGTTCATCACGTAGGTCTTGGCGCCCAGCGCGTCGAACACCGCTTTGGCGATCTGCCAGGAGGCGCCGTTGGCCACGTCCAGGCCCACCTTCACATCCTTGAAGGAATACTTGGACAGGGAAATCAGGAAGCCGATGTAGCGGTTGCGGCCCGCCACGTAGTCCACGGTCTTGCCGATCTTGTCCCGCTCCGCCAGGGGCACTTCGCCCTTGCCGTCGATATAGTCCTCGATCTTGAGCAGCACTTCCTCTTCCATCTTTTCCCCGTTGCCGTTGAGCACCTTGATGCCGTTGTCGTAATAGGGATTGTGGGAAGCGGAGATCATGATGCCGCAGTCGAAATCGTCCACCCGGGCGATGTAGGCCACGGAGGGCGTGGTGGTGACGTGCATGATATAGGCGTCGGCGCCGCTGGCCGTCAGGCCTGTGCACAGTGCGTATTCGAACATGTAGGAAGACCGGCGGGTATCCTTGCCGATGACGACCTTGGCCTTTTTTCCCTGATGAACGCCGTAATACCAGCCCAGGTAGCGCCCGATCTTGATGGCGTGCTCAAACGTCAGTCCTTTATTGGCTTCGCCCCGAAAGCCGTCTGTTCGGAAATATTTAC
>JAILBG010000098.1:0-4817 GCA_024681215.1 Clostridiales bacterium
CGGTTTCCATGCCGTTCATGCCCGGCATGTCAATATCCATCAGCACGATGTCAAAGCCCTTCATCCCGCTCATCACGAAGGCCAGGCCGGACGCGAAATGCTCCGCCTCCAGGGGGATGTTCTCCCGCTGGGAAAGCCAGGCCAGGTATTCCCGGATGCGCGCCTGTTCGGCCGCGTCGTCCTCCACGATCGCCACCCGTATCATTTCGTCCCCTCCCCCTCGCGCCGGCCGCGCGGCTTCTGTGCGGATGGAAGGATGGCTTTGCTTCCATCGTTTTGCAAGCCCATTATAGCGTAACGCCAATCGAAAATCAATCGCCTGCCCATTCGATCTCCTTCCCGGCGGAATGCGATTCGCCTTGAACCATAACCCATACGGCGCGGCGCGCGGAAGCCGCCCATCGGAAATTCTCCCAAAATTCGCAGCTTGGATAGGATGAGCAAAAGCGTGCCGATGCAGGCACGCTTTTGGTTCGTTTTTCGCAAATCGCGTTGGCATACAGTGGAGGAAACACTGGTTTTCCTGTGAGTGAACGATCCTTCCGCCGGGGCGGCACGGGCGCGTCCGGGCGGCCTGATGAACGCGCGGCGTCCCTTGTATGATCCGGCGTCAGGGCTTCGTGGGGATCATGGCGATGACCTGCACGTGGGTTCTGCCCTAACACTCAAGGGGTCTTAGAAGGTAGAAGCTGTATATGGAAGGCAATTCTCCATGCTCGATATTCGAATAGGTGGCGTGTTCCAGATCCTGTACCATGTGGGGCGGCACCCGGAAAATACGACAGATCTCGTTTACGCCGAACTGCCTGGTGGAAAGGAACTGGCTGTCTTCCGGCGGGAGGGAAATGGGTTTGTACTGCATGCCCTCCTCAATTACCGCGATCTTATGCGCATTGTTCGCGCCGCCGTATACCGCCGACCAGTTTTCCCTGATCTTCTCCGGATTCTTCAGCACGCCGGGGTGTTCCAGCACACCGCTGGGCTGTGCGCCGTTTTTGAAAAACGCGCTGCCGTATTTCTCTACCGCCAGCGTGGCGCCGAGGCTGTTTTTCATCATGGCAATGGGCGAAAAACCCACCAGGCCGTTGAAGCCCAGGCCCGGGATATGGAAGATTTCGTCATATCGGAAGTAGATATCCTTACCTTCCTCGCCCGGTTTTTCGTCGGTGTACGCATGGTAGATGTAGTAAATCTGCCCGTTCTCGCTGCGGTCGACTTCCACGTTCTCCGGCAGAAGGGGGTACAGGGCCAGGACGTTGTTCTTTCCGTCCCGAATAATCTGCGCGTAGGCGTTCCCCCACAGAAGCAGGTGGGTCATCATGGTTTCCCGGAAAGAGAAACTGGTCATTTCCGGATTGGGCTGGCGGTAGAGCAGGCTGTACAGCGGATGGTCCTTGGCCCGCTCTTTGCCATTTTCGGAATCATCGGCAAACCTGTACAGATGCAGCGGCAGCCCCGCAACCGTCTCGGCCAGCAGCCGGACGCAGGCATAGACCGTCGCGATCTGCATCGCCGATTTTTCGTCGACCCGCTCGCCGGAATCGGCGCGGCCAAAGGTAAACAGCTGGCCGGAATCCCGGACTCTGTCCGTTACCCTGGGGGCGTCACGGGCGCTTCTGCCACGCCGTCTCAGCCACTCAAGCAGCCCCACTCTCATCACCCCCAAACAAAATGGCTCCCCGGACATCCGGGAAGCCTGCTCGTTTTCGCGATCTTCCATGCTATAAGTATAGCACCTATTTCAAGGTAGAATTTCTATGAAATTGGACAGTATTATTGGCTCAGTATCCCGTCTTATGTGGAAAAGCACAACAAAAATCCTAAAGCAGAGCAGCGGGAGGACAGAACCATCTGCCTCCCGCTGCAATTTCCAAGAATGGATCAGTTGACCTTCAGTTCCCCGGTTTCGGTATCCCGGCTGAACTGCTTTAGAAAATTCCACGCATCCCGGGCGTCATAACCGATGAACATATGCGGCTTGTTCTCCACCACATTGATGCGCAGGGTGGCGCCGTTGGCGCCCACGATTTCGCAGCGGTACACGCTGTTGTTGATGTAAGTCAGCTGTTCCACGTTGGGAAAGCGCAGGCCGGTGGCACGTTCAATGAAGCTTTCGGATTCGCTGAGCAGCGAAGCGGAGAGCTCCTCCGTCATGGCATACTCCTCCAGGCCAAAGGCGGACAACAGATTGTTGTAGCCGCTGATGCCGGTGGCCACAGCATTGGCCTCCGCGCTGGCCACGGGATAGGGATGATATTTGTCAGCCAGGCCGGTGGTGTAACTGATAGGCATGGCCGCGTCCTTCAGCACAGCTGCATTTTCCGTGCTCATGGAGGGGCCGATGTCGTTGGGCGCGATGGCGGCGATTAGCTTGGGATAAGCCACGGCGATGGACACGGAAGCCATGCCGCCGGCGGAGGTGCCGGTGGAATACACGCGGGTCCTGTCCACGGGATACTTCGCGGTCACCGCTTCATAAATCGCGTAGAGGTTTTCCACGGACGTATCTTCCGCGCTGGCAATGATGAACTTTTCCGTGGGGATCAGATCTATGAAGCCGAAGCCCTCAATGGTGAAAGCCGCTGCGCCGCCGCCGTGATTGACGAACAGCAGCGGATACAGAGTTCCCTCTTCCATATCAACAGGCGAATACACATAGTAGTTATCGGCTTTATCCTCGGTATCCAGGTTAAAGCCTTCCTTCATGATGCCCTCCGCCTTGCGCTGGGCCAGGAGCGCTTCATCCATATCCTCAGAATAAGCGTAGCGGGTTTTGAGCACCAGGCTGGTCTGCTCGCCGTACTCACTGTTGATGAACTGATCCACATCGAAATTTTCAGCGCCGGAATACTTGACCCGGCCCTTGATCCTATCATCAAAGAAATCCTTCGTCGGATAGTCGTAATCCTCCGCCAGAACGGCAGAAACAAGGCTGAGCATCAGGCATACCACAAACAGCATGGATAGCAGCTTTTTCATGGGTCAAACCACCTTCATAATATGTCTGTCTGTATTTGGCAGCAGGTTGATGGGAAAAACCGGAATCAAGTCTTGCAGAATTTGGGAACAAGAAGAATCAATTGGCGTTGGTGGCGTAGATGATGGCTTTGGTTTCCGGATCGCGGCTGAAATTCTGCATCCAGCGCCAGATCACCTCGGCGTCCTCCACGAAGTGGTTATGGGTCAGATCTTCCACCATGATGCTGCAAACCATGGGCACGCCGTCGTCGTCATACCAATAGCCCACGTTGTGAGGGAAGCCGGCCTTGTTCATGTACCGCGCGTTATCCTGGAAGGGGATGCCCCAGTAAGGATACTTCACGATATCAATTTCACCCTCGTACGGGGGAATTTCGTTGAGAACTGCGAAATCGTTGAAGCTCAGGGGATACTTATAGCTATTGGTCAGGATGCCGGTATCCGCGTTGTTTTCGTCAAACTGGTTGCCCAGGATGCACAGCGGCACATCGATATCATAATCGAAGGCGGCAGGATCGATGCCCAGGCCGTTGTAGAACGGGGCGGCCATGGGAGAAGCGGCCGCGAAGACTTCGGGATGAGTGCCCACCAGGGAAAGGGTATTCATGGCGCCCATGGAAAAGCCCACCACATAGACCCGGGAGATGTCGATGGGATACTTGTCGATCATGTAATCAATCAGGCCGAACAGTGCGGTGATATCGGCGTCATTAACGCCGAAGGCGGGGGCGCTGGGAGACACGGCGATCAGGTTGTGGTCTATGGCCAACTGGGCCCAGCCGTTGGATTCGGCTTCAAAGATGGGATGATTGTTGGCGCCATGGAGTACCAGCAGCAGCGGGAAGGTTTCGCCCTCGGCGGCGTTCTGAGCTGCGGCGGGAACGAATTCATACCAGCACGCACCTTTGTCGTCTTCCCAGAGGGGATTGCCGCCGTGCCAGATCACCTGCATGCCAGCCGCTTCATAGTTGGGGCGAGACATGAGGGTGAAGTCCGCAGTGTTGTACTTGGGATAGGCGAATGAGAAGGCGGAGGTGGGAAGGCTCAGGCGGGTGGTGTAGCGGAACATGGTGTTCCAGCAGTCGGCGATGACGGCGGCATCCAGGGAAGTGGCCTGGGCGTCACTGACAACAACCTGCTGCACGGGATTGACGGTATTGTAATAGATCGTCTTGCCATTTTCGGTTTTTTCGGCATCGGTCTGGTTGGTGCCCTTGAAGAACTCAATGGCGCCTTCATCGCCGGAAACGATGTAGGCGGGCATGTGATAGAGCTGATAGGCGAAGGTGTATTCACCGCCGAAAGTCAGGGCACCGGCGATGCGCTTGCAGTCCTGGCTCAGACACTGATTGATGAAGGTTGCGCCCGCGCCTTCGCCAATGACATACTGGAGGTTATGCTGGGTCACGCCATGGGGGCCGCCGCCGCGGCGAGCGAAGTAGGTATCAACTTCAATGGCTTCATACACGTCTACGTCTGCTTTGGCCCAGGTTTCGCCCAGGGGATTGACGGCAATGATGACACCCTTTTCGTTTTCGGCGATGTCGATCAAGCCGGCGGCCTGCAGGGCGGCAAAAGCGTCATCCTTGGTAGCGTAGGCCTTGTCGGGGAACACATAGATTACGGGAGTCATCATGGCGGAGGGGTTATACAGCTCAGAGGGAGTGTACAGGAAAAAGCGGCTTCCTTCAATTTCGCCCACATTTTCCACTTCGATGAAGCTGGATTCGGCAACCGCTGCCGAAGCGCAAACGAGGAGAACCACGACCAGGAGCAACCAGGAGAACTTCTTCATTTCAACACGTCCTTTCTTGATTTGTGGATGGAATCATCATAAT
>JAILBG010000120.1:0-52076 GCA_024681215.1 Clostridiales bacterium
TCTTTCACCAACGAGCTGCAGGGCATGATTGAAAAGTACTATGCCCCCAACCATCCGGAACTCGAATTCGACTTCCAGATCTATCCCACTGACGGCAGCGCTTACACCACCAAGGTGGACACCACCCTGGGCGCCAGCGCCACCAGCGACGACGCTCCCGACATCTTCACCCTGGAAGCTGCTTTCGTGAAGCACTACGTTGAGAGCGACTTCACCGGCGACCTGAAGGATATCGGCTTCACCGACGAAGAACTGGCTGTTGCTTTCCCCGTGATGGCGCAGATCGGCCAGAATTCCGAAGGCGTGCAGAAGGGCCTGTCCTGGCAGTCCACCCCCGGCGTTCTGATGTTCCGTATCGACCTGGCTGAAAAGTACCTGGGCATCACTGATCTGGATGAATTCCAGGCCAAGGTTGAAGACTGGGATGCTTTCCTGGATACCGCCCGTGAACTGAAGGAAGCCTCTGAAGGCGCCTGCAAGATGGTTGTCGGCTCCGGCGACATCTGGAACGCCTATCAGTATCAGCGCAGCGAAGGCTGGGTTGTCGATGGCAAGCTGAACATCGACGACGAGCTGCTGGACTTCGAAGCTCTGTGCAAAGTTCTGGAACAGGAAGACCTGACCGAAAAGGGCGGTGCCTGGAGCGAGATCTGGTTCGCCGGCATGCGCGGCGATGACGAAGTGCTCTGCTACTTCCTGCCCACCTGGGGCCTGCATTACACCCTGAAGCCCCACTGCGCTGAAGGCTGGGACGATCAGAAGAGCGACGAAGACAACCTGGCTGCTCTGGGCGACAACACCGGCACCTATGGCCTGTGGCGTCTGGTCGATGGCCCCGTGGCTTACAGCTGGGGCGGCACCTGGATGGGCACCAACGCCGCCAAGGTTGCTGAAGCGGACGACGCTAAGAAGGCCGCTATGCATGACCTGATCTACTTCTTCACCCTGAATGATGACTTCCTGACCCAGTATGCTGCTGACAGCGGCGACTTCGTGGGCTCTGCCAAGGCCGTGGAAACCATCCTGGCCAACGGCGGCACTCCCAACCCCTTCCTGGGCGGTCAGGATCATTACGCCATCTTCAGCAAGGCCGCTGCTCTGGCCAACGGCTCTCTGATGAGCGAATATGACGACACCATCAACGACCTGTGGAACAAGTTCGTGACCCTGCCCTACACCCAGGACGGCGCTGATCTGGATGAATGCCTGGCCAACTTCAAGAACGAAGTTGCCGCCGCCATCACCACCATCACCGTGGAATAATCGGCAGCTGACCCTGTATCCTGGTTACGGACAGTAACCTCGCGGGGCTGTCTCTTGCCTGACGGCGGGGGCAGCCCCGTTTTCCTTCGTGACCAAAAGGCTTCCCCCGGAGGGGAAGACTTTTGAACAGGGCGAAGAAAAACGCCCCTCCGGCGGAAGCCTTTTGGATGCCTTACAAATCCCAAATCATGAAAAGGGGTGGACGTATGCAGGCCCAGTCTGCGGTGAAAACGAAGCATAAATCCGTCAGCTACAGCAAGTATGGATACTTCTTCATCGCACCGTTCTTCATCATCTTCCTGATTTTCCAGCTGTATCCCATCATCTTCACCTTCCGCACCTCCGTGACCGATACGGTGGGCTGGGATATGCTGGCAAAGAACAACATGTCGATCCTGGATCCCTGGTGGGGCAATTTCAGCAAGCTGTTCGATCCCGCCAATGAGCTGTACGGCCTGTTCTGGGGCTCGCTGTGGAACACCATCGTCATCTGGTTCTTCAACTTCGTGCCGCAGCTGGGCCTGGCGCTGATCCTGGCCTCCTGGTTCACGGACAGCCGCCTGCGCCTGAAGGGCCAGGGCTTCTACAAAGTGACCATCTTCATGCCCAACATCATCACCGCCGCCACCATCGGTATGCTGTTCATGAGCTTCTTCACCTACCCCAGGGCGCCCGTGAACACGTTCCTGCAAACCAGCGGCATCGCGAACATGCCCATCAACTTCTTCCGTTCCACGGAATGGAGCCGCGGGCTGATTTCCTTCATCCAGTGGTGGATGTGGTGCGGCAATACGATGATCATCATGATCGCCGGCATCAGCGGCATCAACCCCAGCCTGTTCGAAGCGGCGCTGGTGGACGGCTGCTCCTCCCGGCAGACCTTCTGGAAGATCACCCTGCCCCTGATCAAGCCCATCCTGATCTACAACCTGACCACCTCCCTGGTGGGCGGCCTGACGATGTTCGATATCCCGCAGATCATGACGCAGGGCGACCCCAACAACACCACCAACACCGTGGCCCGCTTCATTTATACCCAGGGCTTCACGGGCTCCCGGAACTTCAATAACGCCAGCGCCGCTTCCGTGGTGCTGTTCGGCATCATCATCATCGGGTCCCTGCTGATCAGGTTTGTTTTGAACGATCATGAGCCCAAGGCCAGCAAGGCCATGCGGAAGGGGGCGATCAAATGAAACAGAAGCGGAAAATGATCTTCCTGATCCTGATGGCCATCGTGATCGTGAGCATGTTCCTGCCCGTGGCCTCCTTCAAGGACAATACGGCCCAGACGCTGGTCAAAACGATAGAAGATAAGCAAAGCGAACTGAAGGGCCAGGCGGATCAGCTGGAACGCTGGAAAGCGGGCGGAAAGAAAAAGCCCGAACAGATCGAAAAGCAGGAGAAGAAGGTAAAGGGCCTTCAGGACGAATTGAATGCCCTGATCGAAAAGCAGGAGGAAGCAGCGGAAAACGCCAACGACATTTCCTACAGCCTGCTGCCCGCCCCGCTGCCCATCAACGACTTCCCGGCCCGCTACGGCGCACAGAAGAATACGGTTTACAACGCCAATCAGGCCCTGAAGAAATTAGAGGAAAAGATCAACAAAAACAGCGAGGAAAAAGCCAAGCTGCAGAAGACCCTGGAATACGCCACGCTGATCCAGGGCCTGGATGGAACGGCGGAAACCGTGAAGATCACGACGGAAAAAGGGGAAGAGGAAATCGCCGTCAGCGATCTGAAAACCATGATCCTGGAAGAATTGTCCGCGGCCCAGAAGCTCACCGCCCAGGCGGATGAGCCCGTTGAGCCGGATCCCGCCGAGGGCGGGGAGGAAGGCGCTGAAGCGCCCGCTGCCGAGGATGCGGCGCCGGCGGAGGAAGCCACCGAGGGCACTGCTGAAGAGGGCGCTGAAGAAACGGCGGAAGAACCCGTGGAAGAAGCGCAGCCCGAAGTGGTCTTCGACGCTGAAAAGATCATCGCCGATCTCAACGCCAAAATCGTTGAGCTGGACGATAACATCAAGAATTACCAGGATAAGATCGAGCCGCAGAAGAAGCTCATTGAAGAAGAGCAGGCCAAGCTGGATGCCATGGAGCCTGAACACCAGGCGCTGAATCCGGAAGAACTGCAGATCGACAATTCCATCATCAACAACTATAAACTGTACCAGACCAACAAGCTGGGTTTCAACGTGCTGGTTTGGGTCATCTTTGCGGCCTTTGCCGTCACGGTGCTGCTGGTGATCCTGGCGGGCAGCAAGGAAGTCAGTAAGCTGTACACCATCGCGTCCTTTACCCACCTGGCGGGCATCCTGATGCTGTGCTACACTCTGCTGCGGCTGACCGCGTTTCCCATCAAGCTGCCCTACGGCAACGCCACGCTGAACACCCCGGTGGTGATCATGCTGCTGGCGGGCTCCATCATCGCCTTCGCCGTGCATGTGCAGGGCGTGCATAATTCCAAGCGCAGCATGATCTACGTGTTCTGCAGCTTCCTGAGCCTGCTGGCCCTGGTGCCCTTCTGGATCATGATGGTGAACGCCACCCGTTCCAGCTCCGCCATCCAGAACGGCGTGAGCCTGATCCCGGGCAGCTACATGAACTACAACTGGAACGTGCTGGCGAGCAAGAATTTCAACATTTCCATCGGCTTCATGAACACCGCCATCATCGCCTTTGGATCCACCATCTTCTCGGTGTTCTTCTCCGCCATGACGGCCTACGGCTTCAAGGTTTACCAGTTCAAGGGCAACAAGATCCTCTACGCGGTGGTGCTGGCCATCATCATGATCCCCGGCCAGGTCACCGGCACCGGCTTCTTCATGTTCATGTATCAGATCGGCCTGGTGGATAACCGCTGGGCGCTGATCGTTCCCGCCATCGCCGCCGCCAGCACGGTGTTCTTCTTCCGGCAGTACCTGGAAGCGAACCTGCAGCTATCCCTGGTGGAAGCGGCCCGTATCGACGGCTGCGGCGAGTTCCGCACCTTCTGCCGGATTATCGTGCCCATCATGATCCCCGCCATGGCCACCATGGGCATCATGTCCGTGATCGGCAGCTGGAACAACTACCTGACGCCGTTGATGCTGTTCCAGAAGCCCGGCCTCAAGACCCTGCCCATGATGGTGCAGGAGCTGCGCGGCGATATCTACCGCACGGAATACGGCTCCATTTACCTGGGCCTGACGTTGACGGCCCTGCCGCTGATCATCGTGTACTTCGCCCTGAGCAAGTACATCATCGCGGGCGTTGCCCTGGGCGGCGTGAAAGAATAATCCATACCCCAAGATCTACGATGCGGATGTGCCCACGTATCTATGCGGACGCATCCGCATCGTTCTGGAAAGGAGAAAACGAATGGACGTGAAACGACTGGTGGCCCAAATGACCCTGGAGGAGAAGGCCGGGCTGTGCAGCGGCGAGGATTTCTGGCACACCAAGGCGGTGGAGCGCCTGGGCATTCCCGCCACGATGGTGTCCGACGGGCCTCACGGGCTGCGCAAGCAGGATGAAAAAGTGGATCATCTGGGCGTCAACGACAGCATCAAGGCCGTGTGCTTTCCCGCGGCCTGCGCCACGGCCGCATCCTTCGACCGGGCGCTGGTGACGAAGCTGGGGGAGGCCCTGGGGGACGAGTGCCAGCACGAAAACGTGTCCGTGGTGCTGGGCCCGGCGGTGAACATCAAGCGCAGCCCCCTGTGCGGACGGAATTTCGAGTATTTTTCCGAAGATCCCTATCTGGCCGGTGAAATGGCCTGCGCCCACATCCACGGCGTGCAGAGCCGGAACGTGGGCACCAGCATCAAGCATTTCGCCTGCAATTCCCAGGAGCATCGGCGGATGAGCTCCTCCTCCGAGGTGGACGAGCGGACGCTGCGGGAAATTTATTTCCCTGCTTTTGAAGCCGCCGTGAAGCGGGAGCAGCCCTGGACGGTGATGTGCTCCTACAACCGGATCAACGGCGTGTATGCCAGCGAGAACAAATGGCTGCTTACCGACGTGCTCCGGGACGAATGGGGCTTTTCCGGCTATGCGGTCAGCGACTGGGGCGCCGTGGCGGACCGGGTGAAGGGCATCCAGGCCGGGCTGGACCTGGAAATGCCGGGCTCCGGCGGGTATAACGACAAAAAGATCGTCAAAGCCGTGCGGGAAGGCAGGCTGGATGAGCAGCTGGTGGACCAGGCCTGCGAAAGGATCCTGAACATCGTTTACCGCTTCGTGGAAAACCGGAGGCCGGATACGCCCTGGGACAAGGAAGCCCAGCATGCCCTGGCCGCGGACATCGCCGCGGACTGCATGGTGCTGCTGAAAAACGAGGGGGATGCGCTGCCGCTGAAGAAAGAGGACGGCGCGGCCTTCATCGGCGAGTTTGCCGCGGCGCCCCGGTTCCAGGGCGGCGGCAGCAGCCACATCAACAGCTTCAAAATCACTTCCGCCCTGGATGCGGCGAAGGAAGCCGGCCTGAAAGTGCGTTACGCCCAGGGCTACAGCGTCCGGGACGACGCGGCCACGGACGCCATGATCGCGGAGGCGGTGCAGGCGGCCAGGGAAGCGAAGACCGCCGTGGTATTCGCGGGACTGCCGGATTCCTATGAATCCGAGGGCTATGACCGGACGCACATGCGCATGCCGGAATGCCAGAACCGTCTGATCGAGGCGGTGGCGGCGGCCAATCCCAATACCGTGGTGGTGCTGCACAACGGCTCGCCCGTGGAAATGCCCTGGATCGGCAAGGTCCGCGCGGTGCTGGAGGCGTACCTGGGCGGCCAGGCGGTGGGCCAGGCGGCGGTGCGGGTGCTCTTCGGGGACGTGAACCCCTCCGGGCATCTGGCGGAGAGCTTCCCGCTGCGGCTGGAGGACAATCCCTCCTACCTGTTTTACCTGGGCGAGGGCAACCGCACCGAGTACCGGGAAGGCGTGTTCGTGGGCTATCGGTATTACGATAAAAAGCAGATGGACGTGCTGTTCCCCTTCGGCCACGGGCTGAGCTACACCACGTTTGCATACAGCAATCTGCGTTTGGATTTCGGCAAATCCGTGCTGGAGGACGGCGATACGGTAAAGGCCGCCGTGACGGTGAAAAACACGGGCAGGCGTTTCGGCAAGGCCGTGGTGCAGCTGTACGTGGGCGCGGTGAACGCCGATCCCATCCGTCCGGTCAGGGAGCTGAAGGGCTTTGAAAAGGTGGCGCTGCAGCCCGGCGAGGAAAAGGACGTTTTCTTCATTCTGGACAAGCGCGCCTTCGCCATGTGGAATACGGAGCTCCACGATTGGTACGTGCCCGCCGGGCAGTACCGCATCGAGGCGGGGGATTCCTCCCGGAATCTGCCGCTGCGTACGGAGATCACCCTTTCCGACAGCCGGGAGCTGCCCCGGCATTACGATATGAACAGCGTGTTCGTGGACCTGATGGCGGACCCCAAGGCCAAAGCGCTGCTCAAGCTCATCATGGAAGAATCCAGCCGCAAATTCGCCGGCGAACAGAACGAGGGGCAAACCGACGCCGCGAAGGAAGCCGTCAGCGAGGAAATGGGCGAAGCCATGATGCGGTATATGCCGCTCCGAGCGCTGGTCAGCTTCGGGGCCAGCGAGGAAACCGCCCGGGCGCTGGAGGAGATCATTCGCAGGATCAACGATTGATCCTGCTTGGTGCAAACAATCAATCAGGAGGGAAGAACATGAAATTCGGCCACTTTGACGACGCGGCGCGGGAATACGTCATCTCCACGCCCCGCACGCCCTACCCCTGGATCAACTACCTGGGCAGCGAGAATTTCTTCGGCATCATCAGCAATACCGCCGGCGGCTATTGCTTCTACCGGGACGCCCGGCTTCGCCGCGTGACCCGCTACCGCTATAACAACATGCCCGTGGACGACGGCGGCCGCTACTTCTACGTGAAGGACGGCGATACCGTCTGGAACCCCGGCTGGAAGCCCGTCAAGACCGAGCTGGACGAGTATTCCTGCCGCCACGGCATGGGCTATACCGTGATCACCGGCAAAAAGAGCGGCCTTCGCGCCAGCCAGCTGTCCTTCGTGCCGCTGGGGGTCAACGCCGAGGTGCACCAGATCACTTTGACCAATGAATCCGGCGCGGCCAAGGACGTGACGCTGACCAGCTTCGTGGAGTTCTGCCTGTGGAACGCCCAGGACGATATGCTGAATTTCCAGCGCAACTTCAACACCGGCGAGGTGGAGATCGAAGGCAGCGTGATCTACCACAAGACCGAATACCGGGAACGCCGCAATCACTATTCCTTCTACGCCGTGAACGTGCCGGTGGACGGCTTCGATACGGATATGGAAACCTTCCTGGGCCTGTACAACGGCTTCGACGCGCCCCAGAGCGTGATGACCGGCAAGATGGGCAATTCCGTGGCTTCCGGCTGGCAGCCCATCGCTTCCCACCAGATCAAGGCGCATCTGGAAGCGGGGGAGAGCAGAAAGTACAATTTCGTGCTGGGCTACGTGGAGCTGCCCAACGAAGAAAAATGGGCCGCTCCCGGGATCATCAACAAAAAGCCCGCCCACGAACTGCTCAGCAAGCTGACCAGCGATCAGCAGATCCAGGATGCCTTCGACGCCCTCAAACGGCACTGGGACAACCTGCTCTCCGCCTATACCCTGACCACGCCGGATGAAAAGCTGGGCCGGATGGTGAATATCTGGAATCCTTACCAGTGCATGGTCACCTTCAACATGAGCCGGTCCACCTCCATGTTTGAAAGCGGCATCGGCCGCGGCATGGGCTTCCGCGATTCCTCCCAGGATCTGCTGGGCTTCGTGCACCAGATCCCCGAACGGGCGCGGGAACGCATCCTGGATATCGCCGCCACCCAGTTCCGGGACGGCGGATGCTACCATCAGTTCCAGCCCCTGACCAAGAAGGGCAACAACGACATCGGCGGCGGCTTCAACGACGACCCCCTGTGGCTCATCGCCGGCACCGCTGCGTACATCAAGGAAACCGGCGATTTCGGCATCCTGGATGAAAAAACGCCCTACGACTGCAACCCTGACGACTGGGGCACGCTGATGGAGCACCTGGAGGTCAGCTTCGATCACGTGGTCAATAATCGCGGGCCCCACGGCCTGCCGCTGATCGGCCGGGCCGACTGGAACGACTGCCTGAACCTGAACTGCTTCTCCGACACCCCGGACGAGAGCTTCCAGACCTTCTCCAACCCCAACGCCCCGGACGACCGGGTGGCCGAATCCGTGCTGATCGCCGGCATGTTCGTGGCCATCGGGCCGGAGCTGGTGGCCCTGGAAAAGCGCCGCGGAAACGCGGAAAAGGCCGCGGATTGCCAGAAGGCCATCGACGAAATGGAGCAGGCCATCCTCACCGCCGGCTGGGACGGCGAATGGTTCGTCCGCGCCTACGACGCCCTGGGCCGCAAGGTGGGCAGCCACGAGTGCGAGGACGGCAAGATCTTCATCGAGTCCCAGGGCTACTGCGTGATGGGCGGCGTGGGCGTCAAGGACGGCAAGGCTGAAAAGGCCCTCCAATCCGTGGAAAAATGGCTGGAGACCGAGCACGGCATCGTGCTCTTGCAGCCCGCCTACAAGGAATATCACCTGGAGCTGGGCGAGGTTTCCTCCTATCCGCCGGGA
Source organism: Clostridiales bacterium (assembly GCA_024681215.1). Lineage (GTDB taxonomy): Bacteria > Bacillota > Clostridia > Christensenellales > Aristaeellaceae > RUG563. Next base: position 8,879 of record JAILBG010000120.1, read on the forward strand.
TACAAGGAAAACGCCGGCATCTTCTGCCACAACAATCCCTGGATCATCGCCGCAGAAACGGTGGTGGGCCACGGCGACCGGGCGTTCAGCCTGTATAAGAAGATCGCTCCCGCTTACCGCGAGGAAATCAGCGAAAAGCACAAGATGGAGCCCTACGTGTACAGCCAGATGATCGCCGGCAAGGACGCGCAGAACTTCGGCCAGGCCAAGAACAGCTGGCTCACCGGCACCGCCGCGTGGAATTTCTACGTCATCAGCAATTATATCCTGGGCATCAAGCCGGATTGGGACGGGCTGAAGATCGATCCCTGCATCCCCCACGATTGGGACGGCTATCAGGTGAGCCGCCGGTTCCGGGGCGCCACCTATCAGATCGATATTCAGAACCCGGACCACGTGTGCCGGGGCGTGAAAAAGGTCACGGTGGACGGCAAGGCCGTCGAAGGGAACGTGCTGCCCGTGTTCGGCGACGGCAAGGCCCATCAGGTCACGGTGATCCTGGGCTAAACGGAAAGAAAACAAAAAAAGGCCGGCGGATCATTCCGCCGGCCTTGCTGCATATTGCTCGTACGTGGTTTTTATCTCCTTGCCCTGCGGTGGCGCGGGGCGGCGCGGTCCTTCTTGGCGGAGGCCAGCAGGAACAGCAGGGAGGCGCTGATCAGCACCCCACCCAGGATGTCCGTCAGCCAGTGCACGCCGGAGAGGAAGCGCAGCGCCACGGTGAGCCCCGCCAGCGCCCACAGCGCGGCCTGGAGCGCCTTGCGCAGCGTCCCGTTCCGGACATAGCGGCCCAGAGCGATGGCGGCGCTGCCGAATACCACGCAGGCCAGCATGGTATGGGTGGAGGGATAGGATGCCGCCGGCACCGTTTCGCCGGGAAGCATGACCGGCCGGCAATTGACGACGACCTTTTCAAAGAAGAAGTAAAGGATCAGCACCATGGCGTAAATGATGGCCAGGGACCAGAGGGTGGGGTCCACCTTTTTCAGGCTTTTGCGGCTGATCCACTGCCACAGGCCCAGGGCCGCGAAGCAGCCGGCCACCAGGAAGGAAAGATACCCCAGGTATTTGGTGATCTTGTAGAAGGACAGGCGCACGCCCACCGCGTCCCGGGCGGCGGTGTTGATGCCGGAGAGGCCGATGTCCTCCTGCACGGGCGCCACGGCGCTTTCCGCCTCCGCGCTTTTGACCTCCACGGGCTGCACGTCCACGGTCTTGACCAGCAGGATCAGCGCCAGGAACAGCACGGCGAATACCAGGGAGAGGATCAGTTTGGTTTTCTTGCTCATAAAATGCTTTCATTCCTTTCATGGGATCGGGGAACGGGCGGGGCCCGTCCGGCCCATTATAGCGTAAAAGCCGCGGGGAGACAAGGGGGTCATTCCCCGTCCAGGGCGCCGAAGCCCTCGCCCAGGGTCTCGTGGGTGTCGGTGATGAATACGAAGGCGCTGCGGTCCTCCTCCCGGACGATGCGTTTGAGGGGAAGCACTTCCGCCCGGGTCACCACGCTGATGATGACGGTGCGCGCCTCCTTGCTGAAAGCGCCCATGGCGGGGATCAGGGTGGCGCCCCGGTCCATTTCCTTCATGATGCGGGAGGAAACCTTTTCGGCGTCCTTGGCGATGATGAAGCAGGCTTTCGCGGACCCCATGCCCGCCAACACCAGATCCACCGCCTTGGCGTTGATGAAAATGCAGATCAGGGCGTACAGGGCGGCGTGGGCGCTCATGGTGAAGGCGGCGCAGAGGATCACGGTGCAGTCCACCGCGAAAAGGAAAGCGCCTACCGAAACGATGGGAAACCGCTTGTGCACCATCCGGGCGATCATGTCCGATCCGCCGGTGGTGGCCCCGCCGCGCATGATAAGGCCGATGCCCAGCCCCAGCGTCAGCGCGCCGTACACCGTGGCCAGCAGGATATCGTCGGTCAGCGGGGGGAACTGCATCAGGTCGATGCAGGCGGAAAAGAGGATCGTGGCGATCAGGGACCGGAACACGAACACCCGGCCCATGGATTTCCAGCCGATGATGAAAAGGGGCAGGTTCATGGCCATGCTGGTGACGCCCACGGGCCATTTCCACAGATAATTGAAGATGGTGGCGATGCCCGTGAGCCCGCCGGGCGCAATGCCGTTGGGCACCAGAAACAGGGGATAGGCGGCCCCGCCGATCATGCAACCCACCAGGATCTGCGCGTAAGCCAGCGTTTTCGCCCGGACCGACTGATTGGACAGAAGCGACATAAAAAGAAAACCCCCTCCGACGGTTGTACAAAAATTGTATTCTTTCTCCCGGCGCTTTTTTCCTGCCGGACGGGAAAAAATCTTCGCCTGTTTCTGGACGAGAAGGCGGGCGTGCGGTATAATAGCGTCAAATCCTGCCCGGAAAACGGGATTGGAGGCGGTTTTGTGATCTGCTATCGGAAGCTGAAAATGGACGACCTTCCGGCATTCATCTCCCTGCGCATCCGGCAGCTCACCGAGGAGGGCGCGCGGGAGGACGCCGATCTGCGCCCGGCGCTCATGGATTATTATGTGCGGCACCTTGCGGACGGCACCTTCGTTTCCTGGCTGGCGCTGGACGGGGAAAAGATCGTAGGCACCAGCGGCATGTCCTTCGTGGAGAAGCCGCCGTATTTTTCCTGTCCCACCGGGCGGATCGGGCTGCTGTCCAGCATGTATACCGAGGCCGCTTACCGGCGGCGGGGCATTGCCCGGGAGCTGCTCTCCCGGGTGGTGGAGGAGGCGCGGAAGCACGGCTGCGGCGCGGTGCAGATCACCGCGTCGGATATGGGGGTCAGGCTGTATACGGCCTGCGGCTTTGAAAAGAACGAAAATTTCATGCAATATAAGCTGTAAAAAAAGCCGCTGCTTTCCGTATTGGAGAGCAGCGGCTTTGTTTTTTGCTCAGTACAGGGGATACCGTTTCGTCAGCTCCTCCACGCCGGCCTTGACGGCGGGCACGGCGGCTTCGCCCTGATAGAGGATGCGGGAGATCCATTCGGCGATCTGCTCCATCTCCGGCTCCTTGAAGCCCCGGGTGGTAACGGCGGGGGTGCCGATGCGGATGCCGCTGGTCTCGGCGGGCTTGCGCTGATCCCGGGGCACCATGTTCTTGTTGACGGTGATGTTGGCCATGCCCAGCCAGGTCTCCAGGTCCCGGCCGGTGACGGGGGTATCGCACAGGTCCAGGAGCAGCAGATGGTTGTCCGTGCCGCCGGACACCATGCGCACGCCCCGGGCGCGCAGCGCGTTTTCCAGGGCCTTGGCGTTTTTCACGATCTGCTGCTGATAGTCCTTGAATTCGGGCTTGAGCGCCTCGCCGAAGCACACGGCCTTGGCGGCGATGATGTGCTCCAGGGGCCCGCCCTGGATGCCGGGGAAGATGGCCTTGTCGATGGCCTTCTTATACTGCTCCTTGCACAGGATCAAACCGCCCCGGGGGCCCCGGAGGGTCTTATGGGTGGTGGTGGTGACGATGTCCGCGCAGGGCACGGGGGAGGGATGGCAGCCCGTCGCCACCAGGCCCGCGATGTGCGCCATATCCACCATGAGAAGCGCGCCCACGTCGTCGGCGATCTTCCGGAAAGCGGCGAAATCCAATTCCCGGGGATAGGCGCTGGCCCCGGCCACGATGAGCTTGGGCCTGCAGGCCCGGGCGACGCGCAGCACCTGGTCGTAATCGATGCGCTCGGTTTCGGGATCCAGGCCGTAGGCCTCGAAATGATAATATTTCCCGGACAGGTTCACGGGGCTGCCGTGGGTCAGATGGCCGCCGTTGTTCAGGCTCATGCCCAATACCGTGTCCCCCGGCTGCAGCAGGGCGAAATACACGGCGGTGTTGGCCTGGCTGCCGCTGTGGGGCTGCACGTTGGCATGCTCCGCGCCGTAAAGCTCCATGGCCCGGGCGATGGCGATGCGCTCCACCTCGTCCACGCAGCCGCAGCCGCCGTAATAGCGCTTGCCGGGATAGCCCTCGGCGTATTTGTTGGTCAGAGGGCTGCCCATGGCGGCCATGACCGCGGGGCTGACGAAGTTTTCAGAAGCGATCAGCTCGATGTGCGCTTCCTGCCGGGCGCATTCGGCCTCAATGAAACGGGCCACTTCAGGGTCCTGGTTCAGAACGGGGGGCAGCTGCCACATGTTTCTTTTGTCCTCCTGTTTACGAAAATACCGCGTATGACCGGCAGGCTTTGCCGCAGCACACGTCTAAGATGCTTACTGCTGCTTCCTTCCGGACCTGACAGGGTTCACACCGCAACATCGCACGGGGCCCGCCGGCCATACACGGCCTCCTTATGATACCCCAAAGAAGGGAAAAACGCAAGGCCCTGAATGGGCAGAAGCACGAAAAAAACAAAATCCGCCGCAAACGGATGCGGCGGAAAGACAGCTGCGTATTAAGCGGATACGGCCTGATCCTGCTTCTTCTTTTTCTTTTCCTTTACCGGCGGCAGGGAGTAGGCGTTGTTTTCCTCGAACGCCACGGTTTCCGGCGGGGTTTCCAGGAGGGAGGGGTTCTGCAGGTAATGCACCATGCGGGTGACCATCTTGGAATAGGTGGCCCCGGCGCAGATCCTTTCGTCCGCGGTGACGCCGATGGGCAGCCAGCGCTTGCGCACGGCCTTGCCGTCCGCGCCCACCTGGGTTTCCCGGATCACATTGCCCATGGACCAGAACAGGCTGGTGGTGCCGAAATTGTAAATATGGTGGTTCACCGCCGGCATGCCGATGGAGCCCATGTTGGTGATGAACATGCTGGTGTGGAAGGGAGAGGCGTCCAGGATATACTTGGGCATGATGCCGTACCGGTCCAGGAACCGGGCCAGGGCCACAATGGTGTTGGCCAGGAGAGGATTGAGCAGGAGCTTTGCCACTTTCATGGTGGAATTGTCCGCCTCCTGGCGGCGGTTCTGCTCGATCATTTCCCGGACCCGGGCAGCCACGTCGAAAATGGTGTCCCGGGGATCGAAATAGCATTTGACGGTGTTTTCTTCGATGTCGTCGGGGTTGCCCGTATCCAGGAGCAGGGCGAAGGAAACCGTGAGCTGGGTGCGGGCGTAGAGGCGCTTGTTCACAACGAAGCGGTTGACCTCCGGCATTTCGGATACCGTCCGCACGAAAGCGGCGATGATCAGCTCCATGAAGGTGAGCTTATTGCCGTTGGCGCCCTGCTCCACGATGTACCGGGCCATCTTTTCATAGTCCAGCCTGTAATTCAGGAACACCTGCGCGTCGCAGCGCATGGGCATCAGATAGGGGGTCAGGGCGATGATGGGATCGATCTTTTTGAGCACGCGGCCGTCGGCCCGGCGTCCGAACATAAGCATCCCTCCAATGCAGCGCGAGTACGGGATACAAGGATCCTGAATCATTATACACGGGAAAGCGCCATCCGTCAATTCTCCGCTATTTCCATGCGACGTGGATCCTGCGCAGCATGGCGTGATCGGCGCTGTCGCCGCCGCTTTCCCACAGGATCAGCCCGCCCAGGCCCTTTTTGCGGATGTAGCGGAGCTTCTCATCCAGGGATCTTTCGCTGTCGTAGGAATAAAACAGCCCACAGTCCGGGGAGGCTGGATCGTCGTTCCACAGATAGGCCGCCCGGGCGTCCGCGTCGTAATCCGCGTGCCAGCCCGGGGCGGATTCCAGGGCCTTGAGCTCCCGCCAGACGCGGCTTTCGACGGCCTGACGCACCGGCGCGCCCAGGGCCGGAGCGTATCCCTCCGCCATGCGCCAGCCCCGGCCGTACAGGGGGCAGCCGATGCGGATCTTCCCGGCGGGCACGCCCAGGGACAGCAGGTATTTTACCGCCGTATCGGCGGACACGCTGCCGTACAGGGCGGCGTGATGGCCCGTGACGGCGGCGCCGTCGCCGGCCATGTCGTAGGTCATCAGGTTCACGGCGTCCACATAGGGATGCAGCGCGGCGTAATCCTGCTTTTTCAGCACGGACAGCGGCGCTCCGGCGCAGACGGTGAGCTGCTTTTTCCCCGGGCCAAAGCGCGTATCCAGCGCGGAGCGGAGCTCCCGGAGCAGCGAGGTGTAGTTTTCCCAATCGTTCCCCATCACCGGGCAGCCCTCGCCGCCGTCACCCACGGCCCGGGCCACGCCGGGGTATTCCCAATCCAGATCCAGCCCGGAAAAGAAGGAGTATTTTTCCAGGGTGTCCAGGCAGCTGTGGATGAAGGAGGCCCGGCACTCCGCCGTGAGCGCCATTTCGGAAAAATGGCCGCAGCAGGTCCAGCCCCCGATGGAAAGCAGGATCTTTGTTTCGGGATAGCGGGCCGCCATTTCCCGGTACTGGGGAAAGTGCGCCGGGGGATTGCCCTCCCCGGTATCCGCCCAGGGATCGGTGGATACGACGGCGTAGCCGCCCTCCGCGGGCGCGACCCGCCAGAAAGCGTGATAGATGCAGTCCGCGTACTGCCAGGGCAGGTTTTTCACCTGCTGGGCCGGGTCCTGGTGAATGTTCCAGTTGGGGAAATACAGGGCGGAGCAGGGCTTGTCCGCCGCCCGGGCGGGCCTGCCGGCCAGGGCGCCCAGCACCGGGGCGGCCAGAAGGAACGCCAGCGTCAGCCGACCGACGGTCTTTTTCATCGGGCATGCGCCTCCTTTGATACGCTTTATTATACCATGCAAAATTTCGTGAAACAATGGGAAACGCAGCCAATGCGTGCGGGAAAACGCGTACGGTGTATTTATGCTGTATTTCCACCCGGATTTTTGACAAGCCGGCGCTGTTTCTGGTATAATATGCAAAGGCCATTGCCGGCACCGCCTAACGGGCCGGACAGGCCGAAAAACAGACGCCCCTGCTGCATACGTCGGGTATCTGAAAAGAACTTGAACGGAGGAAAAAACCATGAGAGCAAACGTAAACAAGCTGACCTACCGCATCGCCGTGCTGGCGCTGCTGATGGCGCTGATCGCCGTATTCTGGTACGGGATCGGCACCATTCCGCTGGGCTTCATCAAAATCACCATCAGCTGCCTGCCGGTCATCATCGGCACCATCGTGCTGGGGGTGGAGGACGGGCTGATCCTGGGCGCGTTCTTCGGCTTTCTGAGCTTCCTGTCCGGCCCCGCCGGCGGGCTGACGGCCCCCATCTTTTCTGCCCACGTGCTGTGGGGCGTGGTGCTGTGCTTCGTGCCGCGGCTGCTGGTGCCCCTCGTGACGCACGCCGTGTACCGCATGACGCGCAAATTTGAAAAAAAGCATAAGTGGACGCTGTCGTTGACCGGCGCGGCGGGATCGCTGACGAATACGGTGTTTTTCCTGGGGTTCATCCTGCTGCTGTACGCCCTGCTGGGGATCAACGGGGATCAGGTGGCCCGGGAGATCGATTTGAAGAACGGGCTGGAGGGCAGCCGCACGCTGATGGCCATGATCGGCACCACCGTGCTGGTGGGCGGCATCCCGGAGGCTGTGCTGGCCGCCATCGCCACCCCGGCGGTGATCGTGGCGCTGCGCAAGGCCCATCTGACGATTGAGAAGTAGGAGTAGTTCGCCATGCTGTTTACCCTGGATATCGGCAACACCAACATCAAGACCGCCCTGTTCGACGGGCCGGAAATGGTGCATTACTGGCGTCTGTCCACCACGCGGAAATATACCAGCGACGAAATGGGCGTCATGATGACCCAGCTGTTCGAGCATGAACGGCTCCGGCACGAGCAGGTGACGGGCATCGTGATGAGCTCGGTGGTGCCTACGATGAATTTCACCGTGGAGCACATGTGCCGGGATTATTTCGGCATGGCCCCCATGACGGTGGGCCCCGGGATCAAAACGGGCATCGACATCAAATACGAAAACCCCCGGGAGCTGGGCAGCGACCGGATCTGCAATGCGGTGGCGGCGTACACCCTGTACGGCGGCCCCTGCGTGTACATTGATTTCGGCACTGCCACCACCTTCGGCGCCCTGGACGAAAAGGGCGGCTTCCTGGGGGGCTGCATCTGCCCGGGCATCAAGCTGACCAGCGAGGCGCTGGTTTCCGGTACGGCGAAACTGCCGCATTTTGAATTGGTGATGCCGGACAGGGTGATCGGCAAGACCACCATCGCCAATCTGCAGTCCGGCGTGATCAACGGCTACGTGGGCCAGGTGATCTACCTGGTGAACGAGATCCGCCGGGAAATGGGGAAGCCCGAAGCGAAGGTCATCGCCACCGGCGGCATGGCCCGTCTGATCGCCCCCAAATCCGGCGTGATCGACCATATCGACGGGCTGCTGACCCTCAAGGGGCTGCGGCTGATTTACGAAAAGAACCAGGCGAAGGCCTGATTTACGGGAGGAAAAGACATGCGAACCATCACGGTGGGGTTTCTGGGCTGCGGCAACATCGGCTGCGGCGTGTGGAAGCTGCTGAAGGAATTTGAAGGGGATATCGGGCACCGGGCGGAGGTGCGGTTCGAGATCAAGCGCATCCTGGTAAGGAATATCCATAAGAAGCGGGACGAAACCGTGCCCGAGGCGCTTCTGACCACCGATCCCGCCGCCGTGACGGACGATCCGGAGATCGAAATGGTGCTGGAATTCATGGGCGGGGAAGAGCCGGCCACCCGGTATATGCTGCGCGCCCTGGAGATGGGGAAAACCGTGGTGACGGCCAACAAGATGGCCCTGGCGCTGAACTGGCATCTGCTGCAGGCGGCGGCGGAAAAGCACAACGCCGGGCTGTACTACGAGGCGGCGGTGTGCGGGGCGATCCCCGTGATCCGCACCACCATCGATTCCCTGCAGTCCAACCGCATCGAGGAAATGATGGGTATCGTCAACGGCACCACCAATTATATCCTCACCTGCATGAGCCAGGAAGGCAAGGCCTATGAGGACGTATTGAAGGAGGCCCAGCGCCTGGGCCTGGCGGAGCCGGACCCCACCAGCGACGTGGAGGGCTACGACGCGGCGTACAAGCTGTCCATCCTTTCCTCCCTGGCGTTCCATGCCAGGGTGCCCTTTGACGTGATTTACCGGGAGGGCATTTCCAACGTGAAAGCGGTGGATATTGCCTACGGCAAGGAACTGGGCTACACCATGAAGCTGCTGGCCATCGCCAAGCGGCGCGGCAATGTCATCGACGCCCGGGTGCACCCCACCTTTATCCCCAACGATCATCCCCTGGCCTCGGTGAACGGCAGCTTCAACGCCATTTTCCTCCACGGCCACGCCTGCGAGGATATGATGCTCTTCGGCCGGGGCGCGGGCAGCGCGCCCACCGCCAGCGCGGTGGTGAGCGATATGCTCTACGCCGCTTCCCGGGAGACCCCGCGGCATCCCACCTTCCACAATGAAAACGCCCTGGCTCCCGGGCTGCGGGTGACGGATGACTGGCACTGCTCCTTCTACATCCGCCTTTCCGCCAGCGACCGGCCGGGCGTGATGGCCCATATCACCGCCTGCCTGGGCAACGAGGGCATTTCCATCCGCAACCTGATGCAGCGGGACGCGGTGGAGGGCCGCGCCCAGATCGTGCTGATCACCCACGATGCCGGGGAATGCAGCCTGCGCAAAGCGCTGTCCGCCATTGATTCCCCCGACGTACAGGTGGAAAGCATGATCCGGGTGGAAGGGAAATAACGCTCCGGAGGCCTGCGCCGCCGGGACGGAGGAAACAAGCAGACCATGAAAAAGAAGCGGACCGGATTATCCCTGGGCAGCATCCTGACGCTGTGCCTCACCGCAGCGGTGACGCTGGGGTGTATTTGGGTTTTCGGCATTATCCGGGCCGGCCGTCCGGACGCGGCGATGGACGCGGGGCAGATCGCGGATTTTATCGGGAACGCCCTGCAGGGAAACGGCGATGCGCAGCCGGATACGAAGGTGGGCACCGTGATGGTGACCCTTCCGCCCGCTGTCGCCACCCCCACCGCGGCCCCGCTGCTCACCCCGGCGCCGGGGGCGGAAAAGCAGCAGTATTCCTTCAGCCTCACCATCGGCGGGCTGATGAGCTTTCAGAGCGATATTTCGGATACGGTCTACAATAAACAGGAAAAGACCTTCGATTTCCGGCCCGTGGTATCCACGCTGCCGGGAAAGATCTGGGCGGATATGAACCTGGTGATGCTGCCCCAGACCCTGAACGCCGCAAATCAGAAATACGACGACGCCATGGCGCCGGCCGCCGCGGCGGAAGCGGTGAAGGCGGCGGGATTCAACGACGTGCTACTGGGCAGCGAGCATATCCTGGACCGGGGCGCGGCCGGCGCGGAGGAGACCGTGCAGGCCCTGACGAGCCGGGGGATCTCCTGCGGCGGCGTGACGCTGGGAGAAGCGCGGCAGAACCGCATCGTGCAGTTGAACGGCGCGCGCATCGCGATCCTGTCCTATTCCGAAAGCGTGACGGCCCGGGGTAAGAACGCCATCGGCGCGCAACCGGAGCTGATGCGCCTTTACGATCAGGAAACGGTGCGCCAGGATATCCTCAACGCCCGGGCCCAGGGGGTGCACTGCGTGATCGTGTGCATGTACTGGGGCAAAGAGGACCAGACCGCCGTGCGGAACGATCAGCGCAAAACTGCCAGGACCCTGGCGGAAATGGGGGCGGATGTGATCCTGGGCTTCCGGCCCGCGGCGGTGCTGCCCCTGGAGATCATCTCCGTAACGGACGAAACCGGCGCGCGACGCCAGGCGCTGGTGGCCTATTCCATGGGCACGCTGCTGTCCGAATCCCGGGATGCGGGGGCCATTGCGGGGATGCTGCTGCATTTGAGCGTCACGGTGAACGGGGCCGGCAAGGTGCGCTTCACCAGCGTGGAATACACGCCCACCTACGTGTGGCGCCAAAGCATGGGCGGCAGGATGCAGTACCGCCTGGTGTGCAGCGCGGATCCGGCGCCGGAGGGCATGGATGCGAAGCAGACCGGCGTTATGACCCGGGCGCTTTCCCGGGTGCGGGAAGCCATGAAGGGCTGCCCCGCCGAAGAAAGAAAATGACCGTCCCGGGGTTCCGCGGACGGTTTTTGTGATCTGGGAAAGGAGGGATACCGTGGGCGACCTGCTTTTCGCCATGGAAACGGTGCTGCCATTGCTGCTGCTGATGTCTGCCGGGGCGCTGTGCCGGAAAACGGGGCTGCTGACCGACGCGCTGGTGAAGGGCGTCAATCAGCTGGTATTCCGGGTGTTCCTGCCCGTCAATCTGTTTTACAGCGTGATCCACACGCCTTACGATACGGTGCTGCAGGGGAGAGAGCTGCTGATCATTGCGGGCGGGCTGCTGGCGGAATTCGGGCTTCTGTTCCTGGCGGTGCCGCGGATCGAGAAGGACCGGAAAAAGATCGGGGTCATGATCCAGGGCATGGGCCGGGCGAATTACGCTTTTTTCGGCATTCCCCTGGTGGCGATGCTGTTTCCGGGGCGGGATACGTCCCTGGCGGCGCTGCTGGTGCCGCTGACGGTGCCGGTGTACAACGTGATGTCCGTCATCGCGCTGACGGTGTACGGGGAAGGCAGGCTGAATGCGAAGCGGATCGTCATGAACATCCTCAAAAACCCGCTGATCATCGCGCCGCTCCTGGGCTACGCCCTGTGGCTGCTGCGCTTTGAATTCCCCCCGGTGCTGGACAGCCCGCTGAAGGATCTGGGAAAGATCGCCACCCCCCTGGCGCTGTTCACCCTGGGCGGGGCCATTCAGCTGACCAGCGCCAAGGCGCACCTGCGCCAGCTGCTTATCGCCGTGCCCTGGCGGCTGATCGCCGCGCCGCTGATCTTCGTGGGAACGGCGGCGCTGCTGGGGCTGCGGGAGGTGCCCCTGGCCTGCGCCTTCGTTACCTTCGGCTCGCCCACCGCGGTGAGCAGCTATCCCATGGCCCATTCCATGGGCGGCGACGGGGAGCTGGCGGCGGAGCTGGTGGCGTTCAGCAGCACCTTTTCCATCGTCACCACGTTCCTGTTCGTGTTCGCCATGAAGCGCCTGGGGCTGATCTGACCCGGCAGGGCGGAAAAAACCGCGCTCCCATAAGGAGGCGCGGTATTTTTGACACGTTTTCTTATTTTACTCTTTTCTTCTTCCGCCGAAAAGGCCGCCGGTCATTTCCCGGAAATTGCCCTTCCATTTTTCAAAGGCGGCCCGGCGGCTGCCGGTGGCCAGCAGGGCGTAAATGAACATGCCGATCACCAGCAGGCCCAGCAGCCATGCGATGCCCGTATAAGCCCCGCGGTTCCCGGCGGCGCTGTCCTTGCCCGCCGCGCCGGTGACGCCGCCGTAGAGGGCGCGGTCCAGCACGTCCGCCATCAGGGCGGTGGAGGCCAGCACCTGGCTTTTATCGCTTTTATGGGTGCCGAATTCCAGCAGCACGGCCTGGGGCATCAGATCCTGGTTATAGGTGCCCTTGCCGATGTAGATGTCCTTGATCAGGCCGGGATAGCGCTTGTCCGCCACGGCCTTGATCTGGGCGGCGAAATGACGGTTAGCGTCGGAATTCTGGTTGGCGCGGCCCACCAGCAGCCGCACCTTCGTTACGTCCCGGCCGTTCACCTCGCTTTCGTACTGCCCGGCGTCCGGGATGCCGTCCCGGTGGATATCGAAGATGGCGTCCACCCCCTCCTCTTTCAGCGAGGCGGCGGTGGCGCGGCTGCGGCGGTAGGCCCCGGCGTCGTGGGGGAAATGGTTCTCGTTGCTGTAATGCACGGTGACGCCCTTTTCCTCCAGGTGCTTTTTCAGCGCTTCCGCCACGTCGAAAATGCCGCCGCCCTTGTCGATGCTGCTTTTGCCGTCGGCGGATTCGTAGCTTTCGTCGCTGTGGGTGCAGTACAGCGCGACGGCGCGCTTTTTCTGAGAAACGGGCCGGGCGCCGTCCTGATCCCAGGAAACGTCCGGCAGTTGGAAATCGCCCAGGCTGTCGGCATAGGCCCGGCGGGCTTCGGCGTCCACCCGGACGATGCGGAAATGCCGGTTGTCCTGGGAAATGTATTCGTCGCCCGCCTGGGGCACCCCGGCGTACCAGGTAAGGGCTGCGCCGTCCGCGTCCAGGATCTCGTATACCGCGCCGCCCTCTTCGTCTGCCCGGGCGGCGAGGGGCAGCAGCACGGCCAGGGCGCACAGAAGGATAAACAGTTTTTTCACGGTTCGCTCCTCCTTTCGGGGGCGGGGGCTTTCCGCCCCCGGGACAGCCGTTCGAGGGCTTCGCCCAGGAATTCGGACAGCAGCACGGCCAGGATGCCGGCGATCACCACGGTGTCGAACGCCCCCGCGCCGCCCAGAGAGAGGGTCTGCCCGATGCCGGCGCGCCAGGCGAGCACGGCGCTGAGCGTATCGGCCAGCAGGGTGCCCAGCACGCCGCAGATGAACGCCGCCCGGCGGGACCGGCCCAGGAGGTAGGCGATCAGGCCGCCGGACAGGCCGTAGAGGTATTGGGGCTCGATCCACATTTTTTCCGGTTCGGCCGGCAGCAGCCGCCCCAGGGCGAACACCGGCGCCCCGGTGAGCACGGAGCCCAGCAGCGCGCGGAAAAGCTCCTGCTTCGTATCGGTGCGGATCAGGAGATAGACGCAGACCCCCAGCGGCACCGCCGCGCCGCCCAGGTTCAGCCGCACCGGGCCCAGGCGCAGGGAGGGGATCAGCCCGCCCACAAAGATGGCCGCCGCTATGAGCAGCGCCGCCCGGTCGCTGAGCTGCATCCTGTCCAGCACCCGCTGGGCCGCCCCCAGCAGCACCAGCGCCGAAACGCCGGAAAGCAAAATCAAACCAACAGACAAACGCGCATCCTCCTCTCCGCCTGCGGACGAAGCCGCACGGGCGCGTATAATAGGATGTCCCGGAAAAGCGGTTTTATGCGATCGCCCCGGAGCACGGCGATTTTTGGGCGTTCTTTTTCCTGTACATCCACCGGAAAATGTGGTATAATCTTCCGGTGAAAAGCCAACGAGGAGGACGCGGCCTTTGATACAGGCAGTCATATTCAATCTGGACGGCGTGCTGACGGATACGGACGCATGCCACGAGCGGGCGTGGCGGCAGATGGCCCGGGAACAAGGGCTGCCCTTTACGCCGGAAATCTACAGAAAAATGCGGGGACGCAGGCGGATGGACAGCCTGAATGCGCTTCTCTCCCATGCGGAGCGCACCTATTCTCCCGGCGAAACCTGGGCGCTGGCCGCCCGGAAGAACGATCTTTTCAACGATCTGGTGCTGCATCTGGGCCGGGAGGGCATCCTGCCCGGGGCGGAGGAAACCCTGCGGACCCTCCGGGACATGGGGATCCGGACGGCGGTGGCCTCCTCCAGCGAGAACGCCGCGGGGATCCTGCGGCAGATGAAAATGGACGCGCTGCTGGACGCGGTGGTGGACGGCGAGGATACGGCGGAGGGCAAGCCGGCCCCGGAGCTGCTGCTGCTGGCGGCCAGAAGGCTGAAAACCCCCACGGGGAACTGCCTGGTGATCGACAACAGCCTGGCGGGGGCGGAGGCCGCCCGGGCGGCGGGGATGCGCTGCCTGCTGATCGGGAACGAAACAGGCGCGGCGGCGGAAAGCCTGAATGCCTTGGCGCTGCCGGAGAGGATCCGGCGGGATAACGGAGAAATGAACGGAAAAGAATAATCCAGAAACATCGGAACAAGGAGGATGAGCATGCTCAATCAGGACGTGGCGCAGCAGGCGATTGCGGAGGCGCTGAAAACGGGCGGCGATTTTGCGGAGGTTTTCCTGGAGGACCGGATCAACAATACCCTGTCCATGCTGTCCGGCCGGGTGGAGGGCGTCAACAGCCGCCGTCTCCACGGGGCGGGCATCCGCGTATTCAGCGGGGTGCAGGGCTATTACGTCTATACCAACGACACCACTCCCGCGGGCCTGATGGCCTGCGCGAAGCGGGCGGCCTCTGCGGTGGCGGGTGGCGCGCGGGTTCAGCCGGCGGCGTTCAGCCCGGCGGACGTGAAAAATATCCACGCCATCCGGGAAATGCCGGACCGGGTGCAGGCCCGGCGCAAGGCGGAAAAAATGAAGGCGGCCCAGGCCGTGCTCAAGGAATTCCCGGAAGTGACCCAGGCCCGCATCGGCTATAACGACAGCGTGCAGCGGGTGTGGATCGCCAACAGCGAAGGGCTGTTTGCCCAGGACACCCGGGTGTACACCCGCTTTTCCGTGGGCGCCATCGCCTCCAACGGCACGGAGAACCAGACGGGCTCCTGCAGCCCGGGGGCCATGGAGGGGTTTGAGCTCTTTGACGGGCGCGTGGACCCCGAGGCCGTCGCCCGGGAAGCGGCCCGGCAGGCCGTCACCATGCTCCACGCGCCCCAGTGCCCCGCCGGGCAGATGCCCGTGGTGATCGACAACGGGTTCGGCGGGGTGATCTTCCACGAGGCCTGCGGCCATTCCCTGGAAGCCACCTCCGTGGCGGTGGGGAACAGCGAATTCTGCGGGAAGCTGGGGCAGAAGATCGCCAATGAACGGGTCACCGCCATCGACGACGGCACCCTGCCCAACGAATGGGGCAGCCTGAACATCGACGACGAGGGCACGCCCACCACCCGCCTGGTGCTGATCGAAAACGGCATCCTGAAAAACTATATGATCGACAAGCTGAACGCCCGGCGCATGCAGATGCCCATTACCGGCAGCGGCCGGCGCCAGGGCTATATGTTCGCCCCCACTTCCCGGATGCGCAACACCTTCATCGCGGCGGGAAGAGACGACAACGACGAAATGATCGCCACCATGGGCGACGGGCTGTACGCCAAAAGCATGGGCGGCGGCAGCGTGGATCCCACCACCGGAAAATTCAACTTCGCCGTCAGCGAGGGCTACCTGGTCAGGGATGGGAAGATCGCCCATCCCGTGCGGGGCGCCAGCCTCATCGGCCGGGGCAGCGAGATCCTGCTCAGGATCGACCGGGTGGGCCGGGACATGCGGATGGCCCAGGGCATGTGCGGCTCCATCAGCGGCTCCATTCCCACCAACGTGGGCCAGCCGATGATCCGGGTCAGCGAACTGACCGTGGGCGGACGATGAAGGGAGGAGGAGAAACATGACCATCGACGCGTTCATCAATGCCGTGCTTAAGGAGGCGCAGGATCAGGGCATCCTGGCGGCGGAAATCTATCTTTCCTCCAACGACAGCTTCCGGGCCATGTGCGTCAAGGGGCAGATCAGCAATTATACCGTCCATGACACCCGGGGGCTGTCCCTGCGGGGGCTGTACAAGGGGAAAATGGGCTACGCGGCCACGGAGGCCTTCGATGAAGAGGCCGTGGGCCAGCTGGTGCGGGCGGTGAAGGAAAGCGCGGAGCTCACCGAGGACGACGACGTGCAGGAGATCTACCAGGGAGACGATCAGTATCCCCGGGTGGACAATTACAATCCCGCCCTGGACCGGGTGGAGGAAAGCCGCAAGCTGCAGCTGATCCTGGACATTGAAAAAAAGGCCCTGGCCATGGATGAAAGGATCACGGCCCTCAACTACAACATGATCTCCACCGGCAGCGGGGAAACCCGCATCGTGAACCGGGTGGTGGCCGATGGCAAGGCCCACGGCCTGGACCTGCGTTACCGGGACAATACCGCGGTGTGCTACGCCTCCGCCGTGGCCAAGGAGGGGGAGAGGGTATCCACCGGCAGCGGCTTTGAAGTGACCCGGGATTTTGATAAGATCGACCCGGAAAAGATCGCGAAGGACGCGGTGGAGGAAGCCCTGTTCATGCTGAAGGCAGAGCCGGTGCCCAGCGGCGCCTACCGCGCCATCATTGAAAACAAGTGCATGCCCGATTTGCTGGCCACCTTTGCCGGCGTCTTTTCCGCGGAAAGCGCCCAGAAGGGGCTGAGCCTGCTCAACGGCAAGGAAGGGGAAATCATCGCCTCCGAGGCGGTCACGCTGATGGACGATCCCCTTCTGCCCGGCGGCCTGGCCAGCCAGCCCTTCGACGCCGAGGGCGTGGCCACCCGCACCAAGGCGGTGGTGGAGAACGGGAGGCTGACGACGCTGCTGCACAACCTCAAGACCGCCCGGAAGGCCAACGTGAAAACCACCGGCAACGCATCCCGGGCCGGCTATGCGGGCATGGTGAACGTGAGCCCCAGTAATTTCTACTTTAAGCCCGGGGAAAAGACCCTGGCGGAGCTGATGGCGGACATGGGGGACGGCCTGGTGATCACGGAAGTGAGCGGCCTCCACGCCGGGGCCAACGCCGTCAGCGGCGATTTTTCCCTCATCGCCCAGGGCTATACCGTGAAGGACGGAAAGAAGGACCGGCCGGTGGACCGGATCACCGTGGCGGGGAACTTCTTTCAACTGCTCAGGAACATCCGCGCCGTGGGCAGCGATCTGATCTTCCCCGGCAGCGCCGTGGGCAGCCCCTCGGTGGACGTGGGGGAGATCCAGGTGGCCGGGAAATAAGGGCAGAGAGAGAAGCCTCGTTTTAAAACGCATCCACGCAGAAACGGAGAAAACACGCATGTACTTTTACGAGATCCACTGCCATACCGCCGAAACCAGCAAATGCGGCCGCTCCCCGGCCCGGGACATGGTGCGGGCGTACCGGGACAAGGGCTTTTCCGGCCTGGTGATCACCGATCATTTCCTCAACGGCAATTCCTACGCCAACGAGCCGGATACCTGGGATGAAAAAATGGCGGTGTTCCTCCGGGGATACGAATCTGCCCTGGAGGCCGGAAAGGAAATGGGCCTGCCGGTGTATTTCGGCCTGGAATACACCCATCTGGGCGGCAACGGCGAGGATTATCTGATCCTGGGCCTCCGGCCGGAGGACCTTTACGGCGGGCTGCGGGACTGCGATAAATGGAGCATCGAATACCTGTGCAGCGTGGTGCACGGCCTGGGCGGCATCGTGATCCGGGCGCATCCCTACCGCCAGGCGGGGTATATCCGGACAGCGGGCATTGAGCGCCCGGGGCTGGACATTGACGCGATCGAAGTGTTCAATTACGGGAACGCCAGCGAAACCTACAACCTCCAGGCCTTCGACCTGGCCCTGCGGGAGGGCAAGCCCATGGTGGCCGGGTCCGACACCCATCAGGTGGAAACCACGGCCACGGCCTTCGTGGCCTTTGAGGAGAACCCCCGGGATTACGCGGAGCTGTGCCGGATGATCCGGGAGGGCAAGGCCTTCCTGATCCACAAGCAAAAGAACGCCTGACGCACACAAATAACGCCCTTTCGCACTTTTGAAATGCGGAAGGGCGTTTTTTATGCTGCGTTTTTATTGCTTGGCGATCATGGCCGCGGCCAGATCGTCCATGGAATACTCCCCGGGGGCCTGTCCCGCCAGGAAGCGGGCGGCGCGCAGGGCGCCCCGGGCGAAGATGGACCGGTCCTGGGCGGAATGGCTCAGCGTTACCACCTCGGCGGGGCCGTAGAAGCCCACCTCGTGCTCGCCCGGCACCGTGCCGCCCCGGACGGCGTGGACGCCGATCTCCCGCTTTTCCCGCTTCTGGGTGCGGCCGTTGCGGCCGAACACCGGCAGCGTATCGGGGCCGCTCACCGCGTCCAGCAGCATCAGCGCCGTGCCGCTGGGGGCGTCCAGCTTCTGATTGTGGTGCTTTTCCACGATCTCGATATCGAAATCCGGCAGCAGCCGGGCGGCCTGACGGGCCAGGGTGCGCAGCACGTGGACCCCCAGGCTCATGTTGGCGCTGCGGAAAACGGGAATTTCTTTCGCCGCGTCCGCGATGGCCCGCAGGTCGCTTTCGTTATAGCCGGTGGCGGCCAGTACCGCGGGCAGACGATGGGCCAGGGCGTACTGCAAAAGCGCGCCCAGCCCCTCGGGGCGGGAAAAATCCACGATCACGTCGGCCTCCTCCTCCACCAGGGAAAAGGAGGGATACACGGGGAAGGCGGCGCCGTTTTCCGGGTGTACGTCCACCCCGGCGACGATCTGCGCCTGTTCGTCCCCGGCCAGGGCGGCTACCTGGCGGCCCATGCGGCCGCAGGCGCCGGATAAAAGGATCCTGAGCATCTTACAGTAAACCTGCCTTTTGCATTTCTTCTTTCATTTTGGCTTTCTTTTCCCTGCTCATGGGCACCAGCGGCAGACGGACCTCGTTTTTGCACAGGCCCATCAGGGCGGCGGCGGCCTTCACGGGGATAGGATTGACTTCGCTCATCATGGCGCTCATCAGCGGCAGCAGGGCGATGTTCATTTTCGCCGCTTCCTGTACGGGAGCGGCGGCCAGATCCGCCATTTGCCGGGGCGCGATGTTGGAAAGCACCGAGATCACGCCCAAGCCGCCCAGGGCCAGGATGGGGGCCGTCAATTCGTCGGAGCCGGAATAGAAGGCGATCCTGTCCCCGCACAGCCGCATCATTTCCATGATCTGCGCCACGTTCCCGGAGGCTTCCTTCATGCCGATGATGTTTTCTTCGTCCGAAAGGGCAGCCAGAGTGGCGGGCAGCATGTTCAGCCCCGTCCGGGAGGGCACGTTATAGACGATCACCGGCAGCGCGCCGTCCCGGGCGATGGCCCGGTAATGGGCGATCAATCCGGCCTGGGTGGTTTTGTTGTAGAAGGGCGTGACGCACAGCTGAGCGTCGGCCCCCAGGGCTTTCGCGCGGTGCGCCCGGGCGATCACCGCCCGGGTATTGTTGCCGCCGGTGCCGGCGATGACGGGGACGCGGCCGTTCGCCCGTTTGACGGCGAAGGCGACCACGCTTTCCCATTCCTCTTCCGTCATGGTGGCGGGCTCCCCCGTGGTGCCGCAGGCGACCAGGGCGGAGATGCCGTTCTCCAGCTGGAAATCGATCAGCCGGCCGAAGGCGGGGAAATCGATCTTCCCATTCCTGAAAGGGGTCAGCAGGGCTGTGCCGCAGCCCCGGAACAGCGGTGCGGACATGGGGTTACTCCTTTCGCTCGATATACCCCTGGGCGCAGAGCAGCTCGGCGGAGAGAACGCCGCCGCCCGCCGCGCCGCGGAGGGTATTGTGGGAGAGACAGACGAACTTGTAATCGAAAATGGCGTCTTCCCGCAGACGGCCCACGGAAATGCCCATGCCGTTTTCAAAATCCCGGTCCAGCTTCGTCTGGGGCCGGTCCTGTTCCTCCATGTAGCGCACGAAGGGGGTGGGGGCGCTGGGCAGGGCCAGCTGCTGGGCCACGGTGCGGTAGGACGCCCAGCGGTCCAGAATGGTCTGCCTTTCGGGCTTCTTTTCAAAGGACACGCTGACGGCGGCGATATGGCCGTCGGATACGGGCACGCGGATGCACTGGGCGCTGATGACGGGGGCCGTTGCCGGGATGATGGCGGTGCCTTCGGCGTTCAGTTCGCCCCAGATCTTCAGCGGCTCCTGCTCGCTCTTTTCTTCCTCGCCGCCGATGTAGGGGATCACGTTGTCCAGGATCTCCGGGAAGCGGTCAAAGGTCTTGCCCGCGCCGGAAATGGCCTGATAGGTGCAGACGGACACGGCCTTGATCCCGAAATCCCTGAGCGGAGTCAGGGCGGGGACGTAGCTCTGGATGGAGCAGTTGGGCTTCACGGCGATAAAGCCCCGCTTGGTGCCCAGGCGCTTGCGCTGGGCGTAAATGATGGGGGCGTGGGCCGCGTTGATCTCCGGGATCAGCATGGGCACGTCCGGCAGCAGCCGGCAGGCGCTGTTGTTGCTGATGACGGGGGTTTCCGCCTTGGCGTAGCTTTCCTCCAGCGCCCGGGTGGCCGCCTTGTCCATGGCCACGGCGCAGAAAACGAAATCGCACAGGCCTGAAACGGTTTTTACGTCCGACGCGTCCAGAACGGTCATTTTAGCCGCCTTTTCGGGGATCGGCCAGGAAAAGGCCCAGCGGCCCGCCAGGGCCTCTTCGTAAGGCTTGCCGGCGCTGCGTCCGCTGGCGGCCAGGGCGGTCAGCTCGAACCAGGGATGGTTCTCCAATAGCGTTACGAAACGCTGGCCCACCATGCCCGTGGCGCCGATGACGCCTACGCGATACTTCTTCATCCTTCATCATCCTTTCCGTCTGTCAGTATATGCGAAATGCCGAAAAAGGGAAACCGGCTGATTCCGGCGGGATCAGAAATGCACCCGCCGGCGGACCTCCTCCCGGACCGCCCGGTTGCCGTTGATAAAGAACAGGCACAGGGCAATGAACAGGCACGGGGCCAGCACGAAGGGGGACCAGGTGAACCCCAGGGCGCTGCTGCTCTGCAGGGTGCAGAGCCATTCGACCGCCAGGCATTCCAGCCCCACGGCCGCCAGGGAAGCCGCCAGCAGCGTCAGCTTGTTCAGCCTGTGCACCCGGTACAGGATGATCAGCGCCGCCAGCAGCGCCGTGCCCAGGGAAATGGCGGGCAGGGCAATGGGGAAAAACCAGGGCCCGGATTCGCTGAACCGCTCCGCCAGGAACAGATAGGCGTTCAGGCAGAGAAAGGATACCGCCAGGCTCCAGTATACCCGCTTTCTGGTGATTTGAAGCGGCACGGTGACGGCGATGTACAGAAGCGCCAGGGCGCAGGCGGCGTAGGCGCTCCAGGTGACGCCGCCGGAAACGAGCAGGTCGATCACCAGGCACAGCGCCGCGGGCGCCAGCAGCAGCAGGCCGGCCAGCAGCTGAAGGAAATCCTTGTTCTTCTTGAGCACCTGCTCCGGCGTATGCACGGGATAGGGCCGCGGGGCGGATGTGTCCCGGCGGGCGGCGGGATCGTACACCCCCGTGCCGCACAGGGGGCATTTCTTTTCGCTCTCGCCCAGCTTCACGCCGCAGTGTACGCAGTAAGCCATTATCCTTCTTCCTCCAGATTGCTTTCCACTTCCACGGGGATCCCCTGCTCCACCAGAAAGCTCAGCATTTCCCGGGGGAGGGTCGCTTCCCGGATATTCCCGGAAAAGACCAGGCGCATTTCATCCCCCGTGGTGACGCAGGCGCAGTTGTACAGCGGCGAAGACGGCACGCCCAGCTGGAATTCGAACCGGCGCACATGCCCTTCCATGCCCCGGGGCATTTTCGCCACCCCCAGGTTGGACAGCGTGGCTGTCACCAGCTTGTCCCCGGCGTTGCGGAAAATGGTGCTGATGACCAGGTTCTTGAGCGCCAGGGGCACCAGGCGGATCAGCAGGTTCTTTTCGTCGGCCACGTTGGTGGCGATGGTGGCGGAAAGCAGGCGCGGATTCACCTGATAGGCCATGTACGCGCGCACCTCCCGGACGATCTCCTCAAAGGGGCAGTCCCCCAGCCGGGGATCGATGCCGGGATTGACGAAGGAGGAAAAATTGCGCACGGTGGGGGAGGAATAGAAGGCGCGCATGTTCACGGGCACCGACACCCGGACCGGCAGCAGCCGGCGCTTCTGGCGCGCTGCCTGGTCCTGAACGGCGCACAGCAGCATCACCGAAACCAGATACTCCGTCACCGTGGCCCCCGCGGCCTTCGCCTGCGCTTTCAGCGGGGCGCAGGGGATGGAGGCGGCGATGGTGTGCAGGGTGTGGGGGATCTCCGGCGTGCCGGGAAAGTGGTACGCCCGTCCTTCCTTGCGGGAAATGCGCACCCTGGGCAGGGGCATATCCAGGAAAGCGTCCCGGGTTTCCCGTGGGTCCGGGGCTTGGTCGGGGTCCAGCGCGCCGTTTTCAAAATCGACGCTGACGCCGCCCAGCCGCAGGTACTCCGCCGTCAGGGTCTTGAGGAACACGAAGCCGCCGCTGCCGTCCGTGAGGGAATGGAAAAACTCCGCCGAGATCCGGTTCCGGTAATACCGGATGCGCATCAGATACCCGTGATCCTGGCGATACCGGAAGGGCATGCAGGGATGGCCCGTGTCCTCCCGCACCTGGAGCGGGGATTTGATTTCCTCCAGGTAATACCAGAACAGCCCGGTGCGCATCCGCACCATCAGGGAGGGGAACCGGGGCATCACCCGGTCCGCCGCCTGCTGGAGACGCTCCGGGTCCACGGGCTCATTCAGCTCGGCCGACACCCGGAAGGTGCTGCTCCAGCGGTCGGTGGCAATGGCGGGGTAGAGCTTGGCGGCGTTGTCCAGCTTGAACCAGCGCTTCCCTTTCGCCATCGGCCCGCCCCCTTTCAAAAAAGCAGTATACCACACTTTACCGGATGAAACAAGTAAATTGCCCGGAAAAAGCGGGATTTGACCGGCCCTGATTCCGCGTATACGAAAAAACCGCCGAAAGGATCGGCGGTTTTCGCGTCCGGCATTTTGATCGGGATGATTGCGGGATGATCTGCCGGACGCAGACGGGCGTCAGGCCTGTTCGGGAGCGCCCACAGGGCAGGTGCCGGCGCAGGCGCCGCACTCGATGCACTTTTCGGGATCGATTTCGTACTTGCCGTCACCCTCGGTGATCGCTTCCACGGGGCATTCCGCCGCGCAGGCGCCGCAGGCGATGCAGGCGTCAGTGATCTTATAAGCCATTTGATTGCACCTCCAATAATGATCATGGACTTACGTCCATCAGATGATAGCATGAACGGGGGAAAAATGCAACCCTATGGGAAAATTTTTTCCATTCATGCCAAATTCCCGGTCCGCGGGAAGCGCGGTCAGGCCTGGCCGTCCTTCTTTTTTCCGCCGGCCTTTTCCAGCAGCACCACCGCCAGGATGATGATGGCCGTCACCAGGAAAATGCCGGCCATGCCCTTGAGCATATAGCCCAGGGATTCGCCGAAGGACAGGGGCTGATCCCCCTTCGCGGGGGACGTTTTGCCCGCGTCTTCCTCTTGGGGAACGGGCTCCGCCGCTTCCGGCGCTTCGGCGCTTTCGGTGACGGACTGCGCGGACGCTTCAAGCTGCGCCTGAACCGCGGGAGGGCACGTTTCCACTGTGTCGGGGTTTTCCGCCAGGGCGCACAGGGGGGCGAGCAGGATCAGCAGCGCCGCGAGGACGGCGAAGGTTTTCTTTTTCATTTTACCGCACCTCCTTACACAAGCCCGGCGAAGAAGCTCAGGATCAGGCCTCCGGCGATGACGGAGGCGATCTGGCCGGATACGTTGACGCCCACGGTGTGCATCAGCAGGAAATTCTGCGGGTCTTCCTTCAGGCCCATTTTGTGCACCACCCGGCTGCTCATGGGGAAGGCGCTGATGCCGCAGGCCCCGATCATGGGATTGATCTTCTTTTTGGCGAACAGGTTGATCGCCTTGGCGAAGATCACGCCGCCGGCGGTATCGAACACGAAAGCGATCAGGCCCAGCAGCAGGATCAGCAGGGTCTGGGGCGAAAGGAAGGCCTCGGCCTGCATGCGCCAGGCGATGGTGAGGCCCAGGAACAGGGTGATCAGATTGGCCAGCACCTTCTGGGCCGTTTCGCTCAGGGAATCCAGCACGCCGCACTCCCTTAGGAGATTGCCGAACATGAGGAACCCGATCAGCGCCACGGCGCCGGGGGCGATGATGCCCACCACCATGGTGACGATGATGGGGAAGAGGATGCGGGTGGTTTTGCTGACGTTCTTCTGCTCGTAAGGCATGCGGATCAGCCGTTCCTTTTTCGTGGTCAGCAGCCGGATCACCGGAGGCTGCACGATGGGCACCAGGGCCATATAGGAATAAGCCGCCACCATGATGGCCCCCAGATAGCCGCTTCTGAGCTGCTGGGCAACCACGATGGAGGTGGGGCCGTCCGCCGCGCCGATGACGGCGATGGAGGCCGCGTCCCGCAGGGAGAAGCCGAACACGCTGGCCATGGACAGGGTAAAGAAGATCCCGAACTGGGCCGCAGCGCCGAAGAGCATCAGCTTCGGATCGTTGAGCAGGGGCCCGAAATCGCACATGGCGCCGATGCCGATGAACAGCAGCAGCGGGAACAGCTCGTTTTCGATGCCCGCGTCAAACAGGGTCTTGATGGGCGCCAGCGCCTCGCTGCCCACCGGCAGGTTCACCAGAATGGCCCCGAAGCCCATGGGCAGGAGCAAACTGGGCTCCATGTCCTTTTTAATGGCCAGGTAGATCAGCAGCGCGCCGATGGCCCACATCACCGCCATCTGCCAGGTCACGTTGGTTACGTTCCCCAGCAGGCTCTGAAAGAAATCCCCCATGATCTTTCCACACCTTCTTTGATCATATTGCAGTTGATATGATACCAGAAAACCCCAAAGGAAACAAGACGGAATATCCGGTTGAAAAAATGACCGCCAAAAATGAAGTAAAGGAACAAAAAATGAAGGAAAGAAACAATCAAGAATTTTTTTTGAGAAAAGGCTTGACAGACGGATTGTTTGAGTGTACTATGTACATAGTGCACTAAGTAACCGAGGAGGGAGACGATGCAGTACGATCCCAACAGCCCCATCTGGCTGCAGGTGATGACGGCGATCAAGACGGATATCGTTACGGGCAGACGTCCGCCGGGGGAGAAGCTGCCCGGCGGCCGGGAATTGGCGGTTCTGTACACCATCAATCCCAACACGGCGGCCCGGGTGTATCAGGAGCTGGAACGGGAGGGCCTGTGCGAAAGCCGTCGGGGCATGGGCACCTACGTGACGGTGAATGAGGAAAGGATCGCGCAGGTGCGCGGGACGATGGCACGGCAGGCCGCTGTGCGGTTTGCAGATGAAATGGAAAAACTGGGGATCGGGCGGCAGGAGGCGGCCCGGATGATCCTGGAGGAGGAAAAAGAATGATGCTGGCAAGCAAGGAAATCACAAAAGTGTTCGGCCGGAAAACGGCGGTGGACCGTGTGACGCTGGAAATGGAAGCGGGGCATGTTTACGCCATGCTGGGCCCCAACGGAAGCGGCAAGACCACCTGGATGAAAATGGCCGCGGGGCTGATCAAGCCCACGTCGGGAGAAATGCTCTTCGAGGGCAGGCCCGTGGATATCGAAAGCCGGAAGCAGATCGCCTATATGTCCACCGAGCCGTATTTTTACACCTGGATGACGGCCCGGGACGTGGGCAGATATTACGGCGACTTTTTCGCGGATTATTCCGCCGACCGCTACCGTGCGCTGCTGGAGAGGATGGAGCTGACGGAAAACCTGAAGACCCGGGAGCTGTCCTCCGGCATGATGGCAAAGCTGAAAATCGCCGTCACCCTGGCCCGGGACGCTCAGGTGTATATGCTGGACGAGCCCTTTAACGGCATCGACCTGCTGGCCCGGGACGTGATCCGCGCCTGCATCCTGGAAAGCGCGGCGGAAAACAAGCTGCTGCTCCTGTCCTCCCATCTGGTGGAGGAGATGGAGGCCATCGCCGACCGGGCGGCTTACCTGAAAAACGGCGTATTGGTGGAATGCACGGATCTGGAAGAAATGAGAGAACAGCGCGGGCTGTCCATGGCGGACCGCTATCGGGAGATCTACAGCCGCAGCGAGGGGGCGAACGCATGAAAAACCTGATGAAATACGAATGGAGAAAGACTTTGGCGCTGAAGCTGATCCTGCTGGGGATCACGGCGGCGGCTGAGATCGCATACCTGATCGGCGCATTCGCGCACAATGAAAACTGGGCCGCCATCAGCGCGGGGATCCTGACGCTGCTGGCCTTCGGCGGGGTCATGGTGATCGGGCTCAACAGCATCGTATCGCTTCACCGGGATATGAACACCCGGCAGGGCTACATGCTGTTTATGACGCCCAACAGCTGCTATAAGATCCTGGGGGCGAAGGTGCTGGAAAACGGGCTGAGCATGCTGGTGACGGGGGCCTTCTTCTTCGGGCTGGGGGCGCTGGACGTCATGCTGCTCTTTGCGAAGTTTTCCACCGTCGGGGAGCTGTGGCGGTTCCTGGAGGATTTCATTCATTCCATCAACAACGAAATCCAGATCAACGCCTTCGGGATGGCCTGCTTCTTCCTGAACCTGCTGACCGGCTGGTTCGCCGTGGTGATCATGGCGTACCTGGCGGACGTGATCAGCGCCGCCCTGCTCAACGGGAAAAAGTACAACGGGCTGCTGAGCTTCGTGCTGTTCCTGGCGCTGACGATCGGGCTAAGGGTGCTGGAAAAAATGGTGGTCTCCGCCCTCGTTCCCCAGGGCGCCGGGATCAACACGGTGTATCTGGTCCGCAGCGCGGCGACGCTGGTATTCTCCGCGGCCATGTACGTGTGCACCGCCCAGATCATGGAAAGAAAACTGAGCGTCTGAAGCCCAAAACAAAAAACACGGCCTTTCTGAATGAAAGGCCGTATTTATTTACTGTATCCCGCGGATCCGGTTCAGGGGCCACAGCACGCATTTGACCTTGCCCTGCAGCATATCCCGGGAGATGGGGCCCACGTAGTCCTTTCGGCTGTCGTTGGAGGTCAAGCGGTTGTCGCCGATGACGAAGTATTGGTCTTCCTCCAGGGTAATGGGGCCGTAATCCGCCGGCGGGCTGCCCATTTCAGGCGGGTCGGGCACCAGCTCCCCGTTGACGTACAGCTTCTGCATGCGGATCTCCAGCGTATCGCCGGGAAGCCCCACCAGGCGCTTGACGAACACCTCGGGGAATTCCAGCTTCAGCCCCGGGCCCAGATGGAAAACGGATTTGATCCGGTTGGGATAATGGCAGATCACCACGTCGCCCCGGCTGTAATTCTGATCCAGGCGGGAGACCCACAGCAATTCCCCGTCGCGCAGGGTGTTCTGCATGCTGCCCCCTTTGACGGGAATGGGCAGGCCCACCCAGGTTTCCATGGCCAGGATCACCGCAAAGGCCCCTACGAAGGAAAGGATCCAGCTGATAATTTCCTGCTGCACGGTTTTCTTTGGCTTCTCTGCTTTCTTGTTTTTTTCCACGGCCGGCGTCTGCTGGGCTGGCTGTACGGACATTCAGTTCACCCCTCTGATGCTGCCCAGCGGCAGCAGTACGCATTTTACGTGCCCCACGATCTGATCGCGGTGCAGGGGCCCCACATAGTCGTTGAGGGTGGAAACGGAATAATTGACGTTTTCGGAGCGCCCGTCGTACCGGCTGTCGTGGGAATTGCCGCGGTTGTCGCCGATGACGAAGTATTCGTCCTCCTGCAGCTGATAGAGGGGATAATCCTTGGGCAAGCTGCCCATCAGCTTCGGGTTTTCCGTGGCTTCGCCGTTCACATACAGCACCCCGCTCCGGATCTCCACCGTGTCGCCGGGCACGGCCACCAGGCGCTTGACGAACAGCGTGTAACTGTTCAGGACCAGGTCATACCGGCTGGTCACCTGCATATGGAAAGGCTCCACGGGGTTCCTGTTTTCATCCTCGTTCATACGGCCCGGATAATGGCAGATCACGATATCCCCCCGCCGGGGATCGTGAAAAAGATAATCCAGCTTGGACGCCAGCACGTATTCCTTATCCGCCAGGGTGTTTGCCATGCTGCTGCCCTTCACCTGCACGGGCTCCGCGATATAGGTGCGTACCAGGAAGGCGATGAGGACGGCGGCGATGGGCACCAGGATCCAGCCGTAGATCTCCTCCTGAATGGATTTTTTCCGCTTTTCCTTTTTATTCTTCTTTCTTTTTCCGGCCTGCTCTGCAGGCGCCTGAACAGCCTGGGACGGCTGGTCCGCCGGCTTTTCCGGGATCGTCCGGGCGGCCTGCGGGGGCGTTTCCTTCCCGGCGTCCTGAACGGCTTCCGCCGCGGGTTTGATTTCATTCATCGGTCGTTTGCTCCTCTCCGGGCGCCGCCGGGGCGATCCCCTGCTGGAGGATTTTTTTCCTGCGCTTCAAAAACACCATCCGATCCAGCATCACGATCCGGCCGCAGCCCTGGCATTTCATTTTGATGTCCGCGCCGGTGCGGATGACCACCCAGGTATCGCTGCCGCAGGGGTGGGGTTTTCTGGTCTGGATCACGTCCTGCAGACGGATTTCCTGGTCCATGGGCGGCCCTCCTTTCCGGAATGATGGAATCATTATATACGTTTTTCTGCAATTTTTCAATGACAATTGTAAGCAAATGCGCCCCGGCGAAAAAAGAGCGCCCGCCGGATGCGCGTCCGGCAGGCGCGGAGATTCGCCGTTTACGGGTTCAGGCAGTACTTCTCGTCGGCGGCCTTCATCAGCATCCGGTGGGCAAAGAACACGCCGGCCCCCAGGATCGCCGCCATGACCGCAAAGTATACGTACAGGGACGCGCCGCCAGACAGCAGCAGATAGCTGATCAAGCCCAGAGCGCCCAGGAGGGCCCAGCTGAGCAGCATGCCGATCAGGGCGCCGCTTTTTTGCTTGATGGCTTCCGTTTCGGTGAGCCAGTCCAGCTTGGGGTTCCTTACGTCGCTGGCCAGGGCCAGGGCGCCGGTGCAGTATCCGAACAGCGCCGTCAGCACGAAGGCCATCACCGCCTGGGGAATGAAATCGGGCAGGAGCACCGCGATCACCGCCGCGGCCAGGGCGCAGCCGATCAGCGTCAGGGCGGCGCCCACGGCCATTTTGGCCATCACGCTGACGCGGGGCTGGATGGGCAGGGCGCACAGGAACTGGTGGCCCTTGCCTTCCCGCGTCACGGCGGTGGACAGGAAGTTGTTCATGCCCGCCATGAAGGCCATGACGCCGGTCAGGATCGCCAGGACGATGGCGGGGTTCAGCCCGCCCAGCAGGGAGGTCAGGGACACGCTCTCCTCCGCCGCCCCCGTGCTGCGGTTGAAGGACAGGGCGATCATGCCCGTCATCAGCGCGGGCATCAGCGCGATGGGCAGGATGTTGGTGGCGTAGGCGGGGGTGCGCAGCACCTGGCGGATCTCACGCTGCACGCAGGCCCGCAAGGCCGAGGAGGAGGCGAAGGAGGCTTTCTTTGCTTCGCCTTTGCGCACTGCGGAGGGGGTCTCCGTCTGGAGCAGGCTCAGCTTCTGGTAGAAGAAGCCCATCGCCCACACGGTGAACGCCGCGGCGGCAGCGCATACGGCCACGAAAAGGATCAGCTGGCCCCAGTCCCCGTTCAGGCCCTTGGCGGCCCAGCCGGCGGGGGGAAAGATGCGGGTCAGGCCTTCGATCCGGGCCTGGTTGCTGGTAAAGAAGGCGCGCATCATGTCGCCCGCGTCGTCGCTGCCGAACATGTTGCCCATGCCCATGCACAGCGCCATGTACGCCACCAGCAGCACGATGCCTGCCACGGTGACCACCATTTCCCGCCGCTTCCACAGGGCAGAGAGCCGGATGAGCAGCGAGGAAATAAAGGAAACGATGGCGATGGGCAGCACCGATACGCCCAGCCATACGATCACGCCCCGGAGATAGAACAGCGGATCGGTCAGGCCGGTTTTGATGCCGTAAATGATGCAGGCCGGCAGGATGAACACGGCGTCGATCAGCGTTTCGCTGATCCACACCTGGGTGAGCTTGGCGCACAGCACCGTGCGGGGCTTCACCGGCAGGGAGGCGATGAAGGCGCTGTCCCGGCCGAAGTAAAGCGAGCTCATGATGAAGAAAAAGGACATGATCAGCGTGCTGATCATCGCCAGGGTGACGGCCATCGTCAGCAGCAGATCCGGGATGCCCATGGGAATGAGCACCTGATCCAGCAGCGTGGTTTCCAGAAAGATCAGGAAGCCGCCCAGATAAATGAACAGGAACACGTAGGCGATCAGCATGCCCACGGTCTTGCCCCGCTTTTCCTTCAGCTGGGTGCGGATATTCCTGGGCTTCAGGTCCGCCAGGCGGGAAAGCAGCTGCAGCTTCAGCAGCGCGGAAAATCCTTTCATGCGTCCTCGCCTCCGTCGTCCGTCAGCTCCAGGAACAGGTCTTCCAGGCTGGCCCCCACTTCGCCGGAGCGCAGCTCATCCAGCGTGCCTTCGGCCCGCAGCTGGCCGTGGGCCACCACGCCGATGCGGGTGCACAGCTTTTCGGCCACTTCCAGCACGTGGGTGGAAAAGAATACGGTGTTGCCCGCTTCGCAGTGGCGCTTCATTTCTTCTTTCAGCAGGTGGCTGGCCCGGGGGTCCAGTCCGCCCAGGGGCTCGTCCAGGATCCAGATGGGGGGATTGTGGATCAGCGCCCCGATCACCACCAGCTTCTGCTTCATACCCTTGGAATAGGAGCGCACCTGATTGCCGATGGCGCCGCCCAGATCGAAGATATCCAGGTATTTTTCGATGTGGTTTTTGCGCTGGGCCGCGCTGACCTGATAAACGTCCGCCAGGAAATTCAGGTATTCCATGCCGGTGAGGCGGTCGTACAGGTCGTTGCCGTCTGGCACGAAGCCGATGAGCCGCTGGGCCTCCAGGCGGTCCTTGCTGATATCGTGGCCCGCCATGGTGACGGTGCCCTCGTCGGGGCTGAGGATGCCGGTCATGAGCTTGATGGTGGTGGTCTTGCCGGCGCCGTTGGGGCCGATAAAGCCGAATAATTCGCCGCCGTCGACGTGCAGCGTCAGATCGGACAGGGCTTTGACCCCGTTTTTGGCGTAAGTCTTGGTAACGTGTTTCAGATCAATCATCAGAAATTCCTCCCTCCTGATTTCCGGGCTATCATAGCAGAAACGCTGCGTCCGCGCAAGGGAAACGGGCTTAATTATACGTTTTCCCGTTTCAAATGACAGGAATTGGGGAGAAATGTAACAATTATCGGCGGAATTTGACAAGCCTCTTTCCGTGCCGGTATAATGAAGCGGATCGCTATTTGCAAAAGGATGAAGAGCATGCTGCCGCTGGTGCTTTTGACCATGGAGCCGGGGGACGACAGGGCCTTTCTGGAACAGGTCTATCTGGATTACCACCGGCTGATGTACGCCCAGGCCCTGCGGGTGCTGAGGGACGCCGCTGCCGCCGAGGACGCGGTGAGCGACGCGCTGCTTTCGCTGACGAAAAAAATTCCGCTTTTGTGCACATTTGACAGAAACAAACTGCGCGCTTACTGCGTCATTACGGTTAAGCACGCGGCCATTTCCGCCCTGCGCCGGCGGCAGAGGGAGCACCCCGCCGCGGAGGAGGACCGCCTTGCGGATACAGCGGATGAAGGCCGGGTGGAGGACAGGCTGCTGGAAAGGGCCGGGGTGGAGCGGATCAAGGCCGCCATCCGCCGCCTGCCCGAGCAGGAAATGCGCATCATGGTGATGCGCTATTTCCGGGAAATGACGGACGGGGAGATCGCGCAGGAAACCGGCCTGCAGCCGGTGTCCGTCCGGGTGCATCTGAGCCGCGCCCGGAAAAGGCTCAGGGAGGTCCTGTCAGGAGAGGAGGCGCAGCCGTGAAAAAGGAAAACGAATTGCTCCGGGAGGCGTGCGCCGAAATCGCCCGGGAGGAAACGGAGCGGCTGGACCGGTCGCTGACGATGGAGGAGATCCGCCGGGCGGAGGACATGTACCGGGAGCACCGGGACGCTGCCCTCCGGCAGATCCGGGGAAAACGGGGTACGGCCGGACGCCGGTATCTCTATGCCGCGGCGGCGCTTTTGCTGCTGGCGGGCGGGGTTTGGCTGGCGTGGGGGCGCGCCATGCCGGACAACACCCCCGCGTCCCAGCCGCCCGCCGCTTCGGTGGCCCCGTACCTTACGCCGGCCGCCGCATCGTCCACGGAAACGCCGTCGCCCACTGAAACGCGGATTCCGGCGGTCACGGAAACACCTTCGCCCACCGAAAGGCCAACTTCTTCGCCTAAAGAAACAATAATGCCCACCGATACCCCCGTTCCGGCGGCGGAGAGCCGGAAGCCGGAGGGCTGGGAGGGGCTGTATTTTCCCCAGGCGCTGCCGGAGGGGTACAACCTTAAATACCTCCGCCAGGAGGACGGGCGGCATACCGCGGCCTGGGCCCGGGAAGACCGGGAGCTGCTGTTTACGGAATATGAGTCCGTACAGCCGGTGACGGTGGAGACGGGGGCGGAATGCCGGTATGTGCCGCTTTCGGACGGCAGCGTCGCGCTGCTTACGGAAACGGACGCGGGAATGATGCTGATCTGGGACCGGGACGGGCGGACGCTGTGCGTGGCCTGCGAGGAAGCGGATGCGGAGGAAATCGCCGGGAGCGTGAAAAAAGTTGCGGCGGAGTGAAACAATCCGGCCTTCCCGGATGTCATCATGGATGAAACCCGATGACGAAAGGAGCTTGAAACCATGAAACGGCTGATTTCCATTCTTCTTACGGCGCTGCTGCTGCTTGCCTGTGTCCCCGCCCTGGCGGAGGGCGCGTCGCTTCCCAAGGATTCGGAGGATTTTATCCCCCATGAGGTGCGCCAGTTTTTTGCCGATTCCCAGTTTAACGGCTGGCAGGTGAAGGCGGGCGCGTCCCGGTACTTTGAAAACACCGCGGGGGGCACCTACTTCTTTACCGTGGCCCAGAAGGACGGCCATAACGTGCTGTACGGCTTTGAGGAAAAGAATGGAAAATTCAATTATTGGTTGAAAACGGACAACGCCATTCCCCAGGGGGATGGGTTTTTCCTGGTGGATCAGCTGTACGGCGAGCATTACATGGTTTGGTTTGACGATCCCGTCTATATCGGGGATACGCTGAGCATCTTATTCACCCGAGCCGACAACGAGGAGCAGGCCGACAGCGGCGTCTGGTTCGAGGTGAACAAAAACGGCCAGTGGAACCTGACGTGGGCGTTCTTTGATTACTGCTGGGACGGGGCGAAGGTGGGAAGCGACGCCGTCACCTATTACCTGGACGAGGGGAGCAAGGTAAACACGGTCAACGGCGTGACGGAGCGCAATCTGCGCTACTTCTCCTGGGATGCCTTTCCCAAGACGATGAAGGACGCGAAGGAAGCGCTTTCCGTTCCTCCCGCCATCCCCACCGGGGAGCTGGCCGCCCAGCGGATCAAATTTGAAGGCGGGCAGAAGTTCCCCGTCTATTCCGGCCCCGGCCCCCAGTACGAGCGCGCCGCGGGCGGCAGAGCCGCCGTGTCCACCAACGACTGGATCCAGGTGTTCGGCAGCGAGAACGGCTATATCCTGATCCAGTACGATATCACCTCCTCCCAGATGCGCTTTGGCTGGATCGAGCAGAGCGCCCTGCCCCGGGGCGCGTCGGTGAGCCCCCTGCGGTTTGAGTATTCCGATGCGTCCCTAGCCGCCGCGTCCTTCCTGACCGACGATCCTTTGAACAGCCAAACCCGGGTGCGCATCCTGAACCCGGGCCAGGCGGTGAAATGGCTGGCGGTAATGGGGCAGTGGGCGTACGTGGAGATCACGGATCAGGGGCTGCCCGTCCGGGGATTCGTGCCCGTGTCCGCGGTGCGGCGCGTCCCGGCGCAGGCCGTGTACGGCGGGGAATACAGGGGCGCGGATTACAGCGCCCATGCCCAGGCGGAAGTGACGGCGGGCACGGAGGTCCGCGTCACCGTCCGGGTGCAGGGCCCCGCCTCCTGGAGCCAGGAGAACGCGGACGCCCTGTTGGGCTATCAGCTCTACGCCAATCAGACCCTGCTTACGGCGCCCTGCGAGGACACGCCCAACCCGGGAGCGTGGGACCATACCTTCACCCTGTCCGCAACGCTGCCCGAGGGCACCGCGGTGCTGGGCCTGTGCCCGGTGTACCGGTCCGGCGGCACCCGGATCGCGGAAATGATCACGGTTCCCCTGACGGCGCAGAAAACGGAAAAGTGACGGCCCCGCGCCGTATTCGCCGCCCCATCGCCGGGGCGGTTTTTGCTTTACAGGCGCGCCTGCGCGTGCTATAATCGGATGGAACACTGGAAAAAGAAGGGGAATGATTCACATGGAAAACGCGGAAAAGCGCAAGGTGGTTTTTTCGGGCATCCAGCCCTCCGGCAATATCACGCTGGGCAACTATATCGGCGCGCTGAGGAATTTTACCCTATTTGACGACGCGGACTGCCTGTACTGCCTGGCGGACCTGCACACCCTGACGGTGCGGCAGAACCCCGCGGAGCTGCGCAGGCGCACGGCGTCCCTGGCCGCCATTTACGTGGCCTGCGGCCTGGACCCGGACAAGAACATCATCTATTGCCAGTCCCACGTGCCGGCCCATGCGGAGCTGGCCTGGATATTGAACTGCTATACCTACATGGGCGAATTGTCCCGCATGACCCAGTTCAAGGATAAATCCCAGAAGCATGCGGACAATATCAACGCCGGATTGTTCGATTATCCGGTGCTGATGGCGTCGGACATCCTGCTGTACCAGACAGACATCGTGCCCGTGGGGGTGGATCAGAAGCAGCACGTGGAGATCTGCCGGGATATCGCCCAGCGCTTCAACGGCATTTACGGCGACGTGTTCACCGTGCCCGAGCCTTACATTCCCAAGGCCACGGCCAAGATCATGAGCCTGGCGGAGCCGGAAAGGAAAATGAGCAAATCCGACCCCGAGGACACCTACATCGCCATCCTGGATAAGCCCGAGGATATCCGCCGCAAGCTCAAGCGCGCCGTCACCGATTCCGACGGCGAGATCCGCTTTGATCCGGAAACGAAGCCCGGTGTCAGCAACCTGCTCACCATCCTGAGCGTGCTGAAAAAGGAAAGCATGGAGGAAACGGTGTCCGCCATGCAGGGCCTGGGCTACGGCGCCCTCAAGGAAGCGGTCAGCGAGGCCGTGATCGCCGAGCTGACCCCCATCCAGCAGCGCTATAACGAAATCATCGCCGACAAGGACGCCCTGAACGCCATGCTGGGCCGCAACGCCGAGCGCGCTTACGCCCTGGCCCGGCGGACGCTGCGGAAGGTGTACAAAAAGGTTGGGCTGTATCAGCTGTAAAAAGAAGGTGACGGCATGGAGCAGTACGCCGTTTGGGCTCCCGGAGAGCCGCCCAAGGCCGTGGTGCAGATCCTGCACGGCATGGCGGAGCATATCGGCCGCTACGAACGCACGGCGCTGGCGCTGAATGAGGCCGGGTATCTGGCGGCGGGGCGCGATCACCGGGGCCACGGGAAGGACGCGGAAACCCTGGGGTATTTTGCGGACCGGGACGGCTGGGACGCGATCCTGGAGGACGCCCATCAGGTATCCCTGGATCTGAAAAAGAAATATCCCGGCGCGCCCTTTTTCCTGCTGGGCCATTCCATGGGCAGCTTCCTGGCCCGGGAATACGCCCTCCGGTACGGGAGGGAACTGGACGGGCTGATCCTGTCCGGCACGGGGTTTTATCCGAAGGGCCTGTGCGCGGCGGGAAGGCTGCTGGCGAAGCTGTCGCCGAAAAAGAAGCCCGCCGCCGCGGTGAACAAAATCGCCTTCGCCGGGAACAACAAGCCCTTCGCCCCGGGCCGCACCGGCTTTGAATGGCTGAGCCGGGACGAAAAGGAAGTGGACAGATACGCAAGCGACCCCCTGTGCGGCTTCTGCTTCACGGGCGGCGCGTTTGCGGACTTTTTCGGCGGCCTTCTGGCGCTGACGAATGAAAAGCGCCTGTCCGCCATGCCCAAGGATCTGCCGGTGTATTTCCTCTCCGGCGATTGCGACCCGGTGGGGCAGATGGGGAAGGGCGTTAAGCAGGTGGCGGAGCAATTCCGGAGAGCGGGCCTGGAAAACGTGACGGTGAAGCTGTACGTAGGCGCCCGGCATGAACTGTTCAACGAAACGAATCGCGGCGAAGTGATCGCGGACCTGATCGGATGGCTGGACCGGACGGCGGGGAGGGAAAAGAAATGAAAAAACTGATCCCATGGGCGCTGCTGCTGATCCTGGCCCTGCCCTGCGCCTGGGCGGAGGAGATCCGTTACGAGGGCGCGGGGTATGCCACGCCGGAGGAGGCCGTGCAGGCGTACGGCGAAGCCTTCGCCCGGGGCGACGTGACGGGGATGATCGCCACCTTCGCGGTGGAAACGTACGTGGACCGCATGGATCCCGCGGCCTATCTCCAGTACGTCCGGCGTTACAGATGGTACGATGGCAGACCCATGCTGCCCCTGCCCCTGCGGGAAGGCTACCCGCGGCAGCTGCGGGTCCTGGACTGCGTTTCCGCGCTGACGGAATCCTTCGGGCGGCAGTACGCCGTTATGTCCGGCGTGTCCAAAATGGAGGACGATCCCAAATACGGCGGCGGGATGTACTTCACGCCGAACGACGGGGAAAGAATTCAGGAATTCCTGGAAACGGCGGCGGGCTGCGTATGGCCCGGGGAAGTGACTGTGGGCCCCGTGCTGGGCCGGGATGTGAGCAGCCGCATCGACTGGGGAAAGCGTTTTGATGAAAATATGGACCAGATCCTTTCTTATCTCGGGGGCGACGAAATGGCTGTGGCGGCGGTGACGCTGCGCATCGGCGGCACGGATTATCTGCAGATCATGCAGTGCGTGCGCTACGGCGAAAAATGGTACAATCAGGCCCTGGGCGGGTATGCGGCTTCGTATCTGACCGCCGTGGTGGATGCGTTCCGGGATTACCTGAATACCTGCGGGCTGATCCCGGCCGATGAAGCGCTGGCGCTGCTGCCCTGAGGGACCGATTCTGTCAGGAGGGAAAATGAAATGAACGCATATCCCGGCGATATCACCTGCGTCCACGGCATCCGCGTGGGCCAGGCCCAGAGCGTAAGCGGCAAAACCGGCGTCACCGTGGTGCTGTGCCGCAAGGAAGGGGCCACGGGGGGCGTCAGCGTCCGCGGCGCGGCCCCGGGCACCCGGGAAACCGATCTGCTTCGCCCCGGCAATCTGGTGGAAAACGTGAACGCCGTCGTCCTTTCCGGCGGCAGCGCCTTCGGCCTGGAAGCCGCGGGGGGCGTGATGCGGTATCTGGAGCAGATGGGCTGCGGCATGGACATGGGCAGCGTGCACGTGCCCATCGTGCCGGCGGCGGTGCTTTACGATCTGGGCGTGGGCGATCCCGCCATCCGCCCGGACGCCGCCATGGGCCGCAGCGCCTGCATGAACGCGGCGAAGGGCATGCAGCAGGGCCGGTACGGCGCCGGCACCGGCGCCACGGTGGGCAAGCTGGTGCCCGGG
This sequence comes from Clostridiales bacterium, assembly GCA_024681215.1. GTDB lineage: Bacteria > Bacillota > Clostridia > Christensenellales > Aristaeellaceae > RUG563. The sequence goes on from JAILBG010000120.1 coordinate 46,511, forward strand.
GCGGTGCCCCAGGAAAGCGGCGTCGGCTCCGCCTCCATCACTTTGCCCGAGGGCGTCACGGTGGGGGCCGTGGTGGCGGTCAACGCCGTGGGGGACGTGTATCATCCCGAGACCGGGGAGGTGCTGGGCTGCGCCCACATGCCGGACGGTACCCCGGTGCTGGCGGAGGGCCTTCTCTACGGCCACGCCCCCGCCCCCCAGCAGATCCGCATCCCCGCCCCGGGGAGCAATACCACCATCGGCGTGGTGGCGGTGGACTGCAAGCTGACCAAGGAACAGGCCAACCGCCTGGCGGACGTGGCCCACGACGGCCTGGCCCGGACCATCCGTCCGGTGCACACCCAGATGGACGGGGACACCGTGTTTGCCGTGGCTACGGGAAGAACGGGCGCGGAGGTCAATTTCGTGAAGCTGTGCGCCGCGGCGGCGGAGGTCACCGCCCGGGCCGTCGTCAACGCCCTGTATTATTCAAAGCCATGATCGCGGGCGTGGGCATCGATCTGTGCGAAATCGCGCGGATGGAAAAGCTGCTGGAGGACGACAGGTTCCTCCGGCGCTTTTTCAGCGCGGAAGAACAGGCGTACATCCTGGAAAAAGGGAAAGGCGCTCCCCAGACCATGGCGGGGATCTTCGCCGCCAAGGAAGCCCTGATGAAAGCCCTGGGCTGCGGGCTTGCTTCCGGGGAGCTTAAGGACATCTGCGTGCTGCACGATCCCGCCGGCGCGCCGTATTACGCCCTGGAGGGGGAATACGCCCGGCTCGCGGAGGAAAAAGGCATCGGGCCGCTGCACCTGTCAATCACCCACGAGGGCGGTATGGCGGCGGCGGTGTGCATAGCGGAAAAGGACGGATGACGGATGCTGTACGATGATTCCCGGCGTTTCCGGTACGGCGTGCTGACCCCGGAAGAAATGCGGGCGGCGGAGCAATCGGCGTTCACCATGGGCGTGCCGTCCCTGCTGCTCATGGAGCTCGCGGCGGCGGCCGTGACGGACGAAACGGAAAAAGCGCTGGGCGGAGACTGCCGGGGAAAGCGCGTGCTGTTTCTGTGCGGCACGGGCAACAACGGCGGGGACGGCTTCGCCGCGGCCCGCCTGTTTGCCATGCGGGGCGGACGGCCGACGGTCTATATGACCGGCGAGCCCAAAACCCCGGACGCGAAAACCAACCGGGACTGGGCCGCGAACCTGGGCATTCCCCTTTTGAACCTGCGGGAACTGGCGAAGGAAGAGCTGCCCTTTGGCGAGTCCGGCTTTTCGGAGGAGTTCGACGGCGCGGTGGACGCGCTGCTGGGCACCGGGCTGCGGGGCGCGCCGGATGATCTGACTGCCGGGCTCATCCGTGCGGCGGTCAGCGAATTCATCGGGAAAAAGCCCATGATCGCCGTGGACATCCCCAGCGGCATCGACGGAACCACGGGGAACGCGCCCGGCGCGTTCGTGCACGCGGCTGTCACCGTTACCCTGCACGCGCCCAAGCCCGGCTTGTATCTGACGGGCCACCGGGAAGCCGTGGGCAAAATCGCGGTGGCGGATATCGGGCTGTGGGGGATGCAGGGGCTGCCGGAGGCGGAAAGGCCGCGGACGGTGTACACCCCCGGCGCCCTGCGCCTTCTCAGGCGGCGGGAGGTGAACGCCCATAAGGGCGACTGCGGACGGGTGCTGATCTATGCGGGAAAGCTGGGCATGGCCGGGGCCGCCGTCATGTGCGCCAAGGCCGCCGTTACCGCCGGGGCGGGACTGACCACCGTCGCCTGCCCGCGGGAGATCATGCCCATCCTGCAGAAGCTGGTCCCGGGCGCCATGTGCGCGGAGATCGCGGAGGCGGTGAAGCAGCCGCCGGCGTACGACGTGCTGGCGGTGGGCTGCGGATTGGGGCAAAGCGAAGAAACCTGGGAAAACATATTGAAGCTGTGGGACCCGGAAAAGCCCTCCGTCTGGGATGCCGACGCCCTGAACCTGCTGGCGCGGCATGAAATGACGCTGGGGGAGAAGGCGGTGATCACGCCCCATCCCGGGGAAGCGGGGCGGCTGCTTGGCTGGCCCATGGAACGGGTGCTGGCCGACCGCATGGAGACCGCCCGGGCGCTGGCGGAAAAATATGGCTGTACCGCCGTGCTCAAGGGGGACGTGACGGTGATCTGCGCCATCGGACAGGCCGGCCCGGCGTATCACCTCAACGCGGTGGGGACGCCGGCGCTGGCAAAGGGCGGAAGCGGCGACGCCCTGACGGGGATCATGGCCGCCCTGCTCCATGACGCGGGCCCCATGGGATTTCCGGAGCTGGCCGCCCTTTCCTGTCTGTGGCACGGCCTGGCGGGGATCGTGGGCGAGGAAAAATACGGGCAGAGGGAGCTGACCACCGATCAGCTGATCGGCTGTCTGCACGAAGCGGAGGAACGGGGAAGGCATGCAGGGGAAGCCCCGGCCTGATGCCGGATCGGGCTGTCCGGCTATAGTCTGCGCCTATAACTGGCTATATGATCTGGATACTTGACGAAACACAGGAATCGCCGTATAATACCCCCATCAAACGGCGGAGGACGAAGGAGGCGGAGGTCGTGAAGCAGTGCTGGATGCGAATGTCCCGGCGGATGCGCCGCGCTCCCGCCTGCCAAAGCCGCGCCGATTGACGGTATTTGTTTTTTCGGCCCGGGGCAGGCTTGCGCCGGGCTTTTTTCATGAAAGGAATGCATGCGTTTGTCTTTGCAACCCCTGATCGAGATCCGGAACCTGAAAAAGGTTTACCAGGTGCCAGGCGGCGAAGTGGTGGCCCTGGACGGGATCAGCCTGCGCATCGAAAAAGGCGAGATTTACGGCATTATCGGTATGAGCGGAGCGGGAAAATCCACGTTGATCCGCTGTATGAACAAGCTGGATATTCCCAATGACGGCCAGATCCTCATCGACGGGCAGGATATCCTCGCCATGAACGGGAAGCAGCTCATGGCCGCCCGCCGGAAAATGAGCATGATCTTCCAGCAGTTCAACCTGCTGATGCAGAAAACCGTTGCGCGGAACGTGCGCTATCCGCTGGAGATCGCGGGCGTGCCTGAAAAGGAAGCCAATGAGCGGGTGATGGAGCTGCTGCGGCTGGTGGAACTGGAAAACAAAGCGGAGGCTTATCCCATCCAGCTCTCCGGCGGCCAGCGCCAGCGGGTGGCCATCGCAAGGGCCCTGGCCAGCAACCCGGAGGTGCTGCTGTGCGACGAGGCCACCAGCGCCCTGGATCCCATGACCACCCAGTCCATCCTGGCGCTTTTGCAGGACATCAACAAGCGCCTGGGCATCACCGTGGTGCTCATCACCCACGAAATGGCGGTGATCCGCCAGATCTGCAGCCGGGTGGCCATCCTGGACGGCGGCAGCATCGCCGAGGAGGGCACGGTGGACGATGTGTTCGTGCACACCCGGTCCGCCGCGGGCAAGCGGCTGTTCGGCATCCTGCCTGCCAAGGAGGACGACGTGGTGTCCGATGTGCCGGCCCTGCGCGTCGTATTTGAGGGCGGTCGGGAAGGCATGCCCATCATTGCCGGGCTGGTGAAGCACTGCGGGGTGGATGTGAACATCCTCTCCGCGGATATCAAGCCCATCAACGGCAAGCCCTACGGCCAGATGCTGATTGAGTCCCCGGATGATCCGGAGGTGCGGGGCAAGGTGATCAAATACCTGACGGAGCAGGGCCTGACGGTGAGGGAGGTGGATCCGGCGTGAGCTTTGCGGAATTCTGGCAGCATTTTTGCGCTGACATCTGGCCCGAACTGGTCAAAGCCCTGGGGGAAACGCTGTATATGACCATTCCCTCGGTGTTCCTGGCGTATCTGGTGGGCCTGCCCCTGGGCGTGCTGCTGGTCATCACCCGCAAGGGCGGCGTGATGCCCCGGCCGGCGTTCAACATCGTGCTGGGCGCGGTGATCAATTTCCTGCGTCCCATTCCGTTTCTGATCCTGCTGGCGCTCCTGTCGCCGGTGACGCGGGCGCTGGTGGGCGTGGCTTTCGGCGATCCCAAGGCGGTGATCTTTCCGCTGTTCGTCAGCGCGTTCCCCTATGTGGCCCGCATGACGGAGGGCAGCTTCAATGAAGTGGACGGCGGGGTGGTGGAGGCGGCCCAGTCCATGGGCAGCACCACCATGCAGATCATCACCAAGGTGCTCATCCCGGAAGCGATGCCTTCCCTGGTGAACGGCGTGGCCATCGTCAGCGTCGCCATTCTGGGCTACACCACCATGGCCAGCGCCGTGGGCGGCGGCGGCCTGGGGTCGCTGGCGATCATTTACGGGCTGAATCTGCGCAGGTACGACGTGATGTATTCCGCCAGCATCCTGCTGGTGATCCTGGTGCAGATCATCACGGTGCTTGGTACCTTCCTGACCAGGAAGGTTGACCATAGAATTCGCTGACCAAGCGAAAATTCGGAAAGGAGAAACCATCATGAAATCCAAAAAGACCCTGTTGATCGCTCTGGTGCTGGTGATCGCGGTATTGGCGGTGCTGTACTTTGCCGGCGTGTTCGGCGGCAAAAAGGCCAATGAGCTGACCATCATCGCCACCCCCAATCCCCATGCGGAGATCCTCAAGCTGGTGAAGGATGATCTGGCGAAGGAAGGCTATGAACTGAAGCTCACCGAAGTGACCGACTATGTGGCGGAGAATCCCTCCACCGCCGCCGGCGACACCATGGCCAATTTCTTCCAGCATATCCCTTACCTGCAGCAGTATAACGAAACCGCCGCGGAAAAGGATAAGCTGGTGTACGTGGTGCCCACCCACTTTGAACCCCTGGGCCTCTATGCCGGCACCAAGAAGGATCTGGCGGAGATCGCCGAGGGCGACAAGATCGTGGTGCCCAACGATCCCACCAACATGACCCGCGCTTTCATCCTGCTGGCCGACGCCGGGCTGATCGAGCTGCCGGAAGGCACCACCCTGACCAGCATCGTCACCAAGAACGATGTGATCAATCCCAAGAACCTGGTGTTCGTGGACGTGAACGCCGAGCTGGCTCCCGGCATGCGGGACGACGCGGCTTTCGTGGTCATCAACGGCAACAACGCCTCCCTGGTGAACCTGAATCCCAACAAGGACGCCGTTTACTATGAGCAGCCCGGCAGCCAGGCCGCCGAAGCCTATGTGAACGTGTTCGCCGTAAAGCCCGAAAACGAGAAAGCGGATTTCGTCAAGGCGCTGGAAAAAGTCGTATACACCCAGAAGGTGTACGATCTGATCGTGAACAGCGGCTTTACGCCCGTGTTTGAAGTCAAGTAATTTCTCTGGAATAAAAAGGGGATGTTGCAGAAGCCGATCTGCAACATCCTCTTTGTTTGCAGGGATATTGGTTCCCATAGAAGAATGAGCAACAATGAATACCGGGAAAAAAGAAACCCCCGGGGTGGTTTGGAGGGGCCGCGTTCAGAAAGCGATAAACCGGAATTTGAAATCCCTGAAATCATAGGCGTTTGCCGGTGATTATAGGGCCTTAATGAAATCCTCTGAAATCACCCCAAACAAAGGATTATCTGCAATCTGCTCACCGAATCCCTTTATTAAATGTTACACCGTTTCTATAA